>DYKQ01000049.1 GCA_020722545.1 Thiomonas intermedia | reverse complement strand
AACCGCTGACCTCTTGCATGCCATGCAAGCGCTCTCCCAGCTGAGCTATACCCCCGAAAGCAAACCAGCATTCTATACCGATTTTTTTCGCTTATGCAAGCGCTATTTCATTGAGCTTTTGGTGAACCGTTCAGTGACGCGCAGTCTCAGAAACCGGCGCATCCACTGACGCTCCTGGCACTTCAATGGCCTTGGCGGGAATTTCGTCTTCCAGTGCTACGGGAACACGCTCAAGCGCCAGGTCCAGGACCTGATCAATCCATTTCACCGGAATGATGCTCAGATTGGCTTTCACGTTTTCGGGCATCTCCTGCAGATCCTTGACGTTTTCTTCGGGAATCAGCACCGTCTTGATCCCTCCTCGCAGCGCCGCGAGGAGTTTCTCCTTCAGACCGCCGATTCCAAGCACCTCGCCCCGCAGGGTGATTTCGCCGGTCATGGCAATTTCAGCCTTGACGGGAATGCCCGTCATCGCGGAGACGATCGCCGTCGTCATGGCAATACCGGCGCTCGGACCATCCTTGGGCGTCGCGCCTTCAGGAACGTGAATGTGCAGATCGCGCTTTTCGAACAACTCGTCCTTGATGCCAAGGCGGCGTGAGCGAACCCGCACCACCGTGCGAGCGGCCTCGACCGACTCTTTCATCACGTCGCCCAAAGATCCGGTGCGCAGAATGGCGCCTTTTCCGGGCATGGCGGTCGCCTCGATGGTCAACAAATCTCCGCCGACTTCGGTCCAGGCCAAGCCGACCACCTGACCGACTTGACTTTGCTTTTCGGCGATGCCGAAGTTGAAACGCCTCACGCCAATGAAGTCGTGAAGGTTGTCTTCGGTAACCACGACCTGATCGGTGTAGGTTTTCAGCAAGCGTCCTTTGACAGCTTTGCGGCAGATGCGCGAAATCTCACGCTCCAGCGAGCGCACCCCAGCCTCGCGCGTGTAGTAGCGAATCAGGCCTCGAATGGCGCTTTCCGTGACTTCGAGCTCGTCTTTCTCCACCCCGTTGTTCTTCATCTGCTTGGGCAGGAGATAACGCTGGGCGATGCTGACCTTTTCATCCTCGGTGTAGCCGGCCAGACGAATGACCTCCATCCGGTCGAGCAGCGCCGGGGGAATGTTGAGCGAATTCGAGGTGGCGACAAACATCACATCGGACAGGTCGAAATCAACCTCGACGTAGTGATCGCTGAAGGTGTGGTTCTGCTCGGGATCGAGCACTTCCAGCAAGGCAGAGGACGGATCGCCGCGGAAATCCATGCCAAGCTTGTCCACCTCGTCGAGCAGGAACAGAGGGTTGCGAACCGCCACTTTGTTCAGGCTCTGCAGGATCTTGCCGGGCATGGCGCCAATGTAGGTGCGACGATGGCCACGAATCTCGGCCTCGTCCCGCACGCCGCCCAGGGCCATGCGCACGAACTTGCGCCCCGTCGCGCGAGCGATGGATTGACCTAGCGAGGTCTTGCCCACCCCCGGAGGGCCGACCAGGCAAAGAATCGGCGCCTTGACCTTGTCTACGCGCTGTTGAACCGCGAGATATTCCAGGATGCGTTCCTTGACCTTTTCGAGACCGTAGTGATCTTCCTCCAGCACCGCCTCGGCAAATGCCAGATCGTGGCGAACCTTGCTTTTCTTGGCCCAAGGCAGACTGATCAGCACGTCGAGGTAGTTGCGCACCACCGTGGCTTCCGCCGACATCGGTGACATGAGCTTGAGTTTTTTGAGTTCGCCTTCGGCCTTCTTCTTGGCGTCCTTGGGCATGCGCGCGGCCTTGATCTTTTTCTCGATCTCTTCGATGTCCGCGCCGTCTTCACCCTCGCCCAACTCTTTCTGGATGGCCTTGACCTGTTCGTTCAGGTAGTACTCGCGCTGGCTTTTTTCCATCTGGCGGCGCACCCGACCGCGAATGCGTTTTTCGACTTGAAGAATGCCGACTTCGCGTTCGAGCTGTTCAAGCAAATTTTCCAGACGGGCATGCACATCGTGCAGATCGAGCACAGATTGTTTCTGTTCCAGCTTGAGCGGAAGATGCGCGGCGATGGTGTCAGCCAGACGGCCCGGATCATCAATGCCGGAAATCGAGGTGAGAATTTCAGGCGGGATTTTTTTGTTCAGTTTCACATACTGGTCGAATTGCGCCACCACCGCGCGTCGCATCGCTTCGGATTCCGCGCTGGTTTCCGAACTGGATTCGATAGGCACAGCCTCGCAGGCGAAGTAGTCGCCGTTGTCCCTGATGTTCAGGGCGCTGGCCCGCTGCGCGCCTTCAACCAGCACCTTGACCGTGCCGTCAGGCAGCTTGAGCATCTGCAAAATGCTCGAAAGACAGCCCACATCGAACAGATCGTCGGGCTTGGGCTCATCTTTGGCCGCGGCCTTCTGCGCGACCAGCATGATCTGCTTGCCGCTTTCCATGGCCGATTCCAGCGCCTTGATCGACTTGGGACGCCCCACAAACAAGGGAATCACCATGTGGGGAAAAACGACCACATCGCGCAAAGGCAGCAGCGGCAGCGCAGTGAGGTCGGTGTTTTGCTCAGGGGTATCGGACATGTAGGTCACCCGAAAATAAGTTGGTGTGCAGATGGGGACTCAGGCTGAATTTGCAAGCAGGCGATGCTGGCAACCTCCTGCGCTTGCAACCGCCGGCTGGCTGCCGTCAGGATCAGGACGCCTTTGCCGCATCCTGGTAGATGAGCAGCGGCTTGGCGCCTGAAGTAATCACGTTTTCGTCAACGACGACGCTCGCCACGCCTTGCGCATTGGGCAGGTCGAACATGAGATCAAGCAAAGCCTGCTCAACGATGGAGCGCAGCCCGCGGGCGCCAGTCTTGCGCTCTAGCGCCTTGTGCGCAATTGCATCGAGCGCGGCGGGACGAAACTCCAGCTTGATGCCATCCATCTCGAACAGCTTCTGGTACTGCTTGACCAGCGAATTCTTGGGCGCCGTGAGAATTTCGATCAGCGCGGGCTCGTCAAGTTCTTCGAGTGCAGCCACCACCGGCAGACGGCCCACCAGTTCGGGAATCAGGCCGAACTTGACGAGATCGTCCGGCTGGACCTGAAGAAAGGTCTCGGAGACGCTGCGCTCAGACTGAGTCTTGACCGTGGCCGAAAAACCGATGCCTGACTTCTCGGAACGATTGCGGATCACCCTTTCCAGACCGTCGAACGCCCCGCCGCAGATGAACAGAATATTGGTCGTATCGACCTGGATGAAATCTTGATTGGGATGCTTGCGCCCGCCTTGCGGCGGCACCGAGGCCATCGTGCCTTCGATGAGTTTGAGCAAAGCCTGCTGCACGCCCTCGCCCGACACATCCCGCGTGATGCTGGGGTTGTCCGATTTGCGGGAGATCTTGTCGATCTCGTCGATGTAGACGATGCCGCGCTGCGCCCGCTCGATTTCGTAGTTGCAGTTCTGCAGCAGCTTTTGAATGATGTTCTCGACGTCTTCGCCCACATAACCGGCTTCGGTCAGCGTGGTGGCGTCGGCGATGACAAAGGGCACGTTGAGCAAGCGGGCCAGCGTCTGCGCCAGCAGGGTCTTGCCGGAACCCGTAGGCCCCACCAGAAGAATGTTGCTCTTGGCCAGCTCGACCTCGCTGGTCTGGCCGATGTGCTTGAGCCGTTTGTAGTGGTTGTATACCGCGACGGCCAGAATGCGTTTGGCCGTCTCCTGCCCGATCACATACTGATCGAGAATGGCCTTGATTTCAGACGGCGTCGGCAAATCGGAGTTCACCACCTTGCCGCTGGCGTCCGTCGCCGTCACTTCATCGCGAATGATCTCGTTGCACAGGTCGATGCACTCGTCGCAGATAAAGACCGAAGGGCCGGCGATGAGTTTCTTGACCTCGTGCTGGCTCTTTCCGCAAAACGAGCAGTACAGGGTCTTTTCACCGGAAGATGTTTTTTTCTCAGCCATGGACGTGTATCTACTTTGAGGGTCGGAATCAGGAGCGCTTGGAGATGACTTCGTCGATCAGGCCATAGTCCTTGGCCTCGTCGGCCGACATGAAAAAGTCGCGCTCCGTGTCGATGCCAATTTTTTCCAGCGCCTGGCCCGTGCGCTCGGCAAGAATGCCGTTGAGTCTTTCGCGCAGATAGAGAATTTCGCGCGCCTGAATCTCGATGTCGGTCGCCTGACCCTGCGCTCCTCCGGAGGGTTGATGAATCATGATGCGCGAATTGGGCAGCGAATAGCGCTTGCCCTTTGCGCCGGCCGCCATCAGGAAGGCGCCCATGCTGGCGGCAATGCCGGTGCACAAGGTGGACACGTCGGGCTTGATGAACTGCATGGTGTCGAAAATCGCCATGCCGGCAGACACCGAGCCGCCGGGCGAATTGATATAGAGCGAAATATCCTTGTCGGGGTTTTCCGACTCGAGAAACAGCAATTGCGCCACGACCAGATTGGCCATCTGATCGTTGATGGCGCCGACCAGAAAAATCACCCGCTCGCGCAGCAGCCGCGAGTAAATGTCATAGGCGCGTTCACCGCGGCCGCTTTGCTCGATGACCATGGGCACCAGGCCCAGGTTTTGAATGTCAGTAGCGCTCATGGAAGGAAAAAACGTGAAGGTGGACACAGATTAGCACGCCCTTTGCCCTGCCGATGCCAGCGTGCGGGATTTCCGCACCGGGTTTGCGGTGGACACAACAGCGGCCCTAAAACAAAAGCCGCTGCACGCCTGGGCGCACAGCGGCTCATGAGCGCCCCCAGGTCTGGGCGCAGCCCGGCCCTGGGAGCGCTCATCCGTATGGCGAACGGGGTCAGTTCTGGCCCATCAGCTCATCGAAACCGAGCGATTTGTCCGTCGTCTGCGCCTGTGCGAACACGAAGTCGGTCACGTTGTTTTCCATGACGATGGCTTCGGCCTGCGCCATGCGCTCCTGATCGGCGTAGTACCAGCGCACCAAATCCTGTGGCTGCTCGTAACTGGCGGCGAGCTCTTCGACGTAGGCGCGCACCTGTTCGGGCTTGGCTTGCAGGCCGTGTTGCTTGACCAACTCGGAAACGATCAGGCCCAGACGCACGCGGCGTTCAGCCTGCTCCTTGAACAGCTCGGGCGGCAGCGGGGCTTTGTCGGCATCTTTCATACCGCGTTCGGCCAGATCCTGGCGGGCGCTGGCCATCAGATCATTCACTTCGTTTTGCACCAGCGCTCTGGGCAGATCGACCGCAACGGCTTTTTGCAGCAGCTCCATGACGGCCAGCTTGTTGCGCTGCGTCAGACGCGATTTGACCTCGCGGCTCAGGTTGCTGCGGATATCGTCGCGCAGACGCTGCACGTCGCCATCTTCAACCCCCAAGGCCCGGGCGAAATCGGCATCGACTTCCGGCAGCAGCGGCCATTTGACCTGGGTGACTTTCAGGGTGAATTGCGCCGTCTTCCCGGCGACGGCGCGATCCTGATAGTCCTCAGGGAAGTGCAGTTCGAAAATCTTGCTTTGGCCGGCTTGCAGCCCCTTGGTGGCGGCTTCGAACTCGGGCAGCATGCGGCCTTCGCCCTGAACGAAAGTGAACCCTTCGGCCTTGCCGCCCTCGAAAGCGGCGCCGTCGATGCGGCCTTCAAAATCGACGGTGACGCGATCTCCGTCCTGAACTTCCAGCCCTTCGGACGTTTGACCGTTTGGTGCGGCTTCGCCACGCGTCACAAACTGGGTGCGCTGCTTGCGCAACACTTCGATGGTCTTGTCGATGGCGGCCTCGTCCACCTCGGCGGTCACGCGTTCGATAGCCTGGGTGGAGAGATCCGGGATCTGCACGTCGGGATAGACCTCGAACACCGCGTCGAATGCCATCACGTCCGCTTCGACCCCTTCGGTCTTGGGGGTGAATTCCGGCACGCCCGCCACGCGCAGACGGGCGCTGGTGGCGACGTCGTAAAAAGCGTTGCCGATCTTGTCGTGCAGCACTTCCATCTCGACGGACGGCGCGTAGCGCTGCGTCACCATGGACATCGGCACTTTGCCCGGGCGGAAGCCGGGCAGGCGCAGCGTGCGGCTCAGATTCTTCAGGCGGGAATTGATTTCGTTCTGCACAGCGGCCTTGGTCACGGTCACGGTCACACGGCGCTGCAGTTTGTCCAGGATTTCGACAGTCATGGGGAAAGTCCAGTGTTCAAAAAAGGGATCAAAGACCGCCAAGCCTGCGCTTGCCGGTTGGTGCGAGGGGGGGGAATCGAACCCCCACGCCCGTGAAGGCGTCAGGACCTAAACCTGGTGCGTCTACCAATTTCGCCACCCTCGCCGGGTGATCTGTAGCCCAAAAACTTTGCGCTCGCGCCTTATGTCTCAACTCGGCCCCAACTGGGACCCGCCTCGGAAGGCGGCCATTCACTGCGGCATTGATTTTTGGGCAATCGGCTATTCTAGCCGCCTCCTGCCTGACGCAGCGCAGCGCTCAACATGCCCCCGCCTCACATCCCTGATTCCTGCGCCAAACCGCCTCCCGGCTCGTCGACTTATTACGCGCTGCAACGCTGCCCGTCGGCGCGCCGCGCTGCGCTGACGCTGCTGCTGGACGTGCATGTACAGGTGCGCAGCATCGTCACCACGGTCAGCGACCCGGCGGTCGCACAAGCCAAGCTGGCCTGGTGGCATGCGCAGATTCTGGCGCTCGATCAAGATCAGGCGGAGCACCCTTCGCTGCGTGCTCTCGGGGGATGTTTTCGGGATCAGGGTCTGCGGCCACAGGCGCTGCTCGGCCTGATCGAAAGCGTGGACATCGACCTGCGACAGAACCGGTGGATGGATCGCGCCGCGCTCGTGCACTATTGCCGGGCAGGCAGCGGGCAGACGCTGCGCAATGCGGCGGCGCTGCTTGGGCTGACCGCGCCGTCGGCCCTGGACGCCGCGGAGGAGCTGGGCATGGCGCTGAGATTGACCAGCCACATCCGGCATCTGGGGCGTGATGTCGCGCAGGGCCGGGTGTATCTGCCGCTCGATGCCCTGCAGCGGCACGGAGTCAAGGCGGTGGACTTGCAGCAGCGCGTGGTCAGCCCGCCCATTCGCGCCCTGCTTCAGGAACAAACCACGCTGGCCCGCGCGGCTTTGAGCACAGCCAGCAGCGCACTGGCGCCCTGCCCTGCCGCGCAGACCGCGCCTCTACTGGCTCTGGGCGCCATGTCGGAGGCGCTGCTGGTCGAAATCGAGCGGGCCGACTTTGCGGTACTGCACCAGCGCATCAGCCTGACGCCATTGCGCAAGTTCTGGATCAGCCGCACCTGCACCTTGCGGCGCAGGATTTAGCGGTTAGCGCAAGCGTTCAAGCCCGCTCAAGTTCGGCACGCAAGGCGCGGTATTCGTCGAGCGATTCGGGATTGGCCAGCGCCGAGACGTTTTTCACCGCCTCGCCGTGAATCAGGTTGCGCACCGCGATTTCCACGATCTTGTTGCTCTTGGTGCGCGGAATGTCGTGCACCTGCACGATCCGCGCGGGCACATGGCGCGGCGTGGTGTTGTTGCGGATCTGGCGCTTGATCGCGTCGATCAGCGCCTCGTCGAGCACCACGCCGTCGCGCAGGCGCACGAACAGCACCACGCGCACATCGCCGTAGGTGCCGGGCGGCCAGTTCTGGCCGATCACGATCGATTCGAGCACCGCGTCGATGCGCTCGACCTGGCGGTAAATCTCCGCCGTGCCGATACGCACGCCGCCGGGATTGAGCGTTGCATCCGAGCGGCCAAAAATGATGTAGCCGCCATGCAACGTGCGCTGAATGTAGTCGCCATGCCACCACACATTCGGGAACTGCGCGAAGTAGGCCTCAAAGTATTTCTGCGCGCCTTTTTCCAGGCTGCCGTCCACCAGAAAACCCAGCGGCATGGAGGGAAAGGGCTTGGTGCAGACCAACTCGCCTTTTTGCCCATCCGGCAGGGGCTTGCCGTCGTCACCCGCCACGATCACGGCCATGCCCAGAGCGCAGGCCTGAATCTCGCCGCGCCAGACTGGATTCATGGGCGACCCGGCGATGAAACAGGCCACCAGATCGGTGCCGCCCGACAGGGAACTGAGGCAGATGTCGGCCTTCACCTTGCCGTAGACGTAGTCGAAGCCCTCGGGCGCCAGCGGCGAGCCGGTCGACATGAGGGTGCGAAGGTCGGTGAGGCGGTGGGTGTGCATCGGCGCGATGCCCGACTTGCCCAGCGCCTCGATGAACTTGGCCGAGGTGCCGAGGTGCGTGAAGCCCACCGCATCGGCGTAGTCGAACAGAATGGCGTTGTCGCGCACACCGGGCGAGCCGTCGTAAAGGCAAACCGTGGCCCCCTGGCTGAGCGCAGACATCAGCCAGTTCCACATCATCCAGCCGCAAGTGGTGAAGAAGAACACGCGGTCTTCGGGATGAATATCGACCTGCAGCCGCAACTCGGCCAGATGCTTGAGCAGCACCCCGCCGGCGCGGTGCACGATGCACTTCGGCGCCCCGGTGGTGCCGCTCGAATACAGGATGTAGACCGGATGATCGAAGGGCTGCGCCGCGTATTGCACCGCCTGCGGGGTGAATGGCGCGAGCGCATCCTCCCACACCTGAGCGCCGGCAATCGCCGCAACGCTCAAGCTCTGCCCGCGCGCCTGCGCCACATAGGGCGCGACGACGGTCTTCACCAGCGAAGGCAATTGCGGCACGAGTTCGGCCAGCTTCTCCAGGTTGGAAAAGGTTTTGCCGTTATAGAAATAACCGTCACAGGCAATCAGCACCTTGGGCAGGGTCTGGCCGAAACGATCGAGCACGCCCTGTACCCCAAAATCGGGCGAGGCGGACGTGAAGGTCGCGCCGAGGCTGGTGGCCGCGAGCATGGCAATCACCGTCTCGGGCATATTGGGCATATAGGCAGCCACCCGGTCTCCGGGCTGGACGCCCCAATGCTTCAAGGCTTGCTGCAGCCGAGAGACTTCGGCGTGCAATTCGCGCCAGCTCAGGCGGCGTTGCACCTGATCTTCGCCCCAGAAATGCAGCGCAATGGCATCGTCATTGCGGCGCAGCAGGTTCTGGGCGAAGTTGAGGCGGGCATCCGGGAAGAATCGCGCGCCGGGCATGCGCTCGGCATCGATCAGCACCCGCTCGCCTTTGTGCTCTGCGATCACGCCGGAGGTTTCCCACACCGCGTCCCAGAACTGGGCCTGCTCGGCAACCGACCAATCGAGCAAATCTTGGTAAGTCTGCAACTGCAGGCCGTGGCGCTCATTCACCCAATGACGAAATGCCTCGACGTGCGAAGCGGCGATGCGCTGCGGCGAGGGCGACCACAGCAGCTGGTTGGTTTCGGAATCTGGCATGACGCAATCTCTCGAATAGAGGTCAGTTTGGCATCGGCAGGGTCAGGATGTGGACCAGTTGTTTTTGTTCAGGGATTTCGAATCGCATCGGGCTTTTCCTCAAATGCCAAAGCCATCGTCAGCGGTCAGGATGGCGCCGTTGACCAGGCTGCTTTGCCCGCTGGCGAGCATGACCAGCATGGCGTCGAGGTCTTCGGGCTTGCCCAGGCGTTTGCGCGGCAGCATCTGTATCAGACGCTGGCCCGCCTCGGTCTGCCAGTGATGGTGGTTCATCTCGGTATCGATATAACCGGGACAGATGGCGTTGACATTGATGCCGTACTTGCCCCACTCCACCGCCATCGCCCGCGTCATGTGAATCACGGCGGCCTTGCTCATGGCATAGACCCCCAGCTTGGGCATCACCCGCAGCCCGGCCACCGAGGCCACGTTGATGATGCGCCCGCCGGCCCAGGCGCCCGGCGTCACGCCCAGCGAACGCGCCACCATGCGCCGCGCTACTTCCTGCGCCACAAAAAATGCGCCGCGCACATTGGCGCCGAAAACGTCATCGAAATCTTCGGGCGTGGCGTCGAGCAGTTTTTGCTGCGCGGAAATACCCGCGTTGTTCACCAGTATGTCGATCGGCCCCATCTCGGTCTCGGCATGCGCCACCGCCGCGCGGATGCTGGCGGTATCGGTGACATCGAGTTCGACCACATGGGCATCGCCCCCCTGCCCTTCGATGCGGGCCCGCAGTTCCTTGAGCCGCTCCATGCGCCGACCGCTGAGCACCACGGCAGCTCCCGCCTGCGCCAGCACTTCGGCAAATCGCCAGCCGAGCCCGCTCGATGCCCCGGTGACCAGGGCAACGCGGCCCGAAAGTTCGATGGTGTATGCCATGTCTATCCTTGAGAAGAAAGCGCAGCAGGCCGTCCGCCGATCCCTAGCCGACTGCCTTGCGCTGATGACACAATGGTAGAGGCAGCCGAGATGCGCGTCGGCTCGGCCACGGCTAAGTCTGCAGTGCAACAATCCCGCCACGCCTCATCCATCCCGCAACCGCGCCCCAACTCAACCATGCAACAGCGACAGCCCAGCCTGCTACAGCGTTATCTGCATTGGGAAGAAGGTTTGACCCTCGCAGCCAACCGTTTGAGCCGGAAGACCTGGGTGCGCCGCTTCTTTTCCGCCATCAGCCGCCTTGGCAACGGCTGGGGCTGGGCGGCCATTTTGTTTTTGCTGCTCTGGCTCGACGGGCGCGAGGCGATCTCGCCGATCCTCTGGATGATCGTGACCACGTTCATCGGCACCGGCCTGTACTGGTCGATCAAGCGTCTGGCGGCCCGTCCGCGCCCGAGCGAACATTGCCATCGCATCGTGCTCAGCGAACCCCCGCTCGATCAGTTCAGCTTTCCCTCCGGCCACACCCTGCATGCGGTGAACTTCACCCTGCAGATCCTGTTTTTCGCCCCGATACTGGGCTGGATCGCCGTGCCGTTTGCCCTGTTGATCGCTGCATCGCGACTGATTCTGGGGCTGCATTACCTCTCCGATGTCCTCGTCGGCGCGGTGCTCGGCATGCTGCTCGCCACCTTCGCCCTGGCCTTGCGAATCTCCGTGATGTGAGCAGGCCCGGGGGCTGAAACAGCGCGGCGACCGCCCGCTTTGTCGATAATGGCGATATGTCCGCACGCATCATTCCCATCGTCGACCATCATTACGCTGCAAGCGTGCCGTCCGTCCCTGCCGACACCGGCAGCGCGCCGCAGCAGCCGACCGACCGCTTTCAACGCCCTCTGCACGATTTGCGGATCTCGGTGACTGATCGCTGCAACTTTCGCTGCACCTATTGCATGCCGAAAGAGATATTCGACAAGCACTATGAATTCCTGCCGCATGCCGACCTGCTGAGCTTCGAGGAAATCACCCGCGCAGCCCGGATTTTCATGTCCCTTGGCGTGCGCAAAATCCGGCTCACCGGCGGCGAACCGCTGCTGCGCAAAAACCTCGAACGACTGGTGGACATGCTGCACGGCCTGCGCACCCCAGAGGGCCTGCCGCCCGAACTGACGCTGACGACCAACGGCTCCATCCTCGCCCGCAAGGCGACCTTGCTCAAGGAGGCCGGGCTCAACCGTGTCACCGTCAGCCTCGACGCGCTGGACGATGCCGCCTTCCGTCAGATGAACGATGTCGACTTCCCCGTGGCCGAGGTGCTGCGGGGCATCGACGCCGCTCTGGCCGCTGGCCTCGGGCCGGTGAAAGTGAACATGGTGGTCAAGCGCGGCGCCAACGACGCGCAGATTCTGCCGATGGCCGAACACTTCCGCGGCACCGGCGTGGTGCTGCGTTTCATCGAATACATGGATGTGGGCAACACCAACGGCTGGCGCATGGACGAAGTGCTGCCGTCGCAACAGGTCATCGACCGCATTCACGCCGCCCATGCGCTGCATCCGCTGGAACCGCACAGCGTCGGCGAAACCGCCCAGCGCTGGGCCTACGACGATGGCGCAGGTGAGATCGGCGTGATTTCCAGCGTGACCCGCGCCTTTTGCGGCGACTGCAACCGCGCCCGGCTGTCGATGGAAGGCAAGCTCTACCTCTGCCTGTTCGCCACCCACGGCCACGACGTGCGCGCCCTGCTGCGCGGCGATCCGCGCAGCGGCTTGGCCCCGGTCAGCGACGAGCAGCTGCGCGCCGCGCTGGCGCAGGTCTGGACGACGCGCGATGACCGCTATTCCCTGCTGCGCGGCACGGCGGCAGGCCTGGCCCAGCGCGCTGAGCGCAGGGTTGAGATGTCTTACATCGGCGGCTGAAAACGACCATGTGCGGCATCGCCGGACGTCTGAACTGGAACGCGCCCATCGACCCCGCGCAGCTTGCCGCGATGATCGGCCAGCTGCATCACCGCGGGCCTGATCAGCAGGGGTTCTACAACAAAGGACCGATCGGTCTGGCCCACGCCCGCCTGAGCATCATCGACCTGTCCGGCGGCGACCAGCCGATGTGCAACGAAGACGGCACGGTGTGGGTGGTCTTCAACGGCGAGATTTTCAATTACATCGAGCTGCGCGCCGAGTTGCAGCGCTGCGGCCATCGCTTCGCCACGCAGTCCGATACCGAAGTGCTGGTGCACCTGTATGAAGACCACGGCGATGCGCTGGTCGATCAGCTCAACGGCCAGTTCGCCTTCGCCCTTTGGGACGTGCCGCGTCAGCGCCTGCTGCTGGCGCGCGACCGCACCGGCATCCGGCCGCTGTTTCACACTCGCGTGCCGGGCGGCCTGGCCTTTGCCTCCGAGGTCAAGGCCTTGTTCGCCCTGCCCGAAGTGCCGCGCCGTCTGGATGCGAAAGCGCTGGGCGAAGTCTTCACCTACTGGGCGCCCCTGCCGCCGCACGCCGTATTCGAGGGCATCGAGTCTCTGCCGCCCGGCCATGTGATGTCGGTCGACGCACGCGGCACGCAGACGCGCCGATATTGGGATTGGAGCTTTCCCCCAGCCTCGATCGAAGACGAGCGCTCGGCCGCCGCCTGCGCCGACGAGCTGCGCGACCTGCTGATCGACGCCGTGCGGCTGCAACTGCGCGCCGATGTGCCCGTGGCCGCCTACCTCAGCGGCGGCCTCGATTCGTCCATCGTCACCACCCTGATCCGCCACTACACCGACACGCCGCTGCGCACTTTTTCCCTCACTTTCGACGACGCCGAATTCGACGAAAGCCCCTGGCAGCAGCAACTCGTGCGCCATCTCGGCACCGATCACACCACGGTGCACTGCACCCGCGCCGACATCGCCGCCGCCTTTCCGCGCGCCATCGCCCACACTGAGACGCCCATCGTGCGCACGGCCCCCGCACCCATGATGCTGCTGGCCGCCGGGGTGCGCACCGCGGGCTACAAGGTGGCGCTCACCGGCGAAGGCGCCGACGAAGTGTTCGGCGGCTACGATCTGTTCAAAGAAGCCCGGGTGCGCCGCTTCATGGCCCGGCAGCCCGCTTCGCGCTGGCGCCCCCGCCTGCTCGAACGCCTCTACCCCTATCTCAAACACTCACCTGCCGCCGGCCGGGCGATGACCGAGCGTTTTTTCCGCGAGGACGAAGCGCATTTCCGCGAGCCCTGGTTCGCCCACCTGCCGCGCTGGACCACCACGCGACGCATCACCGGTTTTCTGTCGCCGGAATGGCGCGCCGCGGCCACTGCGGCCGACCCCATCGCCACCATCGCCGCGCAACTCCCTGCCGACATCTCCCGCTGGGAGCCGCTCTGCCAGGATCAGTACATCGAGGCGCACACCCTGATGTCGGGCTATCTGCTGTGTTCGCAGGGTGATCGCATGGCCATGGCGCAGTCCATCGAGACCCGCTTTCCCTTCCTCGATCACCGGCTGATCGCCTTCGCCAGCCAGCTTCCTCCGCGCTACAAACTCATGGGGCTGGTGGAGAAATATCTGCTCAAACGCAGCATGGACGGCCTGCTGCCCGACGCGCTGCGCTATCGCACCAAACAACCTTACCGCGCCCCCGACAGCCAGAGCTTTTTTCACAATGGCGAACCCGTCGATTACGTGGCCGACCTGTTCAGCGTGGCGCGCCTCAAAGAGGCTGGCTACTTCGACGCGCAGGCGGCGATCCGCCTGTTCGACAAGGCACGCACTGGAAAAGTCATCGGCTTTGGTGACAATATGGCCTTTGTCGGCATGCTCTCCACCCTGCTTCTGCACGACCAGTTCATCCGGCGCTGACCCTTCGCAAACTCGCGCTCCCCCATGACCGCAGCACCGTCCAGTTACGCCGCGTTGCCCGCCGATCTGCAGACTGATCGCCGCACCATCGTGTCGCTCTGGGTGAGTAATCTCGGGCGCCCCGAACGTCGACAGGACAAATACGACTGGTTCTACCTGCGCAACCCGGCCGGTTTGCCGCAGGTGTTACTGGCCCATTCTCCGGCCGAAAACGGAGAAGCCGTGGGCGTCATCGGCCTCGCAACCCGGCAGATGCGTCTGGCTGGACAAGCCTTGAACGCGGGACTTCTGGCTGACTTCGGCGTGGCGGCGGAACATCGCACGCTGTATCCGGCGATGCTGCTGCAAACGTCATTGCGTGATCGTTTTTTGCCGCAGTGCGGGCTGATCTACGGCTTTCCCAACCCGAAGTCAGAACCCGTGGTCAAGCGCCTGGGCTACAAGGTGGCGGGGCGCATGGTGCGCTACGTTCGCGTGCTGCGCAGTGCCAACTATCTGCCTGCGCAAATCCCCCACCTGGTGCGCCGCGCCGTCGGGCACATCGCAGACTGGTGGCGGCATGCCCTGCGCAGGACCCGTTACACCCACGACTTTCGTGGCCGCCGGGCTCAATGGATGGACCAGCCCGATGCCCGCTTCGATGCGCTGTGGGCCGCGCAGAAAGACCCGGCCTTGCTCATCGGCGTGCGTGATCGCCGTTACCTGGCCTGGCGTTTCGAGCCGAAGCCCTGGAGAAAATTCCGCTTCCTGACCTTGAGCGCCCAAAACGACGGGCTCATCGGCTATGCCGTCTGCGAGGTCGTCGGCAAGGTGTTGCATGTGCGCGATCTGCTCTGTCACCCAGAGCATCCGGACAGCCTGAATCTGCTCTTTGACACCCTGTTTCGTGACGCCTATGCCGACGGTCGCAGCAGCGTATCGTTTGAATTCCTCGGCCCTGCCGACATCCAGAGCAAGCTGCATCAGTTGGGCATGTTGGCGCGTGAAGCCCGCAATGTGTTCTGCACCATGACACCCGAACAAGCCCAGGCGCTTGAGCAGGTGCAGTGGTATCTCACCAGCGCCGACGAAGATTATTGAGCCGTATCGCGCAGGCCTCTGCAACCGACCGCACAGAGAAAATTTTGGTCACACGCACGGCACACTCCGCACCCAATCCCACGGAACTGTCTGCTCGTGTTGAGCACTCATTCTCCAAGACTTGTGCGCTTTTGGCGCTCTTGAAGGAGAGAGAAGATGTCTCTGGCAGAACTGGTGCTCTACCTCTTGGCGATTGGCGTGATCGGGCTCGGCGTCGGGCTGCTGGTGCAGTTCTGGCGGGAAGCGCGCTCGACGCCCCGCGATTCAACCCTCTGATCTCACAGATTTAACTCACAAATTTTCCGCACCCAGGGCCTTGGCCCGTTCGCGGGTCTGCGCGAGTTTTTTAGGATCGGCGGGCACGGTGGTATTCCAGCCCTGCAGATGAGAGGTCAGCAGACTGCTGAAACCCTGCGCCCAGTGCGTCTCGGCGTTCAGGCAGTCGATGTAATGAAAGACCTTGCCGCCACTGGACAGAAAGGCTTCCTTGCCCTCCATGGCGATTTCTTCCAGCGTTTCCAGGCAATCGACGCTGAAGCCCGGACAGGTCACATCGACCCGAGCCACACCCTCTTTGGCCAGTTGGCGTAGGGTGAGTTCGGTGTAGGGCTGCAACCACTCCTGTTTGCCGAAGCGCGACTGAAACGTCACCGCGTAATCAGCAGCCGCCAACCCCAGGCGCTCGGCGAGCAGGCGTGCCGTCTTGTGGCACTCGCAGTGGTACGGATCGCCCAGCTTGAGCGTGCGCGCCGGCATGCCGTGAAAACTCATCACGAATTTGTCCGGCCGCCCCTGCTGCTGCCAGTACGCCTCGATTTTTCGCGCCAGGGCCTCGATGTAAAGCGGCTCGTCGTGAAAGTGATTGAGCACCCGGAGTTCGGGCATGCGCCGGCTGCGCCGCATCCAGGCCGTCACTGCGTCCAGCGTGGAGGCCGTGGTGGCCGCGCAATATTGCGGATAGAGCGGCACCAGCAGGATGCGGGTGACGTTTTGATTGGCCATCTCGTCGAGCACACTGGCCACAGACGGGTTGCCGTAACGCATGGCATAACGCACTTGCACATGATGGCCCAACCGAGCCATTTCGGCCGCAACAGCTTGCGTAAGGTCGGCCGTGCCCGACTGCAGGGGCGAGCCGCGCTCGGTCCAGACCGAGGCGTACTTCGCGGCGGATTTGGAGGAACGAATCGGCAGAATGATGCCGTTGAGGATCAACCACCAAACCGGCTTGGGAATTTCGACCACCCGAGGGTCGCTGAGAAACTCACCGAGGTAGCGACGCAAGGCCGATGCCGTCGGCGCATCGGGCGTGCCCAGATTGACCAGGAGGATGGCCGTTTGTGGGGCGGAACCGTGTGAATACGCCGTGGGGTCGGACAAGGGCATGAGAACCTGAGTTCAGTGAGGATGGATCTGGAACATCACCGTGGGCGCGGTCGGGTCGGACGGCTTGGCGCCAAGGGTGATTTCGCCTTGGCCATGCAGCACGCACTCGTTGCGGCGCAGGGCCAGCGTGGTGTCATTGCCCGTGTAGCGCACCCAGGTGCCGTTGCTGCTCAGGTCAGTCAGCATGAAATAGCTGCCGCGCCAGTCGATGCGCGCGTGCTGGCGCGATACCCGCAGATCGTTGACCGGAAAGTCCGCACCGTTCGTGCGCCCGATCACGATGGGCATCTGATCGGCGGCATAGTCCACGCTGGCATCGAGCCAGGCGAGATTGAGCAACTGGCTGCTGTAGTCGATGCGCGAGGGCGCTTGCGGCACGGTCTGGCCCATGTCGACCTGCGCTTCCCAATCGACCTGATGCACCGGAACCGGCACGTCGTAGCCGCGCAGAAAAATGGCGCCGAGGCTGCGCAGGCGGGCCAGCAACTCCAGCGGCAGCGCTTCCATCACGGCGTCGCCGATGAGAATTTGGCCGGTCCCCGCCGAGTCGGACAGGCGCGAGGCCGCATTGACCGGGTCGCCAAAACAATCGCCCGGCGCCAGCACGACCACGCCACGGGCGATGCCGATTTTCAGAGGCAGTTTTTGCCGGGCGCCACTGGCATCGACCGCGCCCGAGGTGGAGCAGGTGCGCTGAATGCCGATGCAGGCGTTGAGCGCTGGGGTGTTGTGCTCGAAGGTGGCAAGTATGCCGTCCCCCAGCGTTTTCACCACTTCGCCGCCCGCCGCCTTGAAGCTGCGGGCCATGTTCGACACGACTTGTGTGACCAGCGCCGTGGCTTCGGTATTGCCAAGAGATTGGAACAATGCCGTGCTGCCGACGACATCGGCAAACACGATGGTGCGGACAGCCGTTTTTCGCGCGTTGGTCATGCCCGAAGTCTAGCGCAGTGCTTCACGCTATCTGGAACACAAAAACGCGTCTTTGGCGACAGGGCTGCGTTGCAAATCCGCGCGATACCTATTGATCCGGCACAATGAAGAATGAACTTT
>DYKQ01000003.1:29364-67272 GCA_020722545.1 Thiomonas intermedia | reverse complement strand
AACAGGCGGAAGAGAACGTCGTCGCGGCCATCAGTGCGCTGGATAAAGCGGCACAGAAGGGCGTCATTCATAAGAATAACGCGGCGCGGCGCAAGTCGCGGCTGCTCCGGTTTCTGCACAAGCGCCAGGCGGCTGCGCAGTAACCATACGGCATGTGCGATTCTATAGTACCCGCACGCGAGTATGAGCCGGGCGCGCCGGGTATGGCGTCGCTCCGGTTTTTCTTGTTGCGCTCATTGACAGCGTGAATTGTTGGTGATATAATAGAATTATCTGTACAATCTCCGCCATTGCTGTCAGTCGGTGTCGACCAATGGCGAAAGGCGGTTATTTATTTTGGCACCCAATGTCGTCCCGAGGCTGGATTTGCCCTTAACGGGACGCCTGGCCCGCAGTGGCCTGGTCAAAGTTAGGCGAGAAAAGCGTTGTGCTTCATTAGCATAACGCTTTTTCTTTTTTTCTAGAGCCCGGTGAAATTTATTGCAAATAAGATCAACTATGTTCTAAAATACAAGATGAGAATAGTTTTCATATCAAATCGGGCAGCCGTGTCTGCCCCACAACTCAAAGGGAGGTAAATTGATTATGTGGATTCTGCGTTTGAACATGACGGATCGGAGCTACAAGCTCGAAGAGTTGCCCGAGAAGTACAAACATCTGGCTGGCCGAGGGCTCACCTCAACCATTGTTCACGATGAAGTGCCACCCACTTGCCATCCGCTTGGTCCGAACAACAAGCTCGTCTTCTCCCCGGGCGTTACGACCGGAACCTCGTCGCCCACCTCAGCTCGCATCTCGGCGGGAGCCAAATCACCTCTGACGGGCACCATCAAGCAGATCGATGCGCTCACCCGCCGTTACCGTGTGATCTACAGCTACGGCAAACCTGATGCGCAGGGCAATTATGTGGTCGATCACAGCGCCGGCGTGTATATCTTCGGGCGCAGTGGACGCATTCATCTGTTGGGTTCTGACACCAATCCTCCAGCCGCGTTTGTGCACGACCTCAAGCAACTGATCGCCGACGAGGGCTGATCACCCGTGCGTTGATGCCAGGAATGAAAAAGGCCCGGAATTCCGGGCC
Organism: Thiomonas intermedia; assembly: GCA_020722545.1. Taxonomy (GTDB): domain Bacteria; phylum Pseudomonadota; class Gammaproteobacteria; order Burkholderiales; family Burkholderiaceae_C; genus Thiomonas; species Thiomonas intermedia_B. Next base: position 66,188 of record DYKQ01000003.1, on the reverse strand, counting down.
TTTTTCGTGGGCGATAGCCGCGTTACTGCGAGGCGGCGCTCGCTGGCTGCTCGGCCTGCAGCGATCGCATCACCGCAGCGGCGGGGTCTTCCTCCTCGGCGGCGGGCGCGCTGCCTCCTTCGGCCGGGGCGGCCTCTGATCCACCAAAGCTCGGCGGGGCGATGGACTCATAGCTGTTGTCATCCGACGGCCCGATGATCTGCACCTTGTTGATATCGACTTCAGCATGATGGTCCAGGCCGCTGGTGACCAGACCCGGGAAGGCAATGATCAGGCCGACCATGATGATTTGGATGAGCACGAAAGGCACAGCACCCCAGTAGATCTGCCCGGTGGTGACACGGGCGATGCGCTTGCCGGTTTCCTTATCCGTGTAGTCATCCTTGGCCGCGACGCTGCGCAGGTAGAACAGCGCAAAACCGAAGGGCGGGTGCATGAACGAGGTCTGCATGTTCACCGCCAGCAGCACGCCGAACCAGATCAGGTCGATGCCCAGTTTCTCAGCCACCGGCCCAAGCAGCGGAATGATGATGAACGCCAACTCGAAGAAGTCGAGGAAGAAGGCCAGCACGAACACCAGGATGTTCACCACGATGAGGAAGCCCAGCACTCCTCCTGGCAGACTGGTGAGCAGATGCTCCACCCAGACGCGGCCATCGAGCCCCTGGAACACCAGGTTGAACACCGTGGAGCCGATGAGGATGAACAGCACGAAGGTGGAGAGCTTGGTCGTGGTGTTGAGCGCCTGCTTGAGCAGATCGATATTGAGCCGCTTGCGGCCAAACGCCATGATCAGCGCGCCCACTGCGCCCATCGCGCCGCCTTCGGTCGGCGTGGCGACGCCGAGGAAAATGGTGCCCAGCACGAGGAAGATCAGCGTGAGCGGAGGCACCAGAGCAAACGTCACGCGCTCGGCCATCTGCGACAACAGATTGAGTCGGAAGGCCCGGTTGAGCAGCGACAGCACCAGCGAAAGAATCACGCCGAAGGTCATGGCCACGACGATGGTTTCATCCGTCGCAGCAATCACTTCGTGCCCGGCGCGCCAGCTCAGCAGCGCGCTGTAGTTGCTGGCCAGCACGATGCTGGAGATCAGCACCACGCCGAACAGAATACTCAGCGAGCGCAGGCCGCTGTCACCGTTGGGCTCGCGGATGGTGCGAGCCTCGGGCGGCAGCGCCGGCGCCCATTGCGGCTTGAACAAGGTCACGCCCACGACGTAAGCGAGATACAAACCTGTGAGCACGAAGCCGGGAATGAACGCGCCCTTGTACATATCGCCCACACTGCGCCCGAGCTGGTCGGCCATGACGATGAGCACCAGCGAGGGCGGAATGATCTGTGCCAGCGTGCCCGACGCGGCGATGACGCCCGTGGCGACACGGCGGTCATAGCCGTAGCGCAGCATGATGGGCAGCGAGATCAGGCCCATCGAAATCACCGAAGCCGCCACCACGCCAGTGGTCGCCGCCAGCAGCGCACCGACAAAAATCACCGCGATCGCCAGACCGCCGCGAATCGGGCCGAACAACTGACCGATGGTTTCCAGCAGGTCTTCGGCCATGCCGCTGCGCTCGAGCAGCAGGCCCATGAAGGTGAAGAAGGGAATGGCCAGCAGAGTGTCGTTCTGCATGATGCCGATGATGCGCAGCGGAATGGCTTCGAGCAGCGCCTGCGGCATCAGCCCGAGTTCCACGCCGATGAAGCCGAACAGCAGGCCGCAGGCCGCCAGACTGAATGCCACCGGAAAGCCGACCAGCAAAAACAGCACCAGCGCCGCGAACATGATGGGCGCGATATTCGCAATGAGAAAGGCGGTCATTTATTGGGCCTCTTCGCCTTTTGCGCCAGAACAAATTCAGCCAGTTCTTCTTCTGCCGTTTTTTCGTTTTTCTTCACCAGCGGGTCGTCGATCAGCCCGCGCAAAAAAGCCACGCGCTTGATCAGCTCGGACACGCCCTGCAGGCCGAGCAGCGAGAAGCCGATGGGGACGAGGATGTAGACCGGCCAGCGGATCAGCCCGCCGGCATTGCTCGACATTTCGCCCGAGGCGATGGCGTTGATCACCGTGGGCAGCGACAGCCGCACGGTTTCATAAACGAAGGGAAACAGAAAGAACACGATGCCGATGATGTCGATCCAGTTGCGCCCGCGCGGCGAGAGCTTGCTGGAGAGCACGTCGATGCGTACATGCTCGTTGTGCAAAAACGTGTAGCCGGACGCCAGGAGAAACACTGCGGCGAACAGATACCACTGAATTTCCAGAAAGGCGTTCGAGCTGTAGTCGAAGGCTTTGCGTACGGCCGCATTGAGTGCGCTGATGATGGCCGAAGCAAGAATGAGCCAGAGGGCAAAGCGGCCCACGCGCTCGTTGAGCCAGTCAATCCCGCGGGATAGGGCAAGTAAGGCGTTCAAGACATCTCCCGATTGTTTTGTGAACGAGTCGTTGACGGCTGTTTGTTCAGAGAAGTGTCATGGCAAGGCGTTATCGCATGACAGCGCTGAAACAGTCCGCGGCCGGAGTATAAAGATGTAACGGACGCGAACTGAAATTGCCGGGCTCGGGTTTGCCCGCACGGCAGGGGGTGAAGCAGTCTTGCGCGCGGCGGCGGTAATCGCCTCGGCGTGCAAGAAGGGGGCAAGAAGAGGGATGGGATAAGAGGCAGCGGCGTTCAGGCGCGCACGTCAATGCCCGGAGCGCCCGCTTTCAACAGGCCGATGACGGCGGCTTGGGCAAAGCCTTCGTCGCGGAAGACGCGCAGCACCTCGTCAACCTGCTCCGGCGCGCAGCTCACGAGCAGGCCGCCGGAGGTCTGCGGATCGGTGAGCAGCGTTTGAGCCAGCGGCGGCAGATCGGCGGCAAGCGTGACTTCGCCGCCATAGCTGGCCCAGTTGCGGCGCGATGCGCCTGTAATGTGGCCGGCGCTTGCCAGTTCCACCACGCCTTCGATGAAGGGCGCATCAGTGAAGCGCACTTCCGCCCGCAGGCCCGAGCCGCGGCAGACTTCCAGCAGATGGCCGAGCAGGCCGAAACCGGTGACGTCGGTCAGGGCGTGCACGCCGGGCAGTTGGGCCAGTTGCTTGCCAGGGGTGTTGAGCTGCGTGGTGTTGGCAATCATGCGCGCGTAGCCCGCGGCATCGAGCGCCTCGCTCTTGAGCGCTGCCGACTGAATGCCCACGCCCAGCGGCTTGCCCAGCACGATCACGTCGCCGGGTCGGGCGCTGTCGTTGCGGCGGATGTGGCTGGGGTGCGCCAGACCCATGACCACCAGTCCGTAAATGGCCTCGACCGAATCGATGCTGTGCCCGCCAGCAATGGGAATGCCGGCCTGCGCGCAAACGGTCTCGCCGCCGCGCAAAATGTCCCCCACGATATCCAGCGGCACCAAGCCGATGGGCATGCCCACGAGCGCCAGCGCCATGATGGGCGTGCCGCCCATGGCGTAGATGTCGGAAATGGCGTTGGTCGCGGCAATCCGCCCGAAGTCGAAGGGATCGTCCACGATGGGCATGAAGAAATCGGTCGTGGCAATCAGCGCCTGTTCGGGGTTGAGCAGATACACGGCCGCATCATCCGCAGACTCGTTGCCGACCAGCAGGGCCTCAGGCTTGGGCAGCAGCGGCGCGTGTTTTTTCAGGATTTCGGACAGGACGCCCGGCGCAATCTTGCAGCCACAACCGCCGCCATGCGACAGCGAGGTGAGGCGAGGGGCGGCGGTTGTGGCAGGGGTGCTGGGAGCTGAGTTCATGGGACAAGGCTCTGTGGATCAGCCGGGAGTGGAAACAGAAGAATCGTCCTGCCAGTTCTGGCAGAACTGCAAAAAGCGTTGCAGCGGCTGGGAGAAGGTCTTTTTCTGGTGATGCACGATGTAGAGCGTGCGGTGCATGGGCGGCAGCGGGCTGCGCACGGTGACGAGGTGGCCGTGATCCAGCGCATCGCGCACCAATCGGCGAGGAATGCAGGTCAGCCCCAGTCCGGCGATGGCCGCGCCGCGTATGGCCTCCGAACTGCCCAGCACCATGGCCCGCTCGAAGCCGTGCAAATGTTCGAGCAGCAGGGTTTCGACGGTTTCGCGCGTGCCCGAACCCGCCTCGCGCAGCAGCCAGCGGGCTGCGCGCAACTCGTCCAGACTGACCTCGCGGCCCGCCAGTGGACTGTCAGGGGCGCAAACCACGACCAGCGCATCGCGCAGCCATGGGGCAATGGCCAGGTCGTCGCGGAGACAGGCGCCTTCGACCAGCCCGAGATCGACCTCGAACTGCGCCACGGCCTCGGCGATGGCCTGGGTGTTGCCCACACGCAGACAGAACTGCGCAGCGGGAAACTCGCGGCAGAATTCCGCCATGATGCCCGGCAGAATGGCGTTGCCCACGGTGCTGCTCGCGCCGATGCGCAGCGCCGCTGCGCCCGCGCTGAACAGCGCCTCGATGCCGCGGGTCTGGTCGAGGATGGCCATGGCGCGGGGCAACAGCAGGCGGCCGGAATCATTGAGCACCAGCCGTTTGCCGACCCGGTCGAAGACGCGCTCGCCGAGTTGCGCTTCCAGTTCCGCCAGCGCCGCACTGACGGCGGACTGCGACATGGACAGGGTGTCGCCTGCGGCGGTGGCGCTGCGGCTGCGTGCAATCTCCACCAGCACTTCCATTTGCCGCAGGGTCAGTCGCATGAGTTTGATCTATTCGTTGGATTGATTTCAAACCGAGCATAAACCAGACGGCTGGAATGCCCACGCGGCCATCACAGAAAAAATTGCCTTCCGCCTTGGAACTTTGGGGCTGGGGAAAAGTCTGAGTTGTTGACGAAAAAGATCGGGATTTGTAGAATTCACCCTAAGGTTTCGTCGGGTATTTTCCATTCCGGCACTGTGTAATGTCTGCTGCAAGCCTGCCCGAGGCGGTCGCCCTGACGTTGCAACTGGCCATCATTCATGTTGAGGAGAGCCGCCATGCGACTGACCACTAAAGGACGTTTTGCCGTAACCGCGATGATCGACGTGGCCATGCGTCAACATCTGGGCCCCGTGACTCTGGCCGGCATCAGCCAGCGTCAGCATATTTCCCTTTCTTATCTGGAGCAGCTGTTCGGCAAACTGCGTCGTCATGAGCTGGTGGACTCCGTGCGCGGCCCCGGCGGCGGCTACACGCTCTCGCGCAAACCGGAAGAAATCAGCATTGCCGACATCATCATCGCCGTGGACGAGCCGCTTGACGCCACTCAGTGCGGCGGCAAGGAAAATTGCAACGGCGAAGACAGCGGCCCCTGCATGACGCACGACCTCTGGGCGCAACTCAACGCCAAGATGGTGGAGTTTCTCGATTCGGTCAACCTCAAAGGGTTGGTTGAACAGAACCTCGCCAAGGGGGTCACGGTGGAAGAGGTGGCCATCACCCGTAAACCCGTGTCTCCGCTGCCGGTGACGGCCAAGCCGATCAAGGTCAAGGCGCCGAACTCGGTGTTCAACCTCGCGCAGACTTTGAGTTGAGCTGGGTTGCAAGAGTTTTGAGCCCGGCGCTGCGCGTCAGGTGCGTGTCGGGTGCATTTCGCGATGAGTTTTCGCCGATAAAAAGCATCCATCCTGAGCATTTCCACTGAGCATTCCCACCATGTCCGCCACGCCCCACCTCCCGATTTACATGGACTACGCCGCGACCACGCCCGTGGACCCGCGGGTGGTCGACGCCATGATTCCCTGGCTGCACGAACATTTCGGCAACCCGGCATCGCGCAGTCATGCCTGGGGCTGGGAGGCGGAGGCTGCGGTGGAGAAGGCTCGCGAGCAGGTGGCCGCGCTGATCAACGCCGACGCCAAGGAAATCATCTGGACCTCCGGCGCCACTGAGTCGAACAATCTCGCCATCAAGGGGGCGGCGGAGTTCTACCAAGGCAAGGGCAAGCACATCGTCACCGTCAAGACCGAGCACAAGGCGGTGCTCGATACCGTGCGCGAAATGGAGCGCCGGGGTTTTGAGGCCACCTATCTCGACGTGCAGCCCAACGGTCTGCTCGACCTCGACCTGTTCAAGGCGGCGCTGCGGCCCGACACCATTCTGGTTTCGGTCATGCTGGTCAACAACGAGATCGGCGTGATTCAGGATATTGCGGAAATCGGTCGCATCTGCCGCGAGCGCGGCATCATTTTTCATGTCGACGCGGCGCAGGCCACCGGCAAGATGGTGATCGATCTGCAGGCCTGGCCGGTCGATCTGATGAGCCTGGCTTCGCACAAGACTTATGGCCCCAAGGGCATCGGTGCGCTGTATGTGCGGCGCAAGCCGCGGGTGCGGCTGATTCCGCAAATGCACGGCGGCGGACACGAGCGCGGCCTGCGCTCGGGCACGCTGCCCACGCATCAGATCGTGGGCATGGGCGAGGCTTTCCGTATCGCCAAGGCCGAACTCGGGGCCAGCATCGAGCGCGCCCGCATGCTGCAGCAGCGCCTGCTCGACGGCCTCAAGGACATCGAAGAGGTTTATGTGAACGGCGACCTCGAGCGCCGCGTTCCGCACAACCTCAACATCAGCTTCAACTATGTCGAGGGCGAGTCGCTGATCATGGCGATCAAGGGCATTGCGGTATCCAGCGGCTCGGCCTGCACTTCCGCCAGCCTGGAGCCCTCGTATGTGTTGCGCGCCCTGGGCCGCAGCGATGAGCTGGCGCATTCCTCGCTGCGCATGACCATCGGTCGCTACACCACCGAAGAGGAAATCGACTCCGCCGTGCGTCAGCTGCGCGAGAGCGTGGCCAAGCTGCGCGATCTCTCGCCCCTCTGGGACATGTACAAGGAAGGCATCGACATCAGCACCATCCAGTGGGCGGCGCACTGAGCGGCTTTGTGGCTAAGCGCCTATCTGCATCAGGGTTGTGCAAATAGCCGACAATAGAGATCGGAATTATTGGATGTGTCGTTCGCCGCTTTCGGCGAGCGCTTCGAGGAGGACAAGATCATGGCTTACAGCGACAAAGTGGTGGACCACTATGAAAACCCGCGTAACGTGGGCTCTTTTGCCAAGGACGACCCGCAGGTCGGCACCGGCATGGTGGGCGCTCCGGCGTGTGGCGATGTGATGAAGCTGCAGATTCGCGTCAACGATCAAGGCGTGATCGAAGATGCCCGCTTCAAGACCTACGGTTGCGGCTCGGCCATTGCCTCGTCTTCGCTGGTGACCGAGTGGGTCAAGGGCAAGACGCTCGATCAGGCGCTCGAAATCCGTAACAGCCAGATCGCCGAAGAACTGGCGCTGCCGCCGGTCAAGATTCATTGCTCCATCCTGGCCGAAGACGCCATCAAGGCCGCGGTGAGTGATTATCAGCAGCGTCATGGTCGTATTGCCGGGCAGGCGCAAGCCGCTGAGCAGGCCCAGGCAGCCTGAACGCTCAATTAGACGTAGACCAAGGGAATCGAGGGAGCTGAAGATGTCAGTCACATTGACCGAGCGCGCGGCCGAGCAGGTGCAGCGGCATCTCGCCAAGCGGGGTGCGGGGTTGGGGGTGCGCCTGGGTATCAAGACCACCGGCTGCTCCGGCATGGCCTACAAGCTCGAATTCGTCGATCAGGCATCTGAGGAAGATCAGGTGTTCGAGAGCCACGGCGTCAAGATTCTGGTCGATCCAAAGAGCCTGGCTTACGTGGACGGCACCGAGCTTGATTTCGTGCGCCAGGGACTGAACGAAGGCTTCCAGTTCAACAACCCCAACGAAAAAGATCGCTGCGGCTGCGGCGAGTCGTTCCGGGTTTGAGCGGCTTCGGCGCCTTGCTCATGGACGTCGCTCGGCGCCTTTGATCTGATGGATTTCACTCAGTCTTATTTCGCCCTGTTCGGCCTTCCCGAAACCTTTTCCCTCGACGCGGCGCAGTTGGAACGGGCGCGGCTGGCGGTGCAGTCGCAAGTGCATCCCGACCGTTTCGCTTCCGGGTCGGATCGCGACAAGCGCCTGGCCATGCAAATGGCGGCGCAAGCCAACGCGGCCTACCTCACCCTCAAGAACCCGGTTCAGCGCGCGTCCTACCTGTGCGAGCGGCGCGGCGTGGCGGTGCAGGCAGAGAACAACACCGCCATGCCGACTGAATTTCTGATGCAGCAGATGCAATGGCGTGAAGCGCTCGACGAGTTGCGGGAAGCGGCCGATGCAAGCGGGCTTCAGGTCTTGCAAACCGAGGTGCAGGCGCAGCGCGCCCAGCGCATCGAAGCCATTCGTCAGGCGCTCGATGAACAGAACGCCCCCCAAGCGGCCGCCGAGCAGGTGCGCGCCCTGTTGTTTCTCGACCGTTTTGTCGAAGAATTGCGGCGCACAGCCGATTCTTTGCCGCAGCCTTCCGTTTGATGCCCGTTTGATGCCCGCTTGATATCCGATTGATTTCATTTCCTCGCTCCGGCGCTTCAAGTCAACCCGGCCGAGCTGAGCGATTACCTCCCTGTTGCCATGGCCCTGTTGCAAATCTCCGAACCCGGACAATCGCCCGACCCGCACCAGCACCGACGTGCCGTGGGCATTGATCTGGGCACCACCCATTCGCTCGTCGCCGCCGTGCTCAGCGGCTCACCGCAATGTCTGCCTGATGCGCAGGGAGAAGTGCTGCTGCCCTCCGTGGTGCACTACCACGCCGATGGCCGCGCCGAAGTGGGCCTGCGCGCGCGTGAAGAGCAGGCGCTCGATCCGGCCAATACCCTCGTTTCGGTCAAACGTTATATGGGCCGCAGCCCGGGCGATCTGCCGCCGACGGCGCTTGCGCATTACCGCATCAATCACGATGCGCGCATGGTCCGATTCCAGACCGCCGCTGGCGAGATGACGCCGGTTCAGGTCTCGGCCGACATCCTGCGCGTGCTGCGCTGGCGCGCCGAAGACACGCTGGGCGGCGAGCTGGTCGGTGCGGTGATCACCGTGCCCGCCTACTTCGACGATGCCCAGCGTCAGGCGACCAAGGACGCCGCGCAACTCGCGGGTTTGCATGTGCTGCGTCTCATCAACGAACCCACGGCCGCGGCGCTGGCCTACGGGCTCGATCATGGCGTCGAAGGCTTATATGTCGTTTATGACCTGGGCGGAGGCACCTTCGATCTTTCCGTGCTGCGGCTGACCAAAGGGGTGTTCGAAGTGGTCGCCACCAGCGGCGACACAGCGCTGGGCGGTGACGATTTCGATCAGCGCATCGAGGCGCTGATGCGGCAGCAGGCCGGCAATCCCGAGCTGTCGGCCAGCCTGCAACGGCAGTGGCGCATGGCCGCGCGCCAAGCCAAAGAAGCGCTGAGCGCGGCCAGCTCAGTGGAATACGCCGTGGCACTGGCCGATGGCTCCTCTCACACCGGCATCTTGCGGCGCGACGATTTCGAGCAGGCCAGCGCCGATCTGGTGCAACGCACCCTTGCGCTGTTGCGCCGCGCCTTGAGCGACGCGCAGGTCAGCGCCGCAGACGTGCAGGGCGTGGTGCTCGTGGGCGGCGCCACGCGCATGCCCATGATCCGCCAGGCGGTTGCGCGCGTCATGGGCAAGGCGCCTCTCACCGATCTCAATCCTGACGAAGTGGTGGCGCTGGGCGCAGCCATCCAGGCCAACGCGCTGGCGGGCAATGCCGGGGCCGACGATGTACTGCTGCTCGACGTCATTCCCCTGTCGCTCGGCGTCGAAACCATGGGCGGGCTGGTCGAGCACATTCTGCCGCGCAACAGCACCATTCCTCAGGCGCGGGCGCAAGACTTCACCACCTTCCGCGACGGGCAGACCGCCATGGCCATTCATGTGGTGCAGGGCGAGCGCGAGCTGGTGAGCGACTGCCGTTCGCTGGCGCGCTTCGAGCTGCGCGGCATTCCGCCCATGGCGGCGGGCGCCGCGCGTATCCGCGTGACCTTCGCCGTCGATGCCGACGGTCTGCTCGAAGTCAGCGCACAAGAGCTGACCACCGGCGTTCAGGCCCAGGTGCAGGTCAAGCCGGCCTACGGTCTGGACGACGCGCAGATCGCGCAGATGCTGCATGACGGCGTGGCCCACGCCCAGGACGACCGCGACGCCCGCATGCTGCAGGAAGCGCGGGTGGACGCCCAGGCCCTGCTGGCCGCCACACGCAAGGCCATGCAGTTCGACCGCGATCTGCTGAGCGAGCAGGAAGTTGCGAAGATTCACGCGGACATGGCCGCACTGGCACAGGCCGAACAAGGCGGCGGCATCGACCAGATCCGCCTCGCCACCGAGGCGCTGACGCGGCAGACCGATGCGTTTGCCGAGCGGCGCATGAACCGCAGCATTCAACGCGCGCTCGCGGGTCAATCCGTCGATCAGATCGCACAGCTCACCGACACGTCGTCCAGCACGGCGTCCTGAGACTTTTTCTCGACGCTCACCATGCCCATCATCACGGTACTGCCGCATCCCGAATACTGCCCGCAAGGCAAACAAGTCAGCGCCGGGCGCGGCGTCTCGATCTGCGAGGCCCTGCTGGAAAACGGCGTGCCCATCGAACACGCCTGCGACATGCAATGCGCCTGCACCACCTGCCATGTGGTGGTGCGCAAGGGCTATGACAGCTTGGGCGAACTCGACGAAAGCGAAGAAGATCTGCTGGACCGCGCCTGGGGACTGGAGCCCACCTCGCGTCTGTCCTGCCAGGCCATTCTGGCTGACGAAGACGTGACCATCGAGATTCCGAAATACTCGATCAACCACGCCAAGGAACGCGGCTGAGCCGTCGCAGCTCATCCCGGACGGATCAGATCGGGCGACGGGCCCTTGGCGCCTGACAGACGGCTCAGCAGCAGACGATAGATGTCCAGGTCGAAGCCGCCGCTTTCGGTCTCGCGTCGGCTCTCCATCAACTCGGCCATATCGGTTTCGCAACGCGCCGTGCCCAGATGCCGCCACTGGTCGAATACATGCACCTCGGTGCGATCCTGCTCAGGGCTGTGCTCGCGCAGACCGACGGGCCCGGCGTAAGGCCAGGCGCGCAGCCGCTCCGCAGCCAGCGCCAGCAGCAGGCGGGCGTGATGCCGCTCGGCCGATTCGAGACCGCAACACACCCCCTTGCACTGACCGAGTTGCTGGGCGAAACAGCGGCCCTTGCCCGATTCAAGCCCCAGCGCCTGCGGGCACAGCGCGTGGCGCTGGGCGAGAGCGCGCAAGCCCTCGACAGCCTGTCGCTTACTCCGGTAACAGCCATACAACTGCGGGAAAAATCGCGGATCGAGATCGTCTCCGCGCACCAGCGTGAGCAGCGGCCGCGCCGCGGGATCTTCCGCCAGCCGCCAGGCGCAAAGCTGCCGCTCGCGGCGCAGTTGCCGGTTGAGCAGGGGCTGTAGCTCCTTGATGAGCCGCATCTCCAGCAGCAAGGCGCCAAACTCACCCGCCGTCTCCCGCCATTCGACCCGCCGCACCTCCTGCGCCAGACGCAATTCCCGCGCGTCGCGGTGATCCGCCTGAAAGTGCGACAGCACCCGGCTGCGCAGGCGCACACTCTTGCCGATGTAGAGCGGCACTTCGCCCGCACCAAAGAACAGATAGACCCCGGGCGTTTCGGGAATGTCGTCCACCGGGGTTTCCAGATGCGGCGGCAGGCTGGCGCTGCCGCGCAACAACTCCTGCGCCGCAGCCTGCACCGAGGCAGGGCCGAGTTCCGTCTGGGCGATATGCAGCCATTGATGCAGCAGCTCGACATCGCCCATCGCCCGGTGGCGCGCCGTGGTGTGCAGCCCGTGGCGGCGCATGATGGCGTCCAGCCCATGCCCGCGGGCCTGCGGGTAGAGCTTGCGCGACAGGCGCACGGTGCACAGAGTTTTCACCCGCAGATCCACCCCCTCGCGCGCCGCGGCCTGTTTCAGAAAACCGTGATCGAAGCGCACGTTATGCGCCACGAGCACGGCGCCGTCCAGCACGGCGAGTAGTTCGGGCAGCACCTCGCCAAATGCCGGAGCCCCCGCCACCATGGCGTCGTCGATGCCGGTGAGCTGCTGGATGAAAGGCGGAATCCGCTGCCCCGGATTGACCAGCCGACTCCACTTCGCCACTACTTCCCCCTGCTCAACCCGCATGACCGCCACTTCGGTGATGCGGTCATGCACCGGATTGGAGCCGGTGGTTTCGAGGTCGAGCAGAACGTAGCAGGGCAGCATGGCTGGAATTTTGCAAGCATAAAAAAACGCGGCTCGAGCCGCGTTTTTGAAAGACTCATGAGAAAACGCCGGGCCGCCCCAAGTTTCCTTGACCCCCGCGGGGGCGGGCTGGGCGCAGCCCGGCCCTGGGGGCGCTCAAGAAAATCAGTATTTCCAGCCCAGCGAGACGCCCAGCACATTCTGGCTCATGCTGAGCGTTTCGCTGCCGGTGAAGCCGAAATTCACCGGCAGCGGCCCGGAGACCGAGTTGCCAAAGGCGTGTACATAGTCGAACGACACTTCCATGTTCTTCGCCACAGCGTAGGTCGCCCCTAACGTGAGGTGATCTTTGACTACGCCAGGAGCCAAAGTGTTGAACAAAATATTGGATGAGTCGATCGGATTGTCGCCATGGTTCCATCCAGCGCGCAGTGTCAAAGCTTCGTTGTACTGGTAGGCCACACCAAGCTTGTAAACATTGATGCTCTTCCAACTAAAGCCTGGGCCATTGGTCTGACCGCCGAGTTGCCCAGGCAGCATGCCGTTGGCAATCGCCGGGATGCTGCCATAGTCGATGCGCACGACGTCTGCGGCGACGGTGATCTGCGGCGTGGCTTTCCACGCGACACCAACGCCGAAATTCGCAGGGATATTGAACTGCCCGGCATTGGCGAACAGACCGCTGTACTTGTCGAAGCCTTGCATATGCGTTTCGGACTGGTAGGTCGCGCCGAGAGACACGGTGGGGGTGATCTGTCCAATCCAGCCGATGCGCACGCCGACGCCATTGGAATCGGCATGTCCATTATCCGTGCAGGCGCTTGGATTGGCCGACAGGGTGGCGCCTGCCGGCGCTCCGGGAACTGGCGCGTTGCACAAATTGCTCAGGCCATTGGCACGGAACGATTGGTGGACGATATTCAAGCTCACGCCGATGGAGTTCGACGGATTGATCTTCATGGCAAATGTCGGTGCAACGAACAGTTGTTGCAGATCGACCCCGGTGCCGGGCGCGAAAGGCGGGAATATTTTGGAATAACCTGTGTTCAGACCGCCGTTGCCATAGACGCTCACACCGACCGACATCGTCGGGTTGAGCATGTAGTTCACCCCGAATTCAGGAATGATGAACGTCTTGGTGTCGTTGCCGCCGTAGCTGCCGCTGATCGGATAGATGCCCATCGGAGTCATCACGGTGGCATCCGAACTCAGACTGACGTTGCGCTTGGGCTGAAATGCAGTGACACCGAAGTCCAGGCGGTTGCCGATATCGACCATCCCCGCAGGGTTGATTGCGGCAGCCAGGGCATCCTGCGGAAAGGCGATGCCGACACCGCCCATGCCCATGGATTTCACACTGAACCCAGGTTGAAAGTAGCCATTCGTGGCGTGCGCTGCGGGAAGGGCGATGCCGGCCAGGGCCAGCGAGAGTGCCAGTTTTTTCAGATGCATTCTTTTGTCTCCTGCCGGGTTAACAACCCGGCCTCCATCGGTGGTTGATAGCGCCGCTCCATCACGGCGATGACTCGAAATACTGATTTGAGTATTTGAGGCTGAGACGATGGTAGGAGAACCTGCGCATACACCACATTGTGTTTAGTGTTGATTGCGCGACTGTGTGAATTGTTGTAGGAAAACAGGAAAAGCCGCACAAAATACTGCATAGAGTATTCGTGCGGCGAGTTTGCGGAACCTGTTGCGGAATCTGTATTGCGCCCAGCTTCAGGCTGCTCGGTTCACTCAGGCTGTGGGCGGCACATAGCCTTGCGGCATTTCGGCGCCTTCGCCGAAAAAGTATTTTTCCATCTGCCGCGCCAGGTATTGGCGGGCGCGGGCATCGGCCAGGTTGAGGCGGTTTTCGTTCACCAGCATGGTCTGGTGTTTGAGCCAGGCGGCCCAGGCCTCTTTGGAGACGTTGTTGTAGATGCGTGCGCCGAGTTCGCCGGGATAGGGGGCGAAATCGAGACCTTCGGCTTCGCGGCCGAGTTTGATGCAGTGAACCATGCGTGCCATGAAAGTGTCCTTTGTCGAGGTTTGAAAGCGCTTTCGCCAATGGCGGCGGAGGGAAGCGCGGCGATCAGCTGAGATGTTTGACCAGCACGCGAGAGCGCCGCTGGTCGTCGTAGCGCAGGCGGCGCTCGGGCGGCAGCCATTCGCGCTCGACCAGTACGAAGCCGCGTTTGAGAAACCAGTGCATGGTGCGGGTGGTGAGCACAAAAATACTCTGCAGGCCCTGCGCCCGGGCGCGTTGTTCGATGTGTTTGAGGATGCGCTCGCCGTCGCCCTGACCTTGGGCGGAAGGATGTACGGTGAGCGCGGCCATTTCGCCGGTTTTCTGCTCGGGGTAGGGATAGAGCGCGGCGCAGCCGAAGATGATGCCGTCGTGCTCCAGTACGGTGTAGTAGCTGATATCGCGCTCGATCTCGGTGCGGCTGCGCTTGACCAGCACGCCTTGTTCTTCCAGCGGTTCGATGAGTTGCAGAATGCCGCCCACGTCGTCGGACGTGGCTTGCCGCAGATGTTCGAGATGCTCGTCGGCGATCATGGTGCCCACGCCGTCGTGGGTGAAGAGTTCAAGCAGCAGCGAGCCGTCGATGGCAAACGGCACGATGTGCGCTCGGGTCACGCCGCCGCGCACGGCGCGCACCGCGTGGCGCAGATAAAACGCGGTGTCGGTGGGCTGTTGCGGATCGGGCAGGCGCGACAGCAGGCTCTCGGCCTGCGCGACGGTCAGTTCGGGGATGAGGTTGTGCGCATCGTCGATCACGCCGTCCACCTCGGTGATCAGCACGAGCTTTTCCGCCTTGATGGCTGCGCCCACGCTGCTGGCCACGTCTTCCATGCTGAGGTTGAAGGCTTCGCCCGTGGGCGAGTAGCCGAAGGGCGACATGAGCACGACCGCGCCATATTCCAGCGCGCGCTGAATGGTGGGCGCATCGACCTTGCGGACCAGCCCGGTGTGCTGGAAATCGAGGCCGTCGATCACGCCCACCGGGCGGGCGATGATGAAATTGCCGGAGACCACGCGCACGGTGGCGCCGGCCATCGGCGTGTTGGGCAGGCCTTGCGAGAACGTGGCTTCGATCTCGAAGCGCAACTGGCCCGCGGCTTCCTGCGCGGCATCGAGCGCGACTTCATCGGTCACCCGCATGCCGTGCGAGTAGCGCGCGCCGACGCCTTTTTCGCGCAACTGCGCCTCGACCTGCGGACGAAAGCCGTGCACGAGCACGATGCGCACGCCCATCGCGGTGAGCAACGCAACATCCTGCACCAGCGCGTTGAGGCGTCCGGCCGCGATCAGTTCGCCGGCGATGGCGACCACAAAGGTCTTGCCGCGATGGGCGTGGATGTAAGGCGCGACGGAGCGCAGCCAATCGACGAATTGTTCTTGCTGGGCGATCATGTCCCGATTATCCGAAAATGTCGGGTTGCTTTTGTTTTTGATGTCTTCCATGCCCGAATCCACCGCCGCCCGACCCCCTCGCCAGCGCCATGCTGCTGCGCCGCGCAAGCCTGTGGCGGCGACGCCCGTGGGCGAAGTGCGCTTTCCTGAGGATCTGCCGGTTTCGCTGCGGCGCGAAGACATCGCGCGTGCGCTGCGCGAGCATCAGGTGGTGATCGTCTGCGGCGAAACCGGATCGGGCAAGACCACGCAGTTGCCCAAGATCGCGCTGTCCATCGGGCGCGGGCTGGGAGCGGGCGGAACGGGGCTGATCGGCCACACCCAGCCGCGGCGGCTGGCGGCGGTGAGCATCGCCCGGCGGATTGCGCAGGAACTGGGCAGCGAGCTGGGCGCGATTGCCGGATACAAGGTGCGCTTCAACGACCGGCTGCAGCCTGGGGCGTCGATCAAGCTGATGACCGACGGCATTTTGCTGGCGGAAACCCAGACCGACCCGCTGCTGCGCGCCTACGACACCCTGATCATCGACGAAGCGCACGAGCGCAGCCTGAACATCGACGTGCTGCTGGGCTATCTCAAACAGTTGCTGCCGCGCCGTCCTGATCTGAAAGTGATCGTGACTTCGGCCACCATCGATGCGCAGCGGTTTGCGGAGCACTTTGCCGATGTTTCGGGCAGCCTTGCTCCAGTCATTGAAGTTTCCGGGCGGCTGTATCCGGTGGAAGTGCGCTGGCGGCCTTTTGGCGTGGACAAGGGCGATGACCGCGACCAGTCCGCGGCGATCTGCGATGCGGTGGACGAGCTTTGGCGGCTCGGCTCCGGCGACATTCTGGTGTTTCTGCCTGGCGAGCGCGAAATCCGCGAAGCCCAGGCGGCGCTGCGCAAACACCATCTCGACACCAAGCGCGTCGGCGTCGAGATCCTGCCGCTGTACGCCCGGCTGTCGCAGGCCGAGCAAGACCGCGTGTTCTCCTCGGGCGGTGCGCGGCGCATCGTGCTGGCGACCAATGTGGCCGAAACCTCGCTCACCGTGCCTGGCATTCGCTACGTCATCGACGCCGGGCTGGCGCGGGTGAAGCGCTACAGCTACCGCAACAAGGTGGAAATGCTGCAGGTCGAGCCCATCAGCCAGGCCGCGGCGCAGCAACGCGCGGGCCGTTGCGGCCGGGTGGCCAACGGCGTGTGCATCCGGCTGTACGACGAAGCCGAGTTCGCCGAGCGGCCGCGCTTCACCACGCCGGAAATCCAGCGGTCTTCGCTGGCCGCCGTCATTCTGCGCATGAAGGCGCTGGGGCTGGATTCCATCGAGCAGTTTCCGTTCATCGAGCCGCCGCCGGGCAAGGCGATTGCCGACGGCTATCAGCTGCTCACCGAACTGGGCGCGGTGGACGACCGCAATGCGCTCACCCCTCTGGGCCGCGAACTCGCCCGACTGCCGCTGGACCCCCGCATCGGCCGCATGATTCTCGAAGCCCGCAACCGCGAGGCGCTGACCGAAGTGCTGATCATCGCCGCGGCGCTGTCGGTGCAAGACCCGCGCGAACGCCCCGCCGAGTCGCAGCAGGCGGCCGATGAAGCGCATCGCAGGTTCAGCGACGAACGCTCCGAATTTCTCGGCTGGCTCAAGCTCTGGGCGCATTACCACGCGGCCATCGCCCACAAAAAGTCGCAGCGCAAATTGTGGGGCGAACTGCGGGGCCAGTATCTGTCGCCGCTGCGCCTGCGCGAATGGCATGACGTGCACAGCCAGCTCCACACCCTGGTGGCCGAGCAGGGCTGGCGGCTCAACACGACCGAAGCCACCTTTGAACAGATTCATTGCGCGCTGCTCAGCGGACTGCTCGGCAACGTGGGCTACAAGGGCGATGACGATGCCCAGTACCTTGGCGCCAGAGGCATACGCTTTGCCATCCATCCGTCGTCGTCGCTGGGGCGCAAGGCCGGGCGGTGGATCATGGCGGCGGAGCTGGTGGAAACCACGCGGCTGTACGCCCGCGGCGTGGCGCGCATCGAGCCGCAGTGGCTGGAGCGCGTGGGCGCGCACTTGCTCAAGACCAGCCTGCTCGATCCGCATTGGGAAAAGAAGCCGGCGCAAGTCACCGCCTTCGAGCGCGCGACGCTGTACGGACTGGTGGTTTACAACCAGAGACGGGTGGATTTTGGTCGTTTCGACCCCAAGCAGGCGCGCGAGATTTTTCTGCGCGAGGCCCTGGTGGCGGGCGAGTGGGACTGCCGCTGGCCGTTTTTCCAGCACAACCAGGCGCTGATCGCTGACATCGAACGTCTCGAACACAAGGCGCGGCGGCTCGACGTGCTGGTGGACGAAGAACTGATCTACGCCTTTTACGACCAGCAAGTGCCCGACGAAGTGCATGGCGGCGCCAGTTTCGACCGCTGGTATCGCGAAGCGGTGCGGGCCAAGCCGAAGCTGCTGTTTCTGCAGCGCGACGAGTTGATGCGCCACGAAGCGGCCGG
Source organism: Thiomonas intermedia (assembly GCA_020722545.1). Classification (GTDB taxonomy): domain Bacteria; phylum Pseudomonadota; class Gammaproteobacteria; order Burkholderiales; family Burkholderiaceae_C; genus Thiomonas; species Thiomonas intermedia_B. The sequence goes on along the minus strand of DYKQ01000003.1, from coordinate 48,232 downwards.
CATCACCACCGAGACGTTTCCCAACCGCCTCAAGCTCGGCGCGCTGGAACTGCAGCTCGACTACACCTTCGACCCCGGCGGCGCGCGCGACGGCGTCACGGTGCAGGCCCCGCTGGCCGCGCTCAACCAGATTCCGGCGCAGCGGCTGCAATGGCTGGTGCCGGGGCTGCTCAAGGAAAAGATTCTGGCGCTGCTCAAAAGCCTGCCGCAACGTCCGCGTTCGCGCCTCGTGCCCCTGCCGCAATCCGCCGAGGCGTTTGCCGCGCAGCTCACGACGGCCGAGCGATTCGGCCAGGGCGATCTGCTCGACGCCTTGCGCGATCTGGTACGCGAGCACACCGGGCTGGCGCTGCAGCGCACCGACTTCAAGCTCGAAACCCTCGGGCCCCATCTGTTTTTCAACGTGCAGGTGATCGACGCCCACGGACGGCGCATCGACGTCGGGCGCGACATCGACAAACTGCGCGCCGATCACGGCCAGGCTTCGCGCAGCGCGTTTGCCGAACTGGCCAAGCTGCGCACTCAACTATCGCCGCAAAAAGACGCCAAGGCCTCGACTGAAGCTCTGGCACCAGCGCGCGCGGCGCCCGCAGCACCGGGCGAAGCGCCCGCCGTTGTGTCCACCGATACGCTGCAAGGACTGACCGACTGGACTTTCGACGCCCTGCCGGAACTGCTGGAGCTGCGCCGGGGCGCGCACACCCTGATCGGCTTTCCCGCCCTGGTGGACAAGGGCGCTGCGGTCGATGTGGAAGTGTTCGACACCGCCGAGGAAGCCGCGCGGCTGCATCGCGGCGGCCTGCGCCGTCTGTTCGCCCTGCAACTGCGCGATCAGATCAAGCACGCGGAAAAAAATCTGCCCGGATTCCAGCAGGCGGCGATGCAGTTCATGTCGCTGGGCACGGCTGAACTGCTGCGCGCGCAGATTGTGGATGCGGCGCTCGACCGGGCCTTTCTCGCCGAGCCGTTGCCTGCCGACAAATCCGCCTTCGCCCAACGCTTGAGCGAAGGCAAGCCCCGCTTTCAACTGCTGGCCGCCGAAATGGCGCGGCTGGCGGCGAAAATTCTGGACGAATACGCGCAAGTGCAGAAAAAACTCGCCGCGTTCAAGAACCAACCCGCGCTCCATGCCGACATCCGCGCCCAGCTCCAGGCCTTGTTGCCCCCGCGTTTCATCGCCGAAACGCCGCCTGCGCAAATCGCGCACTTTCCCCGCTATCTGCAGGCCATCGGGCGGCGGCTGGATAAATTTCGCACCGATCCCGCCCGCGATGCGCAACTCGGCACCCAGCTCGCCCCTTGGCTCACCCGCTGGCAGCGCGAGGCGGCGAGCTATCACGGGCGCCTGCCGCCACGCCTGCAAGAGCTGCGCTGGCTGCTCGAAGAACTGCGGGTGTCACTGTTCGCGCAAGAACTGCGCACGCCCATGCCGGTATCGCTCAAGCGTCTGGAAAAAGTCTGGGCGCAGTGGCAGGGCGGATCCGGGAATACCCTCGGCAATGTATAGAAACTTCTTGATACATCTCAAGGCGGGGTGAGGGCGCAGTTTCTAGCATGGTCATCATGTCGAGTTCCCTCCTTCCCCTGTCCGGCGCCTCCAATCAGGCGCAGATGTCGGCGCAACCTGCTGAGGAAACCGGCTGCTATCACTGCAGCCTGCCTTTGGGCGACGCGCCGGTGCGCATGGAGCTGGACGGGCAGTGGCGTAGCTTTTGCTGCCAAGGCTGCGCGGCGGCGGCAGAGATCATCGTGCAGGGCGGGCTGTGCGCCTATTACGACCGCCGCACCGCAGGCGAAGGCGCGCTGGCCGCACTGCCGCGCGAAGAGATCGACAAACTCCATCAACAGTGGATGGCGCTGGCCGACCCAGCGTTTCTCACCGCCTATGCCACGTCGCTGGGCGAAGGCCGGTGGAGCACCCAGATTGCAGTCGATGGCATTCATTGCGGCGCCTGCGTCTGGCTGATCGAGCAGCGTCTGCGGGCCATTCCGGGCGTGCTCGCCGCCACGGTGAACTACTCCACCCGTCGCGTGGCGTTGCAGTGGGATGCCAACACTGTGCAACTGGCGCAGGTGTTTCAGGCGCTGGCCGAGGTGGGTTATCGCCCGCTGCCCAACGCGCGTCACCAGAGCGAGCTCAATCACCGCCGCGCCCGTCGCTTGGCCATTTTGCGCACCCTCGTGGCCTGGCTGGCGATGATGCAGGTGATGATGTTCGCCTGGCCGGGCTACCTCGATGCCGAGGGGCTCAATGCGGCGGAGCAGGGCATTTTCCAGTGGGGCAGTCTGGCGCTCACCTTGCCCGCCTTGCTGTTTTCCGGCTGGCCTTTCCTCATGGGGGCGCTGCGCGATGTGCGCAACCGCCGCCTGGGCATGGATGTGCCCGTCACTCTCGGTCTGTGGAGCGCGTTTGCCGCGAGTCTGTGGAGCGTGCTGCATGGCCAGAGCCATGTGTATTTCGATTCGGTGGTGATGTTTCTCGCCCTGTTGCTCACCGCGCGCCTGATCGAGGACGGCCTGCGTCAGCGCAGCCTGAACGCGGCCGAAGAACTAATGGAACAACTGCCCGCCGCCGTGCGGGTGCGAGCCAGCGGCGAAGAAGACTGGCGCAGCGTGGCCATCACCCAGGTGCGTGCGGGCGATGAGGTGGAGTTGCCCAGCGGCAGCGCCGCCGCGGTGGACGGCGTGGTGATCTCGGGTGCGTCATTGGTGGACGAAGCTCTGCTCACGGGCGAGAGCCGTGCCGTGCCCAAACAGGCGGGCGATGCCATTCTGGCGGGCAGCATGAACCGGCAATCGCCGCTCATCGTGCGGGCCACGCAAACCGGCGCGAGCACGCGCATCGCGCAGATGGTCGAGCTGATGCAGCATGCGCTGGCCAGCAAGCCGCGCTCGGCCCAGTTGGCCGACATCGCCGCGCAATGGTTCACGCTGGGTTTGTTGGCGGTGGCTGCGCTTACCGTGCTGCTGTGGTGGTGGCTCGATCCGGCGCGCATCGTGCCGACACTGGTGGCGGTGCTGGTGGTGAGCTGTCCCTGCGCCTTGTCGCTGGCCGTGCCTGCGGCGCTGGCGGCATCCACCGCGCAACTCTCGCGGCATGGCGTGCTGCTCGCACGCGGGCACGCGCTCGACCGTGCGCCTCAGGTCGATCTCTGGCTGTTCGACAAAACCGGCACGCTGACCACGGCCGAACCTATTGTCTCGGCCGTGCGCCTGCTCGATTCTTCCTACAGCCGTGAGCAGGTGCTGGCGCTGGCGCGCGCGCTGGAGCAGGGTGTGCAGCATCCGCTCGCACGGGCGTTCATGGCGTCTGCCGCGCAGGGCGATATCGTGGAAACGGTGCAGGATTTGCGCGCCGTGCCGCATGGCGGCATCCAGGCCGTGTGGCAGGGACAGACGCTGCGGCTGGGGCATGCGGCCTTTTCGGGTGTGGCGCAGGCGCAGCCGCCCGAAGCCAGCGATATTCCGCTCACCCGGCTTGGCCTGAGTCTCAGCGGGCGTGCGCTGGCCGTGTTCGACATCGCCGAAACGCTGCGCCCCGGCGCGCGGGAAGCCTTGCAGTCGCTGCAAGCCGCTGGCGCCGAGGTGGCGGTGTTGTCGGGCGATGCGGTACGCACGGTTCAGGCCTGGGCCGCGCGGCTCGGCGTGGCGCGCGCCGAGGGCGGCCTGAGCCCGGAAGACAAGCTCGAACGCGTGCGCCAATGGCGCGCGCAGGGGCGGGTGGTGGCGATGGTGGGCGACGGGGTGAACGATGCCCCGGTGCTGGCGGCGGCCGATCTGTCGGTGAGCTTTGCCGGCGCCGCGCCGATTGCCCGGGCCGGGGCCGATGTCATCCTGCATCACCCGGACATGCGCGCCTTGCCTAGGCTGGTTGCCACCGGACGGCGCACGGTGGGCGTGATGCGGCAGAACCTGATCTGGGCCGTGGTCTACAACCTGCTGGCGATTCCGCTGGCAGTGGCGGGTTTCATCACCCCGGTCTGGGCGGCGGTCGGCATGAGCGCCTCCTCGCTGCTGGTGGTGCTCAATGCAGCCCGCCTGGCGCGCCGCGAGCGTATTGCGCCCACTCTTTGAAAGCGCGCCATGGAAGGTTCTCTGCTCATTCTCGTCCCCATCAGTGTGCTGCTGGTGCTGCTCATCGTGGGGGTGCTGTGGTGGGCGGCGCGCAGCGGTCAGTTCGACGATATGGAAGGTCCGGCCCACGCCATTCTGATGGACGACGATAAGCCCAAACCTGAGTCTTTACCCGAGAAAGCGGCAGAGAAATCCGCCGACGGTGAAGGGCCGCAGCAACGGACTTGATCTGCACATTGCGGCAAGGTGTCGCATTGACAGCGCACGGGTCCCGCTTTTCCCTAGTGCTTACCCTTACCAAAAGAAATGTGTTGATACATGTCAATTCAGTGTGTCCATAAGTAAATGACCATGCTCTACATTACGGTTCGTTACTTCTTATCAACAGGTGGAGCAGATGAGCGATCTGACGCTTAAACAGACTTACAACTACGCGCTGGTGCGCAAATTCACCGTCATGACCCTGGTCTGGGCCGTGGCGGGCATGCTGATCGGCGTGTTCATTGCGGTGCAACTGGTCTTTCCCGACATGACCTACGGCATGGAATGGCTGAGCTGGGGGCGTTTGCGCCCGCTGCACACCAATGCGGTGATTTTCGGTTTTGGCGGCACGGCGCTGTTTGCGACGTCGTACTACATCGTGCAGCGCACCTGTCAGGTTCCGCTGTTTGCGCCCAAGCTGGCTGAGTTCACCTTCTGGGGGTGGACGGCGGTGATCGTGCTGTGCGCCATCACCTATCCGCTGGGCATCACCAGCGGCAAGGAATACGCCGAACAGGAATGGCCGATCAGCCTGCTGATCGTCATCACCTGGGTGGCCTATGCCGTGGTGTTTTTCGGCACCATCATGAAGCGCAAGACGCCGCACATCTATGTGGCGAACTGGTTCTTCGGCGCCTACATCATCACCATTGCGCTGCTCTACATCGTCAACAACATCAAGCTGCCCATCAGCCTGCTGTCGTGGAAGAGCTACTCGGTGTACGGCGGCGCGCAGGATGCGATGATCCAGTGGTGGTATGGCCACAACGCCGTGGGCTTCTTCCTCACCACCTCCTTCCTGGGCATGATGTACTACTTCATCCCCAAGCAGGCCGAGCGTCCGATCTATTCGTACCGCCTGTCCATCGTGCACTTCTGGGCGCTGATCTTCACCTATATGTGGGCCGGCCCGCACCACCTGCTCTACACCGCGCTGCCTGACTGGACGCAGTCGCTGGGCATGGTGTTCTCGCTCATCCTGCTGGCGCCAAGCTGGGGCGGCATGATCAACGGCATGATGACCCTGTCGGGCGCCTGGTACAAGCTGCGCGAAGACCCCATCCTCAAGTTCCTGATCACCGCGCTGTCGTTCTACGGCATGTCGACCTTCGAAGGGCCGATGCTCTCGGTCAAGACGGTGAGTGCGCTGGGTCACTACACCGACTGGATCATCGGCCACGTGCATTCCGGTGCGATGGGCTGGGTGGGCATGATCACCATGGGCAGCCTGTATTACCTGATTCCGCGCCTGTGGGGCCAGACTCAGATGTGGAGCAAGCGCCTCATCGAAGTCCACTTCTGGACGGCGACCATCGGCGTGGTGCTCTATATCGCCTCGCTGTGGGTGGCTGGCGTGACCGAAGGGCTGATGTGGCGCGCCATGCAGTCCGACGGCTCGCTGACCTACAGCTTCATCGAAAGCATCAAGGCGGTCATCCCCCTGTATGTCATTCGCGCCATCGGCGGCTCGATCTATCTCTTCGGCATGTGCCTGATGGTCTACAACGCCTATCGCACCATCCGCCAGGGCAAGCCCGTCGACGCGCCGGTGCCTGCACTGAGCGTGGCCCACGCCTGATCACGATTCGGAGATATTCATGGCAACTTTTAATCACGAGACCATCGAGAAGAACGTGGGTCTGATGATCGTGCTGGTGGCGATCGTCGTCAGCATCGCCGGGCTGGTTCAGCTCGTGCCCCTGTTCTTCGACAAGAGCACGACCCAGCCCATTCCCGGCGTCAAGCCCTATACCGCCTTGCAGCTCGAAGGTCGCGACGTGTATCTGGCCGAGGGCTGCTACCTCTGCCACTCGCAGATGATCCGCCCGCTGCGCGCCGAGGTCGAGCGCTATGGACACTACTCGGTGGCGGGCGAGTCGGTTTACGACCATCCCTTCCAGTGGGGCAGCAAGCGCACCGGCCCCGATCTGGCCCGCGTCGGCGGCAAGTATTCCGACGAGTGGCAGCGCCTGCATCTGCGTCAACCGCGCGATCTGGTGCCCGAAAGCATCATGCCGGCCTACACCTGGCTGCAGCACCAGCCTGCCGAGGCTAGCCAGATCCAGGCCAAGATGCGCGCCATGAAAACTCTGGGCGTGCCTTACACCGAGGCCGAGATCGCCGCGGCGCCGCAAGAGCTCGAAGGCAAGACCAAGGAAGACGCGCTGATTGCGTATCTGCAAGGCCTGGGCACGGTGCTGAGCAATTACAAGTCCAAGGCCAATTACATCAACTACTGAGGAAAGCATCATGTCCTTCGGCTCGATCGTTCTCGTTCTCTCCATCGTGGTCTTCGCTGGCATCGTGTGGTGGGCGTTTTCGCCCCGATTCAAAAAGACGCATGAAAAGGACGGGATGATCCCTTTCCTCGATTCCAAGAATCACCCGCCCGAGTCTTTCGACAAGGGCGATGAGTCCAAGACCTCCGACAAGACCAAATCATGAACCAGTTCTATTCCCCCGGGTGGGCCTTCTGGATCGGCGGCGTCACCATTGTTTCCATCGTTGCCCTGTTCCTTTTTCTGCGTGGTACGGCACGGCAAACCGTGTTTCGCGACAAGGCGGGCAACCCCATCGCCACGACCGGCCACGTCTGGGATGGCGATCTGCAGGAGTTCAACAATCCCTTGCCGCGCTGGTGGATGGGGCTGTTCATCCTGACGCTGATTTTTGCAGTGATCTATCTGTCGCTCTACGGCGGCCTGGCGTTTTACAAGGGCATCCTCGGGTATTCCAGCGACAAGATGTACCAGCAGGAATCGGCCGCATTCGATGCGCGCATCGCACCCCTGTATGCGGCCTACATGAAAACGCCGATTCCTGAACTCGCCGCCAACCCCACGGCCATGGCCACCGGTCAGCGCATGTTTCTGACCTATTGCTCTCAGTGCCACGGATCAGACGCCGGAGGCGCCAAGGGCTTTCCCAACCTGACCATCCACAACGCAAATGCCTGGCTGTACGGCAACAGTCCCGAGGTTTTGGTGGAAACCATTACCAACGGCCGCATGGGCATGATGCCGCCGATGGAGGCCGCGGTTGGCGGCAAGCCCGGCGTGCTCGCCGTGGCCAACTACGTGCGCAGCCTCAGCGGCATGAAGCACGATGCCCAACTGGCGGCACAGGGCAAGCCCTTGTTCGCCACGGCCTGCGCGGCTTGCCACGGCGCCGACGGCACGGGCAACAAGGCCCTGGGCGCCCCCGATCTGGCCGACCCCAAGCGGCAGTGGTTGTTCGGGTCGAGCATCGAGGCCATTTCCCACACCATCGAGAAGGGTCGCGCCGGCCAGATGCCTGCGCAGAAAGACTTTCTTTCGCCCGAAAAGATTCACTTGCTGGCCGCCTACGTTTACAGCATCAGCCACGGTGCGGAAGCGGCGAAGTAAGTCCAGTCTTCGATTCTTTTCATTCTCTGACCTGCATCGGGGCGCAAGATCAATTGCGCCCCGATGCCGCTTGAGTCAGCCCCATATTTATCAGCCCGGAACGTGCGATGAACGCCAAGGCGCCAGAACCCAGCGACGACGATATTTCAGCCTCTGAAGAGTGGCTGTACGAGGTTCGCAAAAAAATCTATTCCCGCTCGGTCACCGGCTGGTTCAATAACTGGCGGGTGTTCATGGTGGTGTTCACCCAGGCGCTGTTCTACGGCTTGCCCTGGTTGCAGTGGGATGGCCGTCAGGCCGTGCTGCTCGATCTGTCCACCCGGAAGTTCTACTTTTTCGGCATGATTCTGTGGCCGCAGGACGTGATCTTCCTCGCCCTGCTGCTGATCATCTCGGCCTACGGTCTGTTTCTGTTCACGGCCATCGCCGGGCGGCTGTTCTGCGGCTATGCCTGTCCGCAAACGGTGTACACCGAAATTTTCATGTGGATCGAGCGCAAGGTCGAGGGCGACCGGCTGGCACGCATCCGCCTCGACGGACAAGACTGGAATGCGCGAAAGATCGGCAAGAAGGCGCTCAAGCACGGCCTGTGGATTGCAGCGGCCTTGTGGACGGGCTTCACCTTCGTGGGCTACTTCACGCCCATTCTGACCTTGGCCGGTCAGGTCGTCAGCGCAAGCCTCGGCCCTTGGCAGACGTTCTGGATTCTGTTCTACGGCTTCGCCACCTACGGCAACGCAGGCTTCATGCGCGAGCAGGTCTGCAAGTACATGTGCCCTTATGCCCGCTTTCAGTCGGTGATGATCGACAAGGACACGCTCATCGTCACCTACGACACCGAACGGGGCGAGCCGCGCGGCAAGCGGGGCAAGGGTGTCGATCCGCGCGCGCAGGGCAAGGGCGATTGCGTGGACTGCAGCATCTGCGTGCAGGTCTGCCCGACGGGCATCGATATCCGCGATGGCCTGCAATACATGTGCATAGGCTGCGGCGCCTGCGTCGATGCCTGCGATCAGGTCATGGACAAGATGGGTTATCCGCGCGGGCTGATTCGCTACTCCAGCGAAAACGCCATGAAGAACAAGTGGAGCAAGCGCCAGCAATGGGCGCATCTGCTGCGACCGCGCATTCTCATTTACTCGGCGCTGCTGCTCGTCATGGTGGGGCTGTTTGTCGGCGGGCTGGCCACGCGCGATCCCTTGAAGATGAACGTGATGCGTGATCGCGGCGTGCTGTCGCGCGAAATCCCCGGAGGTCTGGTCGAGAACGTCTATCAGATCCAGCTGATGAATACCACGGAAAAGGCGCGAAAGATTCGCGTCGAGGTCAAGGGTCTGGAGGGCGTGGCGGTGCATGATCGAAATACCTACGAGTTGCCCGCATCGACCAATATTCTCGAGCCGCTGGAAGTGACCATTCCAGTCGACAACGCGAAGAAGGGCGTTTACAAAATCGAGATCATTGCCACGTCGGAAGGCGAAAAGCCGATCTCTGCGTCGAGCAAGACCACCTTCATCGTCCCTTGAACACCCGAACCGCAGGAGATGTTTCCATGCAAACCGCCGCTTCCCGCCCCTGGTACCGTGAGCCATGGCCCTGGTTTTTGATCGCGCTCCCCCTGATCGCGGTTTGGGCCAGTGTGTACACCATCTACCTCGCCAGCCGCACCCCCGACAGCCTGGTGACCGACCACTACTACAAAAAGGGGCTCGCGGTAGGCGGCGACATTCAGCGCGAGCGACATGCCCAGGCCCTGCATCTTTCGGGACAGATCTCGATCACAGCCGGGCGCATTGACCTCAAGCTCAACCAGCAGATCGCTCGCGACACCCTGCACTTGATGTTGCGTCATCCTTTGTCCAAGCAGAAAGACGTGCAGATCGACTTGCACCGCGGCGCCTCAGGTACTTACAGCGCTTTCTCCCCGCCCCTTGAGCCCGTGCGTTACCGCGTGCATGTGGAAACGGCAGACTGGCGCCTGGCGGGTGTCTGGATTCCGGGAACGACGCTGACGCTCGAACCGGGCGTCTGAATAAAACGAAGGGGCTCCTCTCGGAGCCCCTAAATTCACTTGTCGCCGCTTCAGAATGATCAGGTTTGCGGCATCAACAACTCAGCGAGGGCGTGGCGATCCGTGATGCGAATCTGGCGCTGCGCCACATGAATCAATCCCGCAGAGTGAAACTTGGACATCAGACGGCTGACCGTCTCCAGTTTCAAGCCGAGATAACTGCCAATCTCTTCGCGGCTCATGCGCAAGACGAATTCATCGGGCGACAGGCCACGGGCCTTGAAGCGTTCGGACAAGTCGAGCAGAAAGCGGGCCAGCCGCTCATCTGCATGCATGCTGCCCAGAGAAAACTGATCTTGCTGCGCCCGCACCAACTTGCCGCCGACAATGCAATGCAGCTGATGCTGCAGCGCGGGCAGGTCGCGCGTGGTGGTTTCCAGCGCACGCAGATCGATTTCACAAGCCTCGCTATCTTCGAGCGCGACCGTGTCGGTGAAATAGGTGTGCTGCCCCAGACCCTCCAGGCCCATCAACTCACCGGGAATGTGGAAACCGACAATCTGCTCCCGCCCGTCGGAGCTGGTGACATACGATTTGAAAGATCCCGCATGCACCGAATACACCTTGGTCATGGCCTGGCCGGTGCTGAAAAGCGCTTCGCCCTTCTGCACCCGCACGGTTGCCTGAATCACGTCTCGGATACGCCCCATTTCCGACGGCTGCAACGCGATCGGCAGGCAGAACTTGCTTTGAAAGCACAGATCGCAAGGATGGGGTCTTTCCATCTGCGTGGCGGTGGGGGTCGGGGTCGATTTCATAGATTTGGATGTCGCAATATTTGCTTCAGTTGATGTTTACAGAATACAGCAGAACACCATGAATACAACCATTCCACTGACCCTGTTGTTGATGGGCCTCACGGGCGGGCTGCACTGCGCCGCCATGTGCGGGGGACTGGTGGTGGCCTCCGAGCGCGCATCCACAGAGCATGTGCTCCTTCCTGCGCGTCGGTTGTTTCAAAATCAGCTGCAATTACAGGGCGCACGGGTGTTGTCTTACACTATTTTGGGGGGAATCGCGGGTTTGATCGGCGCTGGGGTGTGGGCCGCGAGCGCGCGGCCGGTGCAACTGAGCCTTTTTACCCTTGGCAACCTGGTGCTCGTTGCGGCGGGCCTATGGATGATCCTGCAACAGGTGCTTTCACCGCGCTGGCTGGCCTGGCAGCAGAAGTGGCTCGGCGGCAGTTGGGTTGGGCGTGGATTGACCCGGTTGACTCAGCCCTTGCTATCGCGGCTGCTGCCCTTCAACACCTTTCCCAAACGGCTGGGCGCCGGGTTACTTTGGGGTTTGCTGCCTTGTGGGCTGGTGTATTCAGCACTTTCTCTGGCGTTTCTCAGCGCCACGGCATGGGAGGGCGCGCTGGCCATGCTGGCCTTCGGCCTGGGCACTCTGCCGCATATGCTGTTTGCCGGTCACACGCTGCGTTGGGTGAGTCAGCGCACCAATCAGCGCTGGTTTCACCTGGCTGCCGGGACGCTGCTCTTGCTGTTTGCCGCCTATGGCTTCTGGAAACTGTTCCATGCGGGCAGCGAATTGCCGATGGGCGGCTGCGCCTGAGCGAGACCCAGCTTTTAGGCGATATCGAAGGTGTGGATCTGGAAGCGCCCGGCGCGCAGGTCTGCGAAGTAGCGTTTGAGCGTTTGCGCCACGCTGCGAAAGGCGATCTGCTCCCAGGGAATGTCCGCTTCGTGAAAAAGCCGGACATCGAGACTCTCTTCTCCCGCCTGCCATTGGGGCTGGGTGAGTTGCCCCCGGTAAAAGAAATAGACCTGATTCGCGGGCAGCACGTTGATGACCGCGTAAAGACCATTCAACGCCACTTCGGCGCCGACTTCTTCACGGGTCTCGCGAAGGGCGCCCGCTTCGGTGCTTTCGCCAATTTCCATGAAGCCCGCGGGCAAGGTCCACAAACCATAACGCGGTTCGATCGCCCGCTTGCACAACAAAACCTGCTGCCCCCAGGCCGGTATGACGCCGACGATGTTGCGCGGATTTTCGTACTGGATGTGCCCGCAGGCCGGGCAAACCGCGCGCAGACGAGAATCGCCTTCAGGCACGCGGTAAATCACCGGGGAGCCGCAGGCGGTGCAATGGCGTATGGGCGGATTGTGCATGGGGTAGGAGTCGGACTTGAGGATCGCGGGCTGCAAAATGGTGCTGCGGCGCCGCAGCGCCATTTTTCGCCATCCGCGCCCCAAGCCCGGCAGACTCCTGGGCTGAGTGCAGGAGGGCAGTCTATTTTGAAACCCAATGCCCTGCCAACCCGGCGCCGTCATCGCACAAAAGCCCTAAAAGCGTAGACGACTTCAGGTCTTTTGCACTTCGGTGCAGGGAGCGCAGGCGCCACCTCATTCCTGATTTTCTCCATGCACAGGGTGTTCGGGGACGCCGACGACGATGCGCCCATGAAGGAAGACAAAAAAGCCAGCGGCGATTATAAAAAGGCGGTTTGCCTGCTCACCCGTACCTGTACCGCGTGATGCGCCAGCGACTGAAATTGGTCGGCAGCGGTCTCTCGCCCGAAGCCGCCCCGGCAGACTTGCGCCGCATCCAGCGCCACAGCCCACAGCGTCAGCATCAACGGCGCTACGCCCGGCTCGTGGACCCGAGTCCTGTCAGTTGATCGGCACGATCTCCTTGCCGTAGGGGAAGAACGCCAGTCCGGCCAGCTTGATGTGCTGCAGGGCGAAGGGAATGCCGATGATGGTGATGGCGCACAGCGCCGCCGAAATCAGGTGTCCCAGCGCCAGCCACCAGCCGAACAGGATGGCCCAGATCAGATTGCCCAGGGCGCTGATGCCGCTGCCCAGCGTGCCCGCGGGTTTGTCCGCCACCTTGCGGCCGAAGGGCCAGAAGCTGAAGGCGCCGATGCGAAACGCGGCAATCGCCCAGGGAATGCCGATGATGGTGATGGCGCAGATCAGCGCGGTGAACCACCAGGCCAGGCCCATGACAAAGCCGCCGAGGATGAACCAGAGAATGTTGCCGATGAGTCGCATGAAAGTCCTTGGATGACGAACAGGGGTATTTTGCTTGACATGCGGCCTTGGCCCGCGGATTGCAAAGACAGGGGCGGAAGTCCTGCCGCATGACGGGTCGAGGTGAGGCAGACGGGGGTTTTTCCCGCTCTGGCGTCAATCGACCGACGGCAGGACGTGCAAACGTCAGGAAATCGTCGCCGCCATGTCGCCCTCTGCCTTGCCCGATCCGCTGAGTTGGACCGAACTGCTGCGCGTGTTCGGCGGTCTGGTCGTCGTCATCGTGGTGTTGGTTGCCGCGCTGTGGTTGCTCAAACGCTTTCAAACTGGTCTGCGCACGCCGAGCGGACCGATGCGGGTGCTGGCCACCCTGAGCCTGGCGCCGCGCGAGCGTCTGCTGCTGGTTCAGGTGGGTGAGCAGCAACTGCTGCTGGGGTCGAGCGCTCAGGGTCTGGCCTGCCTGCATGTGCTGAGCACGCCCATTGAGTTGCAGCCGCCAGCGGCGGGGCAGGGCTTGGGCGCCGCACTGCCGCCGACCTTTCCCGACTGGCTGCGGCGCGCGGTCGAGCAGCGCGGAAAGGTCAAGCCATGATGCGCGCGCACTTGCTGCGGCCCTTGCGCTGGCTGCCACGCGGTCTGGCGGCCGCCTTGCTGCTCGTGCCGCTGTGGGCGAGTGCGCAGGTGTTGCCCGCGTTCACCTCCAGCCCGGCAGCGGGCGGCGGCACCGAATACAGCTTGAGCGTGCAGACCCTGCTGTTCATGACCGCGCTGGTGTTCCTGCCGGCCATGCTGCTGATGATGACGGCGTTCACCCGCATCATCATCGTGCTGTCGCTGCTCAAGCAGGCGCTGGGCACGACCACGGCGCCGCCCAGCCAGGTCATCGTCGGGCTGTCGCTGTTTCTCACTTTCTTCGTCATGAGCCCGGTGCTCAATCAGGTCAACGACGTGGCGATCAAGCCGCTGATGGACAACCAGATCACCATGCAGCAAGCGCTGCAAAAGGGCGCCGCGCCGCTGCGCACCTTCATGCTGGGGCAGACGCGGCAGGACGACCTGGCGCTGTTCGTCAAGCTCTCGGGGCACAAGGCGCTGGACAAGCCGGAAGACACGCCCATGAGCCTGCTGGTTCCGGCCTTCGTGACCTCGGAGCTGAAGACCGCTTTCCAGATCGGCTTCGTGATCTTCATCCCCTTTCTGATCATCGACATGGTGGTGGCCGCGGTGCTGATGTCCATGGGCATGATGATGCTCTCGCCCGTCACCGTGTCGTTTCCGCTCAAGCTCATGCTGTTCGTGCTGGTGGGCGGGTGGGAACTGGTGATCGGCTCGCTGATGCAGAGCTTCATCCACTGATTAGGAGGACGACATGACTCCAGAAGCCATTACCACCATCGCTCAGCAGGCCCTCTGGGTGACTTTTCTCGTGGCGCTGCCGCTGCTGGGGGTGGCGCTGGTCGTCGGTCTGGTGGTGAGCCTGATTCAGGCGGCGACCCAGCTCAACGAAATGACCCTGAGCTTCGTGCCCAAGGTGCTCGCCATGGGGCTGGCCGGGGTGATTGCCGGGCCGTGGATGCTGCATGTGATGATGGACTTCACCATCCGTCTGTTCCAGAGCATTCCGCATCTCATCAGCGGCGGTTGATGCTGCCGCGCACGCCATGATTCATTTCACCAGCACCCAGATCGAGACGTGGATCGGCGCGTTTTTCTGGCCGTTCGTGCGGGTGCTGGCCATGCTGTCGCTGGCGCCGGTCTTCAGCATGGGCAGCCTGCCCACGATGGTTCGCGTCGGTCTGGCGGTGCTCATCGCCGTGGCCATCGCCCCGGCCTTGCCCGCCATGCCGCCGGTGCAATTCGGCACCGCGACTGCGTGGATGCTGTTGTTGCAGCAACTGCTGGTCGGCGGGGCCATCGGCCTGTCGATGACCCTGATTCTCAGCGCGGTGATGTTCGCCGGCAGCGTGATCGGCTTGCAGATGGGCATGGGCTTCGCCACCCTGTACGACCCGGTGCAGGGCGTGCAGGTCACCAGTCTGGCGAGCTTTCTCAATATGGTCACGATGCTGCTGTTTCTGGCGGTCAACGGCCACCTCGTTTTGCTGGCGGTGATTGCGCGCAGCTTCACCCTGCTGCCGGTCGCGCCCAATCTGGGGCTGGCCGCGCAGACCTGGTTCACCCTGGCGCAGCAGGGCGGCAGCGCCATTTTCAGCCTGGGGCTGGCGCTGGCGGCGCCGGTGATCGGGGTGCTGCTCATCGCCAACCTCGGGCTGGGCGTGCTGACCAAGCTCGCGCCGCAGCTCAATCTGTTCGCCGTGGGCTTCCCGATGTTTTTCGTCATGGGTTTTCTGGCGCTGTATCTGGTCATGCCGGTGATGCAGAACGTGGTGCAGCATCTGGTGGATGTGGGTCTGAGCCTGTCTGGACAGGTGTTGCAGCAGGGCGGGGCGCGCTAGGCGCAGGAGCAAGACATGGCTGAAGACAGCGCCCAGGAAAAGGAATTACCCGCCTCGCAAAAGCGCAAGCAGCAGGCGCGCGAAAAGGGGCAGGTGGCGCGCTCGCGCGACCTCACTTCCAGCCTGCTGCTGCTCGGCATGGCCGCCGTGGTGTACACCGCAGGGGGATGGTTCTACGACATGGGGCGTGAGCTGCTGCAGACCGGGCTGACGGTTTCCGCCAGCGCCTCGCAAGACCCCGCCGCCATGTTGCAGGCCGCAGGCCGAGTGCTGGTGCTCGGGCTCATCGTGCTGGCGCCGCTGTTGGCGCTGACCTTTCTGGCCAGTGCGGCGGGCGGCGTGGCCATGGGGGGCTGGGTGTTCAGCACCGAGGCGCTGGCGCCGGACTTCAGCCGCCTCGATCCGGTCAAGGGCATCGGGCGCATGTTTTCCATCACCGGGCTGGGTGAGCTGGGCAAGGCCTTGCTCAAGGCCATTGTGATTGCGGTGATCGCGGGCATCGTGATCTGGAACGAACGCGGCGCGCTGCTCGGCCTGCTGCAGGTGGAGCCTCAACTGGCGCAGGTGCAGCTCGGCCAGATCACCGCCCGCGCTTTTCTGTGGATGGCTTCGGGCACGCTGCTGGTGGCGGCCGTTGATGTGCCGTGGCAGTTGTTCCAGATGAACAAAAAACTCAAGATGAGCCGCCAGGACCTGCAGGATGAAATGCGCGAAAGCGAGGGCAATCCGCAGATCAAGCAGAAGATGCGTCAGCTGCAGCGTGAGCGCGCCCGCAAGCGCATGATGGCCGCCGTGCCCAAGGCCGATGTGGTGGTGACCAACCCGACGCACTATGCCGTGGCGCTGGCCTACAAAGAGGGCAAGAACCGCGCCCCGGTGGTGTTGGCTCTCGGGGCCGATCGGGTGGCTGCGCGCATTCGCGAGATTGCCGCCGAGCACAACGTGCCGGTGATCGAGGCGCCGCCGCTGGCGCGCGCGCTCTACCACCACGCCGAACTGGAGCAGGAGATTCCGGTGGCGCTTTACAACGCCGTGGCGCTGCTGCTGGCCTATGTATTCCAGTTGCGCGCCGCCCCGCAGAGGGCGGTAGTGCCCGACGACTGGGAAATTCCCGCTGACTTTGTCGTGAACGAGTAAGCCCCATGGCCACTTCCCCTTCTTCCTCCCCGACCGTCATGCCGGCCTGGCGCACGTTGCTCAAGCGCATGGACTGGCGCATGCTCGCCGCCCCGATTCTGGTGGTGCTCATCCTGATGATGCTGGTGGTGCCGCTGCCCACCTTCGTGCTTGACATGCTGTTCACCTTCAACATCGTGTTGTCGCTGATCATCATGCTGGTGACGCTCTATCTCACCCGGCCGCTGGACTTCGCCGCGTTTCCCACCGCGCTGCTGTTCACCACGCTGCTGCGGCTGTCGCTCAACGTCGCGGCGGCGCGGGTCATTCTGCTGCACGGGCAGAACGGCGAGGGCGCCGCCGGGGCGGTGATCGAGTCGTTCGGCAAGTTTGTGGTGGGGGGCAACTACGCGGTGGGCATCATCGTGTTCGCCATTCTGGTGGTGATCAACTTCGTGGTGATCACCAAGGGCGCGGGGCGCATCGCCGAAGTGAGCGCACGCTTCACCCTCGACGCCATGCCGGGCAAGCAGATGGCCATCGACGCCGACCTCAACGCCGGTCTGATCGACCAGGAAGAGGCCCGCAGGCGCCGCGCCGACGTGGCGCAGGAAGCCGACTTCTACGGCGCGATGGACGGCGCCAGCAAATTCGTCCGCGGCGACGCGGTGGCGGCGATTCTCATTCTGTTCATCAACCTGATCGGCGGGCTGATCATCGGCGTGTTCATGCACGGTCTGGGTCTGGGCGAGGCCGCGCAGAACTACACCCTGCTGTCCATCGGCGACGCGCTGGTGTCGCAGATTCCGGCGCTGGTCATCTCCATGGCCGCGGGTATTGTCATCAGCAATGTGTCCACCGGGCAGGACGTGGGGCGGCAGCTGGTCAGCCAGTTGTTCAACCAGCCGCGCGTGCTCGCCATCACCGCGGGCATTCTGGGGCTGGTGGGCCTGGTGCCGGGCATGCCGCATCTGGCGTTTCTCGGCGCGGCGGCGGTGCTGGGCGGGGTGTTGTGGTGGCAGCTCAAAAAGCAGAAGCAGGCCGCCGCTCAGGCGCATGCCGCGCCCGAGGCCGCAGCGCCGACCGAGCCGGAAGAAGTGAGCTGGGAGCAGATCGAGCCGGTCGACACGCTGTCGCTCGACGTGGGCTACCGCCTCATTCCGCTGGTCGACCGCAACCAGGGCGGCGAGCTGCTCGGGCGCATCCGTGGCGTGCGCAAAAAATTTGCGCAGGAGATGGGCTTTCTCGTCGCCTCGGTGCATATCCGCGACAACCTCGAACTGCGGCCCGGCGGCTATCGCATCGCGCTCAAGGGGGTGGATGTGGGCAGCGGCGAAATCTTCCCCGACCTGCTCATGGCCATCAACCCCGGGCAGGTGATGGGCGATCTGCAGGGCACGCCGACCAAAGACCCGGCCTTCGGCCTGCCCGCGGTGTGGATCAACAAAGAGCAGCGCGACCGCGCGCAGGCGCTGGGCTATACCGTGGTCGATCCCAGCACGGTGCTCGCCACGCATCTGCACCACCTGCTGCAAACCCATGCGGCCGAACTGCTCGGGCGTGAAGAAGTCGAAGGGCTGCTGGCGCATCTGTCCAAGCGTTCGCCCAAGCTGGTCGAAGACCTGGTGCCCAAGCTCATTTCCGCCGACCGGCTGCGCAAGGTGCTGCAGAACCTGCTGACCGAAGGCGTGCCCATCCGCGATATGCGCACCATCGCCGAAGTGCTGGCCGAACATGCGGCGCAGGTGAGCGATACCGACGAACTCACCGCCCGCGTGCGGCTGGCGCTGGGCGCTTACATCGTGCAGAGTCTGTCGCCCAATGGACAGGAACTCTCTGCCGCGGTGCTCGACGGGCAGTTGGAACAGATTCTGCTTTCCAGCCTGCGCGCCGACCCGCAACAACCCTCGGTCGAACCCGGGCTGGCGCAGCGCCTGATGGACAAGGCGCGCGATCTGATGCAGCGCATGGAAGCGCAGGGCGCGACTGGCGTGCTGCTGGTCAGCGCGCCGCTGCGGCAGTTTCTCGCCCGGCTGCTGGCGCGCAGTGCGCCGCGGCTGCGGGTGCTGTCCTATGCTGAAATTCCCGACCAGAAACAGGTCAAGGTCACCGCCACGCTGGGGGCGTAAATGCTGGAGTCTGAATCGTGAAAATCAAACGCTATACCGGAACGAATACCCGCGAGGTGCTGACCCGCATCCGCAACGATCTCGGCGCCGATGCGGTCATCCTGTCGAATCGGGAAATCGTCGGCGGCGTCGAATTAATGGCGGCGGTGGACTTCGACGCCAGCCGGTTTCCGTCGGAAGAGCCGGGCGAAGGGGGGGCGGGTGCTAAGGCTGCGGTGCAAACCCCTCCCCACCCCAACCCTCCCCACGAGTGGGGAGGGGGCGAACCGCGGGGGGCTTCAGAGAACAAAGCCGTGGAAACCGCCAAGGCGTCGCCACCCCACGCTGAACTCTCCTCCCCCGCCCGTGGGGGAGGCTGGGAGGGGCATCCGAAGGACGCGCAGGGCGCAGTTTTCAC
>DYKQ01000003.1:8835-29264 GCA_020722545.1 Thiomonas intermedia | reverse complement strand
GGACGCGCAGGGCGCAGTTTTCACCTCCCCCACCCGTGGGGGAGGCTGGGAGGGGCATCCGAAGGACGCGCAGGGCGCAGTTTTCACCTCCCCCACCCGTGGGGGAGGCTGGGAGGGGGAGGGCAGCGCCCCTCAAAAGCCCGCTCACGACCTACCCTTGCCCGCAGTGGCGCGCGTAGCCGCGCCGATCGCACCCCCCGCCGTGCCGCGCGCCGCAGCGCAGGCGGCGCCGATCACGCTGGAACAGAAGGACGCCGCGTCGCTCGCCACAGCGCACACGGGCGCTGTGGCCGACCCCGCGACCCCGGCCCCCCGCAGCATGCGCGATCCTGCCGCAGCGATGGCGCCGAAGGACGAACTCGGCGCCATGCGACACGAATTGCAGGACCTGCGGCAGTGGATGCAGTCGCAGATGGCCGGCCTGGCCGACGCCGGGCCGCTCACCCCCGTGGGCGAGCAGTTGCAGGCGCTGGGCTTCTCCACCGCGCGGGCGCGGCAACTCGGCAGCCAGGCGCTCAATCTGCGCGGCGCGCTGGCCGCCTATCTCGGCAAGGGCCTGCAGGTCGCGGCCGATCCGGTTTCCGCGGCCGGCATCTACGCCCTGGTCGGGCCGACGGGCGCGGGCAAGACCACCACCATCGCCAAGCTCGCCGCCCGTCTGGTGTTGCGCCACGGCACGGCGGCGGTGGCGCTGATCACCACCGACACCTACCGCATCGGCGGGGTGGAACAACTCAAGATCTACGGCCGCATTCTGGGCGTGCCGGTGGCGGTGGCGCGCGATGGCGAGGAGCTGCAGCAACACCTGCGCGACTTCGCCGACCGCCGCTATGTGCTGATCGACAGCATCGGTCTGAGCCCGCGCGACGCGCGCATGGCCGAGCAGATGCAATGGCTGCAGGCGCTGGGCGAGGGCGTCACCCGCCTGTTGGTGGCGGGCGCCGGGCTGGCCCCGACGGCGTATGCCGAACTGTGGTCGCTGTACCGCCGTCTGCCTGTGGCGGCGGCCATTCTCACCAAGCTCGACGAGAGCCCGAGCTTCGGCGCCGCGCTGCAATGGCTGGTGGAGGGCAGCGTGCCGCTGTGGTTCTACACCGACGGTCAGCGCGTGCCGGAAGACCTTCATGTGCCGTCGCTGGCTAAGATCACGGCTTTGCTGGAACACGACCCCGTGACCCGTTTCGATTCCTTCCCCGCCATTGCTGCCGCACCTGCCGCCGCCGCGACCGCCCGGACCGCTTGACCCGACAGAAAGACGCCATCATGGATCAAGCCGAAGGACTACGCCGCCTGCAGCGCCCCCCGACCAAGGTCATCACCGTCGCCAGCGGCAAGGGCGGGGTGGGCAAGACCAATGTGGTCGCCAATCTGGCCATCACCCTGGCGCGCAGCGGCCAGCGGGTGATGGTGTTCGACGCCGACCTGGGGCTGGGCAATATCGACATCCTGCTCGGCCTCACGCCGCGCTACAACATCAGCCATGTGCTGTCGGGCGAGAAGCAGCTCAGCGACGTGCTGGTGCGCGGGCCGCAAGACATCCTGGTGCTGCCCGCCTCCAGCGGCGTGGCCAGCATGGCCGCGCTCGACGTCGCCACGCAGTCGCGGCTGATCGATGCGGTGAGCACGCTCGACATTCCGCTCGACTATCTGCTGGTCGATTGCGCCGCGGGCATTGCGGGCGACGTGCTCACTTTCAGCCGCGCCGCGCAAGACCTCATCGTGGTGCTGAACAACGAGCCCGCCTCGGTGGCCGACGCCTACGCGCTCATCAAGGTGCTGAGCAAGCAATACGGCCTCAAACGCTTTCACCTGCTGCCGAACATGGTGCGCGATGCGCGCGAGGGCCAGGCGCTGTTCGCCAAGATCACCGGGGTGGCCGACCGCTACCTCGATGTGTCGCTCGATCTGGTGGGCAGCATTCCGCTGGACGCGTCGCTGCGCGCGGCGGTGCGCAGCCAGCGCGCCGTGGTCGAGTCCGCGCCGCAGAGCGCGTCCGCCGTCGCCTTTGCCGCGCTGGCCTCAAGGGTGAAAAACTGGCCGCTGCCACAGGGGCCGAGCGGTCGCATCGAATTCTTCATGCAGCAGTGGCTGCGGGCAGAGCAGGTCGCCTGAAGGCGCGCTGCACCGTAGACACGGTTCCTGATCGGATGAAACCCGGCCTCTATCCCGCCCCCGAAACCCGCGAGGAGCGCCTGAGCAAGCATTTGCCCATGGTGCGGCGCATCGCGGGCCAGATGGCGGCGCAACTGCCGGCCTCGGTCGATTTTTCCGATCTGGAGCAGGCCGGGATGATCGGCCTGTGGGACGCGCTCGACCGCGGCGAAATGCAGTCGCCGGCGCAGTTCGCCACCTACGCGGCCATTCGCATTCGCGGTGCGATTTACGACGAGCTGCGCAAGCTCGACTGGCTGCCGCGCCGCAGCCGCGCCAAGGAGCGCCAGATCGAGCGCGCCGAGCAACTGCTCACGCAGCGCCTGGGACGTCATCCCGAAGACGGCGAGATCGCCGCGCATCTGGGCTGGGAACTGGCCGAGTATTACGACGCGCTGGCCGAGACCAGCATGCAACTGGTCTATCTCGAAGACCTCACGCACGACGACGGCGGCGATTACGCCGACCGCAAGGCCGACGAAGCCAGCCTGCTGCCCGAAGAGCTGCTGCAGGATGCTCAGCTCGAACGTGATCTGCAGGCTGCCATTGCCGATCTGCCCGAGCGCGAGAAACTGGTGCTGTCGTTGTATTACCAGGAAGACCTGCAGCTCAAGGACATCGGTCGCGTGCTCGAGGTGAGCGAGTCGCGGGTCAGCCAGCTCATGAAACAGGCGGTGATGCGACTGCGCGCGCGGTTGCAGGCGCATCAGCATTCAGCCAGCGGTGCGGGCCGCCGCGCCGCGCTATAACAAAACAGGGACGGGGAATCTTTCATGGACATTCTGAGCGTCATCGGCGTCGTAGTCGCGCTGGGCTCCATTCTGCTGGGGCAACTGCTCGAAGGCGGACACATCAGCTCCATCATCCAGGGCACGGCTTTTCTCATTGTGATCGGGGGCGCCACCGGCGCGACCATGCTGCAGTTCCCGCTCAAGGTGTTCATTCGTTCGCTCAAGATGCTGCCGTGGGTCGTGCTGCCGCCCAAAGGCGACCCGCAGGAGACGATCAAGCAGATTCTGGAGTGGAGCGACACCGCGCGTAAAAACGGTCTGCTCGCGCTCGAAGCCATGATCGAGTCAGTGTCCGATCCGTTTGTGAAAAAAGGGCTGCAGATGCTGGTGGACGGCACCGATCCCGGAAAAATCCGCTCCACCCTCGAGCAGGAAATCGGCGCCGTCGAGCATCACGACACACAGGCCGCCAAGGTGTATGAATCCTCCGGAGGCTACGCCCCCACGGTGGGCATTCTGGGTGCGGTGCTCGGGCTGATTCACGTCATGGAAAACCTGGCCGACCCCAGCAAGCTCGGCGGCGGCATTGCCGTGGCCTTCGTCGCCACGGTGTACGGCGTGGGCTCGGCCAATCTGTTTTTCCTGCCGGTGGCCAACAAGCTCAAGAGCATCGTGCACAATCGCGCCAAATTGCAGGAGATGCAGGTGGACGGCCTGGTGGCCATCGCCGAGGGCGAAAATCCCCGCATCATCGAAGGTCGGCTGCAGAGTTACTTTGCACACTGAAGTCTGCAGACTTGATCTGCATCCGGCACAGTCTGGCAGGAGGTGAAGATGGGCGATGCGACGATCAACCCGGTGGGCCCCTACGACCCGGTCTCGCGCCTGCCTGATGGCGGCGGGCGGGGACGGCGCGATTCCCCGGATCGCCAGCCGTCCGCCAGCCGTTCCCCCTCGGGCTCGGCGCCCGCCGCGCCAGACGCCGCCTCGACCGAAACGCCCGATCCCGACGCCACTCGGGGGCGGCATATCGACGACCGTGCCTGACCGTTTCTCCGATCCCCCGCGCCGCCATGACCCTCATCCTCCTCGTTTTCGCCGCGCTGATCGTGGCGCTGCAGATTGCACTGACCTTCACCCTCAAGCGCATGCTCGACCTGCTGGCGGCAACGCGCGATGAGGTTCATGACCTGCGGCTTCGCGTGCAGACCCTGGAACAGGAACGAGACGCCGCCACCCCGCCGCCTTCGGCGCTGTTCACGCTGATGCCGCGCCCAGAAGCCGCCGTTCCTGCGCCTGCTCCATCGCCGCCTCCCGCACCTTCCCCAGCGCCCGGCCCCGCCAAGCCTGCCGACCTGCCCGTGCTGCACGAACCCGCCGCCGCAACTTCTACCGACGCCGTGGGCGCGCAGGTGCGCGCCCTGGCTCGCCAGGGCATGCCCGTGCGCGAGATTGCCGAGCGTTGCGGCCTGAGCGAGGCCGAGACGGAGCTCATCATTCACCTGCGCCAAGAGCCGGTCTGAGGCCAGATGAACCCGGCGCAAATCCTCGGCGGCGTTCCGTCGGTCACGCCCGTCGGGGCGACGGGCGCTGCCCGGACCGAACCGACAGCCTTCGCCGCCGCTCCGGGCGCCGCGTTCGAGGCCGAGGTGGTTCAGGTGCAGAGCGCCACGCCCGCTGCGGCCAACCTGGCGGCGGCGGCGGCCGATGGGCGGCTGCAAACGCAGGTTTTGCTGCGGCTGGGCAACGCCCTGGTGAGCGCCACTCTGCCCGGAGCCGCCCCTCAGGTCGGCGCGCGCCTGCCGCTGATTTACCTGGGATCGCAGGGCGGCCAGCCGCAATTTCTGCTCGCCCCGCAGCAGGCGGCGCAGGCAGCCGTCCAGTCGCAGTTGTCCGGCCCGGGGCAGTTGCTCGGTCTGCTGCAACAAATGCAGGCGTCTGCCAGCGCGTCTGCTGCGAATGCCGCCGCGGGCGCCAGCGCGAATGCCAGCGTCCTTGGCGCGGACGCCCGCGCCGCGACGGCCGCAGCCGCGCCGGTCTGGTCCAACCCCGCCCAGCCGCCCCAGCAGGCCGCGCAACTGCTGGCCAGCGCGCTGAGCAACAGCGGTCTGTTCTACGAAAGCCATCTGGGCGCCTGGGCGCAGGGGCGGCAGCCCCTGTCGGCCTTGCTGACGCAGCCGCAGGGCAAGCTCTCGCCCTTGCTGCAAACCGCCACGGCAACGCCCCAGCCTTCTTCTGCATCTACCGCTCAGGCGGGGCATGAGGCCAGCGCCCAGCCCAGTCCGGCGTCGGCGGCGATACCCTTCACGCAGACTGCATCGGCCCCGCGCCATGCGGCCCTGGCGGCTTACCAGACCGTTCAGGCGGGGCCGCAGGCGGCGAGCGATCCGGCCGCATTGGCCGCACGCCTGCCTGCCGAATTGCATGGCGTGGTGCAGCAGCAGTTGCAGACGCTGATGCAAGGGCAGATCGTCTGGGAAGGGCTGTTGTGGCCCGGCCAGACCGCGCGCTGGAGCCTGCGGCCCGACCCCGAAGACAGCAGCCGTCGGCAGGGTGCGCCCGAGCGCTCATGGAGCACCCAGGTCGAACTTGAACTGCCGCAGCTGGGTCAGGTGCAGGCGCGTCTGCGGCTCAACGGCAACCGCGTCGATCTGCTGCTGCGGCGCAGCCCGCAGGCGCAGGAGCGCATCGACGCGGCGCTGCCCCAATTGCGCGCGGCGTTGCAGTCAGCCGGGCTGGAGGTCGGCGGCGTGCAGCTTGGCTCGATTGCTGATGGAGCTGCCGAATGAGTGCCGAGCAGCCAACCAGGCCGCCGCAGCGCGCTGAACTGCGGCAGGCCGTCGCCCTGCGTTATGACGCCGATGCCGCGGGCGCGCCGGAAGTCGTCGCCAAGGGGCAGGGTCTGGTGGCCGAAGCCATCATCAATCGGGCGAAGGAGGCGGGGGTGTATGTGCACGAGTCGCCGCAGTTGGTGCAACTGCTCATGGCGGTCGATCTCGACACTCAAATTCCCCCGGCGCTCTACACCGCCGTGGCGGAGTTGCTCGCCTGGCTCTGGCGGCTGGAAGCGGGCGGCGAGCAGAAAGACTCACCGGCTTTACATTTGCCTTGACCCGGCTGCAATACGATTCAATTCAACTCAAACCACCTTCACGCTGATTCACATGGCCACCATTTCCGACCAGGCGCGCGCCACCCTCAAGCGCTTGCTCGAACTCAAGCTGCAGCCCACACCGGACAACTACCGCCGCGTTTTTGAAGGCCTGCAGAACGGCGAAGAGGTTTCCACCGCAGAGCCATCGCCGGAATGCCCCGATTGGACTCGTGCGCTGCCCCGGCTGCTTGAGCAATGGGAGCGTTCGCAAAGCGGGCTGTCGCAGTTGCAGAAACGCCAGCAGCTCGACCGTCTCGCCGCCCTGCCCACGGCGCAGGCCCGGTGGCGCGAGTTGGAGCAACTATTGGAGCGCTGGAGTGCGCTGCCCGCGCGCAGCGGCAGTCAGAGCGCGTCCACCCCCATTGAAACCCGCGGCGACGCTGAGAACCGTGAAGGCGGCGAGTGGCGCGAGCTTTGGCTGCAAACCCTCAAATTTGGCGTGCGCCCGTTTTGCGCACACGACACCGCGCAGCGTCTGCTGCACGAGTTGATGGCGGCGGCAGAACACTCCAAACAGGCGTCCGACCTGGGCGCGCAGGCGCGCGAAGTCTGGCTGGCCATCGACCGCGAACAAACCACTGAAGACGCGGTGCGCAACGGCCTGACCGAACTCGCGCGGCTGTTGCTCGATCATCTCGGCGATCTGGCGCTGCAGGCCTGGGTGGGCGTGCAGGCCACGGCGATTCGCGAGCAATTGCAGACGCCGCTGGTCCCGGAGCGCATCGAATCGGCGCAAAACGCCGTGCGCGATTTGCTGGTGCGCCACAGCGTGCTGCGCAAGAGCGAAGAGGACGCGCAGCACACCGCCAAGGCGCTGATCGATCTGCTGGTGCGCAAGCTGGGCGACTACGCCGCCGAGGGCGGCGAATACAACCAGCGCATGCAAGCCCGGCTGGAACAATTGCAGAACAGCCGCGAGTGGGACGAAATCTGCGGGCTGGTGCAGGACGTGCTCGACGACAGCCGCAATATGCAGCAGCGCAGCGGCGAGCTCGGCGTGCATCTGGCCGAGGCGCAGCGCCAGGCGCAGGCGGCGCAAGAGCGCATCCGCTCGCTCGAAGGCGAGCTGGAGCAGGTCAGCCAGCAATTGCAGGAAGACCCGCTGACTGGCGCGCTCAACCGCCGCGGGCTGGATGCGGAATTCGCTCGCATGCAGTCGCGCGTGGCGCGTCAGGGCCAGCCTCTCACCCTGGCGCTGCTCGACCTCGATCACTTCAAGGCGGTGAACGACACCCACGGCCACGATACCGGCGACGCCGTGCTCAAGGCGCTGGTGGCGCAGGCCAAACGGCTGATCCGGCCCAGCGACCGCGTGGCGCGCATGGGAGGCGAGGAGTTCATGCTCCTGCTGCCCGACACGCCGGTGCAGCAGTCGCTCGTCGTGGTGCAGCGGCTTCTGCTTGCGTTCAGCGATCAGACCCTGGTGCAGGACAGCACGGGGCGGCGCATTCCCCT
This sequence comes from Thiomonas intermedia, assembly GCA_020722545.1. GTDB lineage: Bacteria > Pseudomonadota > Gammaproteobacteria > Burkholderiales > Burkholderiaceae_C > Thiomonas > Thiomonas intermedia_B. Next base: position 21,773 of record DYKQ01000003.1, on the reverse strand, counting down.
GAGTTTCAGCGCCGGAGTGGCCGAGCTGTGCCCCGGAGAAGACTTCGCCGCGATCTATCAGCGCGTGGACGCCGCACTGCTGCAGGCCAAGCAGGCGGGGCGCAAACGCGTGGAATTCGCCGTGCCCTGCGATGCCGCCAAGGCCGGTGGCAGCCTGCCCAAGAGCGCGCTGCGATTCTTCGCGCTGCGGGGGTAGGGGGCGGACAGGGGCGACAAGGGCGGCTCAGCCTGATAGGTTGCGCCGACAATCCAGCCGCGAGACAAATACCGATTTGCCCGCATCTTCCGGTCGTTGCCCGGGTTGGCAGCTCTGCACCACGCAGGCGAAGTGGGCGAGGCTGCCGAGTTCCTCCAGCACCTGACCCACGGTAAGCCCCAGCCCGGGGTCGAGTGGAAAGTCGGTGAGCACCACCCAGCGAGGCCCGTCTTGCCCGACCAGGGTGCCGTGGCCCAGCACGCGCGCTTCGGGCCAGAAAGTGCGGATGATGATCGGCCGGGCCTGGAACAGCCCGGGTCGGCCCAGCGTTTTCCAGTCCGGGTGTTTCAGCAAGGCCTCGGTCAGTGCGGCGGGGGCCTCTTTGGGTGTGGCGTTTTCCATGGTTTGTTCAAACCCCGTTCAGTGCAGCCGCGGGGGTGACTGCTGATCGGGTGGACTTCAGTCGGCCCGGTTGCGTTGCGCATTTTCGCGCACCCATTGCTGTGCGCGCTGGCCCAGGCGGGTTTGGGGCGACGAGGCCTGGGTGAGCCAGCGGAAGGTTTGCAGCCAGGCGGGCACGTCGGCCGCTGCCATCGGCCGCGCCAGGGCGTAGCCCTGACCATAATCTGCGCCCAATACCGCGGCCACCTCCACCAGCGCCGGGGTTTCCAGCCCTTCGACCACCACTTTCAGGCCGAGCGCCTGGGTCATGTGGACCAGGGCGCCGATGAAGCCGATCATGCCGTCCGCCTCGGCTTCAGCCTCAGAGGGAATCTGCCGCACCAGGCCCTGGTCGATTTTCACCGTGTGGAAGGGCAGGGTGCGCAGCCGCAGCAGACTGCTGTAGCCGCTGCCCAGATCGTCCATCACCAGCCGCGCGCCGGTGGCGGACAGGCTGCGCACCGCGCGGTCGCGCTCGGCGTCGTTCTGGAAGTCGGCGTCTTCCAGAATTTCCAGCCGCAGCCGATCAGGCGCGATGCGCCGGGCACGCAGCGCGTCGGCCACCCAGCGGGCGCATTCGGGCATGAGCAAGACTTCGAGCGGCAGGTTGATGGACAGATCGAGCCGTTGATCCGCGGCATCCCATTGGGCCAGTTGGTTCAGCGCCTGTTCCAGCCCGAGGGTGAACAGGCGGGTGAGCTCGGAAGCGCCAAACGAGGGCAGGAATTGCCCCGGGCCGATCAGCCGCCCGTCTTCGAGCCGCAACCGGGCCAGCGCTTCCATGTCGGTGGGCTCACCCGTGTGCAGATCGACCAGGGGCTGATAGTGCATTTCCAGACCGCCGCTGAACAGGCGGTGGCGCCAGGCGCGGCGGTCCTGCAGGGACATCGGGGCGGCTTCGCGCCGGGCCATCAGGCCATAAAGCCCGCGCTCGAAGAGTTGTTCGATGCCGCGCAGAAAGCTGTGCATGCTCTGCGTTTCGAACTGGCCGGGGTAACGCCCATAGAGGCCCATGACGGCGAGCATGCGCCCGCGGTTGTCTTTCACCGGCACTGCGGCCGAACTGCGCATGCCGACGCTGTGCGCCACCGCGCGCCAGGGCGCCATGCGCGGATCGGTGACATAGCTGGCGTTGGTCTCGATCTGCTCGCTGCGCCAGCAGCGCGGGTGCGGGGTGAGGCCGAAGGGGCTTTGCGGGTCGATGTCGAGATTGGCCATGGCCACCGCATCGAGCGCCTGCCAGTAGTCGTCAAACGCCCCCGCGGTGAACTCGGGGATGAAGCGCCCCTGCGCGTCGGGCTTGTAGATCACCGTGCCCGCCATGCCGGGCAGGGCGGTGACCGATTCGAGCACGGTACGGGCCAGATCGGCCCATTGGGTCAATTCGGGCTGCATCTCCTCCAGCCCGAAAAGCATCTGCTGATATTGCTCGCGCAGCGTCTGCGCCCCATCGCTTTGCCATTGCAGCTCGCGCTGCAGGCGCGCGGTGATGACCTGAGCCAGCACGGCGCGATCGGCGCTGCGCACCGGGGCTTCGCCCAGCAGGTCGTGCAGGCTTTGCAAATACCAGCCGAAACTGTTGACCAGCGACCCGGTGCTGACCCCCGCCAGCGCGTGAATCGCGCCCGTGTGCCGCGCTTGTTCCTGATGGGTTTCGGCCGACAGGTCGGGGTGCAGGATTTGCAGCAAGCGGGCATGCTGCTGGCGGCGCAAATGAGCCGTTTCTTCCGGCGAAAGAGCGGCGAGCAGCGCGGCCGATTCCGGGTCCTGGCCCAGGGTGGAATAGAAGCGCTCGACGAAGGTCTCGGCGTTGCGCTCCAGCAGGTCGCCAATCAGGCCGAGCAGGCGGCGGGCGGCTTCGCCGTAGGGGTCGACATGAATGGGCAAGTCGGCGGGTTTTCCGGCGGCCTGCTCCAGGCCATCGCCCCAGACTTGCCACCAGCTGGTGCGGTCGGCCTTGTGCGCTTTGCTGGCGTAAAGCGCGGCATCGGCGTGGCGCAGCAGCACCTCGGCCTGCGCGTCGTCCGCGGGGTAAAGCGTCACCCCCAGGCTCATGCCCACCTTGGCCAGCACGCCGTCGCCGAGGTCGAACGGCGTTTCGACGGCGCCGTGAATGCGGTCGAGCACGATGGGCAGATCGCTGGCCTGCGCCACGCCTTCGAGCACCAGCACGAACTCGTCGCCCCCCAGCCGCGCGACCAGATCGGTCTCGCGCACGGCGGCCCTGAGGCGCTCGCCCAATTGACGCAGAAGCTGGTCGCCCGCGGCATGGCCGTAGGTGTCGTTGACCGGCTTGAAATCATCGAGATCCATCACCCCGACGGTCAGCAGATTTTTGTGGCGGCGCGCCCGGGCCATGGCCAGCGGCAGGTGGTGTTCGAGGGCAAGGCGGTTGGGCAGGCCGGTAAGGGCGTCGTGGCGGGCCAGGTGGCGCTGCTGCGCCTGCTCGGCTTCCAGATCGGCCTTGAGGTCGATTTCGCCCAGCGCCTGCTCGATCAGCTTGCCCACCCGGCGCAGCAGGCCGTGCAGGCCTTCGTCCAGATCGTCGCCGTTGAACAGCACCAGCACCAGCGCCGCCCAGCGCCCGCCGTTGCGGCGCAGCGGCAAGGCCAGCGCGAGCGGTTGCCAGTCCGGCAGGGCAAACTCGGCCCAGGGTTGCAGCAGGGGCGAGTGCGGGTCGGTCTCTTGCGCTTCTTCCGAGGTGTGCCAGGCGCGGGCCAGGGCGTGGGTTTGGTTGGAGCTGACCGTCAGCGGCGGTGATTGGGCGGACAGCGTGTCCAGCGCATTGCCCCCGGCGGCGAGCGGGTGCACGCGCTCGTGCACATCGGGCTGGGCGACCCACACGGCGGCGAACAGGCCGGTTTCGAGCAGGCGGGTACAGGCGCTCTCCAGCACTTCGGCGTCGTTGCGCGCGCTGATCAGAATGTCGATCTGCGCCAGCACTCCGCGCACCAGTTCCTGCTGGCGCTGGCGGCTTTCGCGCTCTTTGCGCTCGGCCTCGGCCAGTTGCAGACGATCAAGACCGCGGCCCAGACTGCGCGCGAGTTCTTCGAGCAGATTGCGTTGATCTTGGGTGATGCGCGCGCGGCTGTCGCGGTAGATGCTGAACACGGCGTAGAGCTGGTTTTGCCGCAGCACCGGCAGGGCGGCCATGGTGCGCAGACCGAACTGCTTCATGCGCCCCGCCCAGGGCGCCAGCAGTTGGGCGGAAGTTTTGTCATGCACATAAAGGGGCGCAGCGTCGCGCCAGACCCTGCCGAAAGGCCCTTGGCCGCTGGTCTGATCGGCATGGACGGACAGCGACAAGCCGTCGAGATAGGCGGTCTTTCCGGCGGCGGCGAGCACCTTGGCCTGTCCGCCGATGTCGGGCTGGCCGATCCAGGCCAGTTGCATGCCTCCGGCGTCGGCGCTGATGTCGCAGATGCGCTGGAACAGCGTGGCCTCATCCGGAGCTTCGGCCACGACCTGGCTGGCCTGCGCCAGTGCGGCATTGATCTGCGCCAGCCGGTGCTGGCGCTCCAGACTGCGGTTGATCAGCAAGCCGCCGAGCAGTTGCACCAGGAGCAACAGCGCCCAGCCCGTCAGCATCGGCCAGGTCTGGCGCCACCACAGCCCGGTGAGCGCGCTGGCCGGCAGGCTGGTGAAAGCCACCAGCTCATGGCTGCCCAGGCGCTGCCAGGCGCCCAGCGTCTGGGCGCCGCCGACCGCCTGCACCGGCCCGAGGAAAACCCCATGCGTTTGCTCGGGATGCGCGGCGATTTCGCGCGCGAGCACCCCGCGCGCCGGGGCTGTTTGTAGCGCGACCCGGGTGTGCGGCAGCGGCGCAGGAAGCCGCGCGAGCAGGTAGCCGTCGCTGCGCAGCAGACCCACCGCCGGCACCCAGCGGCCCTTGCCTTCGAAGCTCGACAAAGTGTGTTGCAGATTTTTCAGCGCCCGTTGCAGGCCCACGTCGAAAATCAGCATGACCTCGGGACGTGATACGCCTTGGTGCAAGGTCAGCGCGCAGCGCACCGGGGTGACGCGCTGCCCTGGCGCCAGCGGGTCGGGCTGCGCCAGGCCGATCTGAATACGGCCCGGCGTGGACAGGGCCTGCGCAAAGCCCGGCGAAGCGGAAATGGCGGCGCGGGCCTGCGCCGGGGTTGCGCGGCTCGGAGCAAGCGCCAGCACATCGCCGGTTTGCGAAACCAGCGAAATGCCGTCGATGAAGGGCATCAGCGCGTTCATTTCGCTCAGCCACGGCCCCGGCCACTGCAGCAGATCGGGGTTGTCGTGAAGCTGCCGCTGCGCCACGGTGCAAGTGGTCTGAAGCTGGTCGTAGCGCTGCTTCATCGCGTCGGCCCAGAACGCGGCCTCGCTTTGCAGAATCTGCTCGATGCCGTTGCGGTTGCGCTCCCAGCTCACCCAGAACACCACGCCAACGGCCGCGGCCAGCAACAAATTGGCGATGAGCACCACCATCAGGATGCGGCGGCGGTCGGTCTGGAAACGGGTGTTGTGAGCCATGCGATGAATGGGTAAATCCAGCCCGGCATTACAACACCTCGCGGGCAGGCATCATCCAGACGGTCTGTCGAATGATCGGCAACGACGGAAAAAAATGACAAAGCGCAGGAAGGCTCAGATGACCCAGTTCAAATAAACGCCAGCCGCACGGCGCCCCAATGACGGCCGCCCACGTTCACCGGGCGCGAAAGCTCCTGCATGATCTCGCCGGTATCGCGGGCATAGACCTGCAGCAGATAGGGGTTGGTGTTTTGTGCAGCGGCCAGACCCACCGGGTCGTTGAACAGCCGCATGGAGCGGTTGCCCGCGAGGTCGGTGGCGTAGTCGCCGGTCAGCGGGCGATCGAACACGCTGTTGTGCGCCGCGGCGTAGCCGTTGCGGTCCACCAGCAGCACATAACGGTACAGTTCGCTCTTGCCCAGCCAGGCATCTTCGATGGGCTGAATGCGGCTTTTGACGAATTCGGCGAAGGCCGTGCGGAATTTCTGCGGGTTGGTGCCAGGCGCCGGCTCGTACTTTTCGTCCCACAGCGCCTGCTCGGTGAGCGCGCCGCTGGCCAGCGCCTGAGCGAGTGCGGCCTCGATCTCTTTGCAAACGGCGTCGAGATCGCGCATCACCTGACTGGTTTTCGAGGCGGTGACGAATTGCGTGGCCGCCTCGAACAAGGTCTGGCTGGCGTTGAGCGGCGGCAGGCTGGGTTTTCTGCGCGATGTCCTTGATGACCTGCGTGACCGCGGTGACTTGCGCAAAGCCCTTGCCGAGCGCCTGGATTTCGGTCTGGTTCCGGCTCGTGGTCTGCGCCAGTTGCTCGAACACCGCATTGGCCTCATGCGCCTCGCGCGCGCCGCGCGTGCTCAACAGGGTGATGCTTTGCGAATCGGCCCGCAGCGCCTCGGTCTGGCCCTGCACCCCGACGATGCCGCGGATGAAGGTTTCCAGGCTTTCGCCCATCGCGCCGATGCGCTCGGTCTGCTCCTTCGCATGCCTTTGCGCGTCCTGCGTGGCGGTGCGCGCCTCGAAGCTGATGCGCGCAATGCCGTAGGCTACCCCGGTGGCGTTATGCGCGGCATTCATCGGTCGATCCGCTTGAATGAAAAAATGGGGGCGTTCAGGCGTGCGCGGCAATCACCTTGCGAATGGTCTGCGCCAATTCCTCGGCGACGAACTTCGCCACATAGGCATCGGCGCCCACGCTGCGGGCGTGGTCTTCATTGGCCGAGCCCGACAGCGAGGAGTGGATGACCACCGGAATGTTCTTGAAGCGCTCGTCCTGCTTGATTTGGCGGGTGAGGGTGAAGCCGTCCATCTCGGGCATTTCCAGGTCGGTGAGCACGAGCTGCACCTTGTCTTCGACGCGTTTGCCCTCGGCCCGCGCCTCGTTCGCCAGGGCTTGCAGACGCTCCCAGGCTTCCTTGCCGGTTTTGGTGCTGATGAAGGGCGCGTTCAACGCCTGCAAGGCCTTCTCGATCTGCGTGCGGGCCACGTAGGAATCGTCGGCCGTGAGAATGACCGCGCCGGGCTTGAGCCCCAGCGCCGGGCTTATATTGTGGGTGTCTTTCACCTCATGCACGCGTGAGGGCAGCACATCGCGCAGCACCTTTTCCACGTCGAGCACCAGCGCCAGCCGGGTGGTCTGATCGTCTTCCAGGCGGGCGATGCTGGTGACCATGCCGCCTACGGCGTTGGCCTCGGCCGACAGCACCTTGCTCCATTCCAGCCGCACGATTTCTTCCACCTCTTCCACCGCGAAGCCCTGCACCGAGCGTTCGTACTCGGTGACGATCAGAATGTTCAGGCCGGTCTTGGGCACGCAGCCGACCACGGCCGGCAGGTCGATGACGGGGATGATCTGGCCGCGGATATTGGCCACGCCCAGCACATGCTTGGGCGCACCGGGCATGACGGTGACCTGCGGCATCACCAGCGCCTCGCGCACCTTGAACACATTGATGCCGAACAGCTCGCGCCGCGACGATTGCGGCTCTTCGCCGAGGCGAAACAGCAGCAGTTCGAATTTATTGGTGCCAGCGAGGTTGGAACGCTCGTCGACTTCTTGCAAGACGTTGGAATTCATGATGGGGTCCTGTGGGTTGCAATGAATGAATCAGGGAATCTGGCGCATCAGCGCTTCCAGACGGTCGGTGATGGTGTCGCTCAAGGCTTCCAGCCGGGCGGCCAGCTCGGTGGTGCGCTCGGTGTTGTCGGTGCGGATGGCTTCGACCAGCGCCTGGCCGGTGCGGTGCACGTCCTGGTGGACGGAATCGACGCCGACAAAGCCGGCGTCGCTGCCGAAGTAGCTGGCCCCCGCGCCGAAGTACCACTTGCCGAAGAAGCAGCCGTGGAAGTTCGACACATCCATGTCGATCTTCTCCTGCTTCTGCGCCGCGGTGAGCAACTGGCCGATCCACTGGTAGTGCATGGCCAGCGAGACGCGCAGGGTGACGGCGGCATCGGGCCACTTCGACACGGCGGTGACGCCGGTCTTGAGCTGTTCGCGCGCCGCGCGGATGAGGGTCATCATGGCCTCGAAGCGTTGCACCAGCACCTGCATCAGCGCGGCGGCCTGTTCGGCATCCAGGCGCTGGCGGTCGGCGTCGCTGACCAGTTGGCGCATCAGCCCGGTCTGCTCGGCGGTGACGGTGCGTACCTTGCCGAGCATGCTCTTGACCTCGACCAGCGTTTCGCCGGTATTGGTGACCAGCGCGCCGACACGCTGCACCCGTTGCACCGAGCGGGCCATATCAGTGCCGACGTCGGACGACTGGTCGCGCAGGCTGTGGGTGAGGTCTTCGATTTCGCGGGTGATGCGCGCGGTTTTGCGCGCCAGATTGCGCACCTCGTCGGCGACCACGGCAAAGCCGCGGCCATGCTCGCCGGCTCTGGCGGCCTCGATGGCGGCGTTCAGCGCCAGCAGATTGGTCTGCGAGGCGATTTCGCTGATGCCCGCAGTCAGCGTTTCCACTGAGCGAACGGCATCGACAAAGCCGGTGAGCTTGGTTTCGGTGTTGGAAATGAAGCGCGACACATCGGCCACTTCTTCAAGCGTGATGGTGATGGCTTTTTCGCTGTGCTCGACTGAGGCATGGGTGGCTTCCACGCCGCTTTGCAGATCGTCGAGCTGGGTTTGCGCGGCGTGGGTTTGCAGTGCGGCGCTTTGCAGCCGAGCCGCCATATCGCCCACCCGCTGCGACAGGCCGTGGATGTCGTGATCGAAGCCGGCGGTGCGGCTTTCGGCGAACGCGAGCGACTGCGTGGTGGTGCGCAGCGCGTCCACGCCGTGCAGCAACATCTGCCGCACGCCGCCGAGCTTGCGCGCCCAATCGTCGGCATCGATCAGGTCGATGTCGCGCAGCGCGGCTTCGCCTTTGCCGCTGATCAAATCGAGCACGGCTTGCAGCACGCGCTCGCGGTCTTCGCGCACGCGCTCCAGCAGTCCGCCGGGGGGGACTTGCGCGCCTGCGTTGACTGACGTTTGTTTTTTCTCACGGCCACCTTCCCCACCCCAATCCTCCCCACCCTGTGGAGCGGGGGGCTGGTTGTCTTCTCCTCCACGCAGTGGGAGAGGTTGGGAGGGGGAGGGTGCGTGCGCATCCACAAGGGCGGCCATGTCGGGGCTGACGGGTTCCACGGACTGTCTCCGGTTGTCGGGCCGGGCAGGGTTTCAGCCGGCCTTGCTCTGGTTTTCGATGGCGTCGCTCAGCGCTTTCAGCCGGTCGACGATCACATCTTCCTGATCGCTGAGCGAGCTGGACAAGCGCGTCACCTGATCGCGCTGCCCGCCGTGCACGGCTTCGAGCAGTTGCTTCGCGGTGGCGTGAATCTGCGCATGCGGCGCTTCGAGCGCGCGGAAGGCCGAAAGACCGCCAAAAGTCGCCAGACCCTGGCTGTCGTACCACTTGCCCAGGCGGCAGTTGTGGTGGTCGATCACTTCCGTGGGCGACATGGCCTGTTTGTCTTTCGAGACTTCGGCCAGGATGTGATTGACAAAGTCTTTGTGATCTTCCTGCGCCGACTGCAGCATTATGCGCATGGAGGTGGTCTGCATATTTCTGACCTGATTGTTCATGCGCACCACGACCGACTGCACCAGATCGAGTTCCTTGCCCGAACTGGCGCTGGTGGCGGCGATGTCGTGCGCCTGCTGGCCGATGGCGGTGGTGTTTTCCTCCACCTCGGCGGTGGCGACCTGCACCCGACGCGCCAGATTGCGCACCTCGTCGGCCACCACGGCAAAGCCGCGGCCATGCTCGCCGGCTCTGGCGGCCTCGATGGCGGCGTTCAGCGCCAGCAGATTGGTCTGGTAAGAGATTTCGCGGATATTGCGCACGATGGCGCTGATGGCGCTGACCTGCTCCTGCAGGTGCGCCACCGCCGTGCCGTTTCCTGTGATGGCGCGGCCCACATTGCCAATGGCGGCATCCACCGAGGTCATGGACTGGCTGATGTCTCCGGCCGCGCTGTTGAGGGTGCTGACGACCTCTTTGAGCCGCTCGCTCACATCGCTGATGTCTTTGAGATGCGACACATCACGCCAGCTGGCGTGAAACGCGATGACCTGGCCTTCGGGATTGCGCACCGCAACGAACAGCAGCGAAAAAAGGACTTTGCCGATTTGCAACTCCTGCACATGCTTGTCCAGGCTGCCGTCGGCCAGACGCCGCAGGATGGCGCGGATGCGTTCCGGGTCTTTGTGGAACTGGTGGATGGAGTGGTGCAGAGCGTTGCGCACGTCGGCGCCGCGCAGCGCCGAGTTGAGGGTGGCGTGATACCGCTCCATGGTTTCACGCGCGGTGCGGTTCATGTAGATGATGCGGTTTTCCATGGCGGCGTCGGCCTCGGCCAGCATTTCCAGGCTGTCGAGCGGTTCCAGAGCTTGTTGCAGATAGTGGAGGGCGGTGGTGTCCATGATGCGTGCGAAAGAGAGATTGAGGGATGGGATGGGTTGCGGGTTTACTCGACGGCCGAGCCGACCTTGAGGGCGTCAAACCAGTCGATGAAGCGCTTGACGTTCTGGCCGGTATAAATGGCGCCGTGCTGCGGGGCGAGAAAGTCGATGTCCATCTTCGAGACGCGCTCGCACCAGTTGCGCTTGGCCGCCATCGACGGCATCCAGCGTTTATGGAAGTACTCGGCGGACTTGATGTGCTCGTCGAACGCGGCGGGCGATTCGATGTTGCGGCGATCGACGATGGGCGCATGACCGGCGGGCAGCAGCGCCGCGCCCACATCGCCACAGAACAGCACTTTGGCGAAGGCGTCATAGACGTGGAAGTTCGCCGAGGCGTGCAGGTAATGCGCGGGGACGAACTGCAGCCGGGCGGAGCCCAGGGTCATTTCGCCGCCTTCATCGGGAATGTCGCGCAGATCGGCTTCGAGCGCGCCGTAATGGCGGATGAAGCCGTTCCACAGCTTGGGCACATACCAGGCGATGGTCGGGCTGCAGGCGTTCCACAGCGGCAGGCTGGAGGCGATGTCCGGGTCCTGATGGCTGACGAAGGCGGCCTTGAGCGAGCTCGGCGGCGCCACTTCGACCAGGGCGCTGAACACCTGCGGGAAGATCTCGAATCCGCCCGGATCGAGGATGAGGGTCTGGTCGTCCACGCTCAAGGCATAGACGTTGGAGTCGATGACGCGGCGCTCGTCCTGGTCGTAGATGATGGTCCAGTGGTGGTTGCCCTGGCTGAAAAATTGCAGCGATTTCATTCGATGATCCTTTCAATTTGTTCGCGATAGGTGCGCAGCAATTCCTGCACGCCGGTGATAGAGCGGTCCATTTCCAGCGAGACCTGCGCCAGCGGCGCGCTGACCGCGCCTTTCAGCGCCGCTTCGATGCGGCCATTGACCACGACATAGTCGATCTCGGCAATGACGGACTGAAAGCGGTCGAGCGCCGAGTTCAGCGCCAGACTGGCGCGGCGGCTGACCGCGGCGTGGCGCTCCTGCATGTCGGCGTGCTGGCGCATGCGCTCGGCTAGCGACGGGCAATCCGCGGTGGCGGCGTCGTGAATGTTGCGCAGACTGTCCATCTGCTGCGCGTTGCGCAGGGTTTCCATGAAGTGCAGCATCAGCGGGTTGATGAACTTTTGCACCTGCTCGGCGGCGGTCTGCATGGCCTGCGCGCCTTCGCGGAAAGCCTGCGCCACCACGCCGTAGCCGGCGAGTTCCTTGCCGTGGCGCTTGACCAGCACCTGGGCGTTGAGCGCTTTGCGGTCGATTTCGCGCAGGCGTTTTTTCAGCGCGCGCTGAAAGGCGTAGGTGGCATCGGCCACGGCGATGAAATCGCGGCGCAGGGTGTCGAGGGATTGGTCGTTCATGATGGATCAGCTCTTGCGTTGCACCCGGGCCAGTGCGGCGCCGTCGAGAATGAGCACCACTTCGCCGTTGCCCGAGATGGTGGCGCCTTGGTAGAGAGTGTCGTTGGTGGAGATGTCCAGCGGCTTGACCACCGAGTCTTCGGTGCCCATGGCCTCTGAGACCACCAGCAGCCCCTGCTCGATGAGAATGCCTTCGCTCTGTTCTTTGAGCAGCTCGATCGGGAGGCCTTGCAGCAGTTGGCCGAGGTCGATGTAGGGCACGACGCGGTTGCCATCGACCTGCGCCATCAGCCGCCCGGAGATGGAGTGCACCTGCTCGGGGTCGATGGCGAGCAGGTTTTCGATGGCCGCTACCGGCAGGGCATAGGTTTCGCGCCGCAGGCGGAAATACAGCACCGGCAGCACGGCCATGGTGAGCGGCAATTCCAGCGTGATGGTGCTGCCCTTGCCCGGCGTGGTGTCGATGTCGATGCGGCCGCGCAGCGAGGTGACGGTGGAGCGCACCACGTCCATGCCGACGCCGCGGCCGGAGAGTTCGCTGACCTGCTCTTTGGTGGAAAAGCCGGGCAGAAGGATGAGTTCGAGCATTTCGCGCTCGGAAAGGCGGGCGGCTTCCTGCGCGGTGATGACGCCTTTGGAAATGGCGGTCTGCAGGATTTTTTGCGCGCTCATGCCGCGACCATCGTCGCCCACCTGAATCTGCACCTTGTCGCCCAGATGGCGGGCGAGCACGCGTAGCACGGCTTCTTCGGGCTTGCCGGCTTGACGGCGTACCTCAGGCTCTTCGATGCCGTGGTCGAGCGCGTTGCGCACCAGATGGATGAGCGGGCCGGAGAGCGCATCGACCACGGTCTTGTCGATCTCCACGTCTTCGCCCTCGATGTCCAGCCGCACTTTTTTACCCAGGCTGCGCGAGGCGTCGCGCACCACGCGGGGCAGGGTCTGGAACAGGCGTTTGCAAGGCTGCATGCGCAGGCGCATGACGGTGTTCTGCAGGTCGTTGACGGCGAGATCGGTTTCGCGCGCCAGCCGGGCCAGGGCTTCGTCTTCTTGTCCCATGCGGGCCACGGCGGCGCTGAGTCGGTTGCGCAGCAGCACGAGTTCGCCAACCTGGTTCATCGCCTGGTCGAGCCGGGTGGAATCAATGCGGATGGAGGTTTCTTCGGCGGCGCCGCTGCTGGCCGGATGCGCCGCCGGTGCGGCGGGCTCGGCTTTTTGCACGGCGCTGTGCACCACTTCGGGCGCTGGCGCGCTGACCTGACCCGGCGCCCCGCCTACGCCATAGAGGTCGTCGAGCACACGCTCGAATTCTTCTTGGGTGATGGAGTCGCCGGATTCGGCGGTGCGGCGTTCGGCAAAGAGCCCGGTGCTGCCGTTGTCGCGCTCGGTCTGAGTGACCCAGAGGCCTTCCTGCGCGGTCTGGGCCGGGGGGGCGGAGCTGGGTGTGACGCTGCTGGGCGCGGGACTGGGCGCGGGACTGGGCG
>DYKQ01000003.1:0-8735 GCA_020722545.1 Thiomonas intermedia | reverse complement strand
CTGGGCGCGGGACTGGGCGCGGGACTGGGCGATTGGGCCGCCACAGGCGCCGCGGGCGTTTCGCCGCGGGCGAAAGTCTGGATGTCTGCGCCCAATGCGGCCGGACCGGGGGGCGGATTTTCACCCCTCGCCATGTCGTCGAGCATGGAGGTGATGACATCGGTGGCGCGCAGGATGGCGTCGATCATCGGCGCGGTGGCGCGCAGTTTGCCGCTGCGCATCTTGTCGAACAGGTCTTCGAGATGGTGGCACCAGTCCACCATGTTCTGCGCTTCGAGAAAACCGGCGCCGCCCTTGAGGGTGTGGAAGGCGCGGAAGATGGCGCCGAGCGCGTCGCTGTCGTCGGGCTGGGATTCCAGACGCAGCAACTGGTCTTGGGCCTTGCTCAGCAGCTCGCGCGACTCGGCGAGAAATTCCTGCAGGATGTCGTTGTCCATGATGGTGAGCGGAAGGTTTCAGATGCCGAGGTCGCGCAGCAGGGCGTCCACGTCATCCTGGCTAAAGGTGGGTCCGGCGTAGGCGGCAACCCCGTTGAGCGGCGCGTCGCTGTCGGTCGCCGGGGTCGGCGCCCCGGCAGTGGCCGCGGGTTCAAGGAACGAGCCGAGTTGTTCGACGGCGGCACGGATGCGCTGCTCCACCGCCTGCAGCAGATGGATGGTTTTTTTCAGCCGCTGCCCGGCGAGATCCTGCCCCTGCTGGCTGGCGAGAATGATTTGGAACTGTTGTTCCAGGCGATCGAGGCGCTCGTCGATGAAACCGCCGTGCGTGGCGCGGATGGCGGCGATTTCGGTAAAGCCGATCTCCACCGCTTCGAGCGTGGCCATGGCCTGGGTTTCGGTCAGGCGCAGCGCTTCTTCGAGCGGATGGCTGGCTTCGGGCAGATCGCTGGAGGCGACCATGATGCGGCGCACGCCTTCGTGCAGCAGGGCGTCGGCCTCGGTGAGCTTGTGCAAGGCGCTGGAAGCGGCCGCGGGCTGCGGCGTCCGCGCGGTGGCGTGGTCGAGACTCATTGGGCTGCTCCCGCAGCCGCGTTGAGCCGCGCCATGATGGCGTCGAGCTTTTCTTTCAGCGTCTGCGCAGTGAAGGGTTTGACGATGTAGCCGTTCACCCCCGCCTGAGCCGCGGCGATGATGTTTTCTTTTTTGGCTTCGGCAGTGACCATGAGCACCGGCAGGCTGCGGATGGCCGGGTTGTCGCTGGCGCGGATGAGCTTGAGCAGATCGATGCCCTGCATCACCGGCATGTTCCAGTCGGTGACGACGAACTCGATGCCGCCCGCCTGCAGCCGACGCCAGGCTTCTTCGCCGTTTTCCGCCTCGTCGATATTGCCGCTCACATAGCCGGTCTGCATCAGCAGGCCGCGCACGATGCGGCGCATGGTGGGAAAGTCGTCAACAACCAGGAATTTCAAGGTGAGCCTCGCGATGGTTTTGTCTTGCGTTTGAAGTAACGGCACGCGGAACGGGAACTTGAATGCCCAGAGGCGATTTGTGGCTGAAGTGCTGTGCGTTTGTTTCAGATCAACGGCGCCGAATGTTTCGCTTGCCTGCCCTTGGCTTCGATCAATAGCATGGCGCCCCATGTATGAAAAGCTGAATATCTCAACCGAGCCGCCAGCGCCCGCCGAGCAGCAGGCAGCCTTGCGTGCGCTGCTTGCTGCGGTTCAGCCCGATCTGAATGGCGTGGTCGAGGCTTTCATCCGGCAGTTCTACGACGAGCTGCTCAAGCAGACCCGGTTTTCGCGCGTGCTCAAGCTGTTGTCGGCGTCCGAGTTTTCGCGCCTGCGCGGCAACCAGGAGCGCCATCTGCGCAGCCTGTTTGTCGGCAGCAGCGAAGCTTCGCTGCGGGTGGCGCGGCATGTGGGACGGGTGCACGCGCTCATCGGGCTCGATGCGTCGTGGCTGGTCGAGGCTTACGGGCTGTACACCCGCCTGCTGATCGGCCACTTTGTGGCGTGGGTCGAGCCGTCCGAGCGGGCGGCTTTGCTGCGCTACTTCATCACCCGGCTGCAGGATGAATTGCAGTGGCAGATCGAGGGGCATGAAGACATCGTCCGGCAGTTCGACGCGGCGCTGGTTCGCATCGACGCGGCCATTCTCACGGCGCACACCCTCAGCGATCTGTTGCGCGCCGTGCTCGGCGCGCTGGAAAACATCGAAGGTGTGTTGGCGGGCACGATTGGGCGACCCGATGCGGCAGGCGTGGTTCAGTTCGAGCACGCCTTCGGCAGCCGCTTCAAGTCGCTCTACCTCGACCGCATCGACTCGGGCGAAGCCGCATTCACCCTGGTGCGCGGCGATGCGGCGGAAGGGCTGGGCGCCTCGGGCCGCGCCTGGCGCAGCCGCGAGGTGCAGTACACCGCGTCGTATGCCAGCGATCCGGCGATCCTGCCCTGGAAGGATGTGGCGGACGAATTGGGCGTGCGCAGCGCCGTGTCCATTCCCATTCTCGACGCCTCAGGCCAGCCCGTTGCGTTGATGGATCTTTACAGCAGCTATCCCGGCTTTTTCACCAGTTCGACGCGCCGGGTATTCGTCGAGCATCTGCAAAAGGTGCTGGGCTTGGCGTTTGCCCGTTATGCGCATAGTCCTTCGGGCGTGGTGCCTTATGCGCGGCGGCAGTTCTATGTCGATCTGCTCGATCATTCGGGCCTGCAGATGCGGTATCAGCCCGTGGTCAACCTCAAGACGGGTCGGCCCGAGAAATTCGAGGCGCTCGCGCGGTTGCAGCGGCGCGATGGCGGCGGGCTGATCGCGCCGGGTGAGTTTCTGCCTGTGCTGGGCGCGCACGATATGTGGCGCCTGTTCAGTCTGGGCCTGGAGCAGGCCTTGCATGCCCGTCAGCGCTGGGCGCAGCAGGGCATCGACCTCGATGTGTCGGTGAACATGCCGCCGGTGGCGCTGAGCGATCCGCGTTATGTGGAGCGGGTGGAGCAACTGCTGCACAGCCATGCGCTCGATCCGCGTCGTCTCACCCTCGAACTTTTGGAAAGCGGCGATCTCGACGTCTCCGAGCGCCGCGACGCGCTATTGGCGCGGTTTCGCGCCACCGGCGTGCGTCTGGCCGAAGACGATCTCGGCTCAGGCTACAGCTCGCTGCTGCGGCTCGACAGTTTTCCGTTCGACGAAGTGAAGATCGACCAGGGCCTGCTGGGCGGGCTGGGCAAGGCGCCGCGCCGGGCGCTCGATTTCATCCAGCATCTCACCCGACTGGCGCACGATCTGGGCAGCACCGTCGTGGTCGAAGGGCTGGAGTCGGCCGGGCTGGTGGAGGCGGCCATCATTCTGCAGGCCGACGCCGGGCAGGGCTACGGGCTGGCTCGCCCCATGCCCGCCGACGCGGTGGCGGACTGGGTGCGCGGATTTCGTCTGACGATCAACCCCGATCATCCCCGCACGGCCCTGGGCATCTATGCGGCCCATCTGTTGTGGGAGCGGCGGCTGGCCTATATGACGCCCTGGCCCGACGCGCTGCCGCTCGCGGCGCGCGCCACCGCGTTGCACCATTACATCGAGATGGAGGGGCTGGAGGGCGGGCCGCTGCACCTGGCCTACCAGCGTCTCATCAGCGCGCTAAGCGAGGGGCTGGAGACGCCGACATTCGCCCGCGCGCAGCAAGACATGCGTCGGCAGCTCGACCTGCTGGTGCGCGCCGAACTGGGGCGGCAAGGGGGCGATAAGGGGGGGCGATAAGGGGGCATTTGGCGGAAATTGCCAAAAAAGTCACACTTGCCCTAAAGTCCGGGAAAAGCGTGACGTTGAGCACTCCAACAGGAGAGAATGCCACCATGATTCCCATCCAGAATTCCCCCCTTTCCAGCGCCTCGACCGCCGCCAGCGGCTCGGCTGCGGCGTCGCGGCGCGCGGGCTCGGTTCTTGGCTCGGTTGCGGGCTCTGTCGCCAATCCGGCTGTTAATCCGTCGGGCGCGGCAGCTATCGAACAGGTTTCCATCTCGGGGGCAGGGCGGATGCTCAACCTTGCCAGCACGCAGGGCGCCACGCCTGCGGCCAGCGACGCGCGCATCAGCGAACTGCAAAACGCCATCCGCAGCGGTCAATATGTGGTCGATCCGCAGCGCATCGCCGGTGGTCTGTTGCAGGACAGCCTGGCCCTGATCGGCGCGACCAAGCCTGCTTCCAACTGATCTGAGGCCGCCATGCAGCAGTCGGTCGATTCTCTGCTTCGCCTGCAACTCGACAAGTTGCAGGCTTTCGACCGCTTGCTGGTTGAAGAACACGCCTGCCTGCTGCGCGCCGCCACAGATCAACTGCCCGAGCTGACCGAGCGGAAAAGCAGCCTGCTGGCCGAGATCGACGCGCTGGAGCGCGAGCGCATCACGCAGTTTGGCGCGCAGACCGAAGCGGGCGCTACATCCGCTCCCCCC
The DNA here is from genome assembly GCA_020722545.1 of Thiomonas intermedia. Classification (GTDB taxonomy): domain Bacteria; phylum Pseudomonadota; class Gammaproteobacteria; order Burkholderiales; family Burkholderiaceae_C; genus Thiomonas; species Thiomonas intermedia_B. The sequence continues at coordinate 4,351 of DYKQ01000003.1, read as the reverse complement.
TTGTGGAGCGCGGTTCAAACCCTGGCGCGGAGCATCGCCGAGGCCAATCAGCGCAACGGCGCCATGATCTCGGCGCTGGTGCGCAGCACCGAAGGGGCTTTGCAGATTTTGCGCGGCAACGCGCAAGGCGTCGATCTCTACGGCGCTCACGGCCAGGGCCAGCCCGGCAGCGGCCCGGTTCGCCTGCAGGTCAGCGCCTGACAATCGACCCGCCGGACTCGATGCATGCTCATTCTGACGCGCCGCCCCGGTGAAGCCATCCGCATCGGGGAAAACATCCGGCTGGTCGTGCTGCAGTCCGCGCCCGGCAAGGTGCGCCTCGGCATTGAAGGCCCGCTTGACTTGCGCATTCTGCGCGAGGAACTCTATGCCCAGATCAGCCAGGGCAACCAGGCTGCGGTGGCGCCGCAAGGGGTGTCGTTGGCGCATTGGGTTGCTGGGACGGTTGCCGGGACGGTTGCCGCCTCGGTTGACATCCCGGTTGACCTGCCCCCCAATGGAGAGTCGCGTTGAGCCCCGCCCAGCCTGAATCGGTCACGACGAGCGCGCTTGCGCAAACCAGCGCGGCGCCGTGCAGCGCAATGGAAGTGGCCACGCGCTTCGGCCTGCTTCCCATTGCGCAACATCAAATCTGGACGGTGTCGTCGCCTCTGCCGGGATTCGAGACCCTGCAGCGCTTTGCGCTCATCGGCGTACAAACCGAGCGGCCCTTCCTGTGGCTGCAGTCGATCGAGGATGCGGGGGTGAGCTTTCTGCTCGCGCCGGCAGCACATTTTGGTTTGCGCTACGCGCGGATCGACGCGCAATCCCTGCCCATGGTGATGGTGCTGCTGCCCACGCAGAGCGGGCAGCCGCTGCGCGCGCACGGACAGGCGCCCTTGGTGTTTGACGCGCAGTTGGGGCAGTTCGAGCAGCACATCGTCGAGGCTTCCGAGGTGGAGGGCGATGGTGTTTTCGCGCCTCTGGCCGAAGTGCTCGCGCCGCCAGGGCTGATGTCGCGCCTGCTGGCGCTGAAGCCGCAGTAACAAGGCCGCAGTCACGAGGCCGCAGTAGCCAGGCAGCGGCAAGGGCGGCGCCGAGCCGCCGACCGGTTCAGCGCCGTGCGTCTCTCAGCAGTTCGCGGTCGCGCCGCTGCACGTACTGTTGCAGGCGCTGCTCGAAGGCCGGGGCCATGTTCAGAAACTGAATGCCGAGCGGACGCATGGGCTGCCGGGTTTTGGTGTCCCGCAACGCCCCGACAAAACGCACTTCCGCCTCGACCGCCAGCTCCACATCTTCCAGACTGAAGCGCACCATGGGGATGTATTCGCCAGTGGTCAAGGCGTAGTCGAGTGCCGAGGGCACGAGCAGACGCATGCCATTGACGCTCAAGTCGTGGCATTGGCCGTAGAGCGGTTTGGCGCCGCGGCGCTGAATGTCCACCGTGCTCAGATCGCCCGGTGCGACGGTCACGCGGAAAAAATTGCGTCTCTGCAGGTAATAAAGCTGCTCGGGGTAGGCGATGCGCAGGGCGCCATAACCCTCGTAATCGATGCGCTCGATCAGCTTGGACTGAAAGCCGACGAATACGCCTTCAAACCGCCCGATGGTGAAAAACGGCGCGCCATTTTCCAGCCGACGGTTGCCGCCGTCGGGGGTGAGTTCATCGATGATCAACCAGTGCTTGGGACGGTTGGCCGCCAGCAGGGCCGAGCTGAATTCTTCGGCCCGATCATGCGGCAGCACGGCCAGCGGCTCGTGGCGCTCGATGATTTTGTGCAGCACATGATCGGCCTTGTGCTCGGAGCTGACCTGATATTCCTCGCGGAACAGTTGGGCGGTGACCTCTTTCATGGACAGCCTTGTCAGATGCTCAGTTCTTCCACCCAGGCCAGCGCGGCCAGATGAACGGAGCTGACGCGCCAGCTCTGAATGCCCAGCGCCATGGCGAGGAAGTCGATGTTGTCGAAATCGCGTTGCTCGACGGCGCGGGTGAGCTGCAGGTAGCTGCCGAAAATGCCGGTGTTGTCTTTCAAGGCCATGACGATGGGATCGGACAGGGTGATTTCGGACAGCGCCTTTTCCATCGGCACGCCGAGCATGACGTCGAGCATGGAGAAGATGCCCACCACGAAAGCGTTGTCGGCATCTTCGTCGGAGAGCGTGCCCTTGGCCAACAGTTCCATCATGCGGCCGCGGGTGATGGCGGTGCGCGCGATGGCGGGAGAGGCGGCATTGCCGGGCACGGTGGCGAGCAGCAGCGCGAGCCAGCGGAACAGCTTCTTGTAGCCCAGAATGGCGGCGGCATGGCGGAAGGAGGTGACTTCGGACATCAGCCCGAAACCCGAGGAGTTGATGTAGCGCAGCAGCTTGAAGGACAGCGCCGGATCACGCTTGAGCACCTGCTCGATTTCGTTCAGTTCGGCTTGCCGCATGACCAGATTCATCAGTTGCAGCACATTGGCGTGCGCCGGGTTGATGACCTTGGCGCTGATGGTCTGCGGCCGGGCGAAGTAATAGCCCTGAAAGAAGTGAAAACCGGCGTCGAAATAGGTCTTGAACTGCTCGGGCGTTTCCACGCGCTCGGCCACGAGACGCACATTGCGCTGGCTTTCGGCCTTGCGCTGCAGGGCCACGGCCACATTGGCCGAAAGACTCTGAACATCCGCCTTGATGTAGCTGAGAAACGGCAGCCAGGCGGCATACAGCGAGGCGGCGGCGAAGGGGCCGGCCGCAAGATGAAACCCGCGTTCGCGCAGCGGCTTGAGCTGGGCGGCGATCTCGGCGATGCCGACGGGGTCGTCGCCGTAGATGCGCGGCACTTCGAGCACGATGCGATCAGGGAAAACAATATCGAGATGTTCGGCCTTGAGGTCTTCGACCACGCAGTTGATGAAGGCAAGTTTTTCGCCGAACAGCCTCTCGGAGCCGATGTTGGACAGGGCGTTGAACAGCAGCACGCTGTCGCTCTCGGCGCTGTGTTGGGCGGGCGCGTGTTCGGCCGTGCCGCTTTCGCGCGCGAACAACTCGTAGCCGACGATCTGCTGTTTGCGGTCGACGATGGGCTGGCGCGCGATGTGCACTTGCATGACCGCGCTCTGTGCTTCGGGCGCGTCGGCGTCTGGCGAGGTGAGGGGGCTGTTCATGGGAACGGAAAACGGAGTCTCGATCATTGCGTTGATGCTAGCAGCGGCCTGATGGCGCAGGCCCGCCGTGTTGCGTAAAAACAGCCTCGGCCCGACGTGACTTCAGCGCAGCCAGGCTTTCAGCCAGGTGTCGAGATGGTCTTCCATCATCCAGTCGGCCAACACCTTGGCGCGTAGCGCGTCGCCCCGGGCGCGCAGCGCGTCGCGGTCGGAGACGGCTTCGCGCAGCGCGCGCGTCCAGTCGCGGTAGCGGTTGGCCACGCGGGTGACGGGAAAATCGCCCTGATACGGCGTGAGATCGGAGCAGATCACCGGATAGCCGAGGATGCCGTATTCCAGCAGGCGCAGATGGCTCTTGGCTTCGTTGAAGGCGTTGTCTTCCAGCGGGGCGACGGCCAGATCGAGATCGAGCGCGGCCAGCTTGGCGGCGTATTGATCGAGCGGCACGCCGGGGTGAAACTCCTTGACCAGCGGTTTGAGCGCTTCAGGGCACAGGCCGAAAAACACCCAATCGACTTCGCTGGCCGTATCGCGCACCAGATCGGCGATCAGTTCGAGATCGCCGGTATGGCCCACGCCCCCGGCCCAGCCCACGCGGGGTTTGCTGCGTTCGGCGCGCGGTGGTTGCAAATGACCCCAGCGCGCGGCTTCGAGGTAGTTGGGCTGCACCACGACTTCGTCGGTGAAATGGGCATAAGCCTTGGCCAGCGGCTCGGTGGCCACCACCAGCCGGTTGCACAGCCCCGCCGCCTTGCGGAAGCGCTTGGCGATGTCTTTATGGATGGTGCTTTTGTGCACGCTTTTGTACGGCAGATTGGTGATGAGGTCGTCGATCTCGAACACGCGAAACGCCTTGCTGGTGCGGGCGTGGCGCTCCAGCGCCTCGATCTGCGGCCATTCCATTTGCCGCTGCACCACCAGGCTGTCGGGCTGCATGCGCTCCATTTCGGCGGGCTCGAACAGGCGCATGGTCTCCCAGCCCTGGGTGAGCCCGGCGCGGTTGAGCGCGCGCATGGGCGCGATGATGCGGTACTCGCCGCAGCCTTCGCGGTCGGCCGAATGCACCAGCACGCGCGGACGGGGACGCCAGTCCGGGTCCCAGCTCAGGCAGGGCTGATCGTCGAGCAGAAAGTCGGTGCTCGCAAGGCTCAGGTGGCGGTTGTAGGCGGGGTCGAACGCGAGCTGCGGCAGCCACTTGGCATACATGGCGTCTTTTTCGGCAGCGA
>DYKQ01000048.1 GCA_020722545.1 Thiomonas intermedia | reverse complement strand
ATTCGGCTCCGTCCAAGCTGCCGCAGGGCAGCTTGGAGCCGCGGGCCTCATCCCCTCGGGGAGCCTGACGCGAACGCGGCAGGTCTGGGGGCGCTTTCAGGCGTCAGCAACGAGGGTCACATATGGTCGATCATCACCTGACCGAAGCCGGAGCAGCTCACCTGGGTGGCGTCGGGCAGCAGACGGGCGAAGTCGTAGGTCACCTGTTTGGACAGGATGGACTTTTCCATGCTGGCGATGATGCGGTCTGCGGCTTCGACCCAGCCCAGGTGGCGCAGCATCATCTCGGCGGAGAGAATTTCGGAGCCGGGGTTCACATAGTCTTTACCGGCATATTTGGGCGCAGTGCCGTGGGTGGCCTCGAACATGGCCACGCTGTCGGACAGGTTGGCGCCCGGTGCAATGCCGATGCCGCCCACCTGGGCCGCGAGCGCGTCGGAGATGTAGTCGCCGTTGAGGTTGAGCGTGGCGATCACGTCGTACTCGTCCGGCCGCAGCAGGATTTGCTGCAGGAAGGCGTCAGCGATCATGTCTTTCACCACGATGTCGCGGCCGGTCTTGGGATTTTTGAAGCGCATCCACGGCCCGCCGTCGAGCAACTGGGCGCCGAATTCCTTGCCGGCCAGGCCGTAACCCCAGTCGCGGAAGGCGCCTTCGGTGAACTTCATGATGTTGCCCTTGTGCACCAGGGTGACCGATTTGCGGTCATTGTCGATGGCGTACTGCAGGGCCTTGCGCACCAGGCGCTCGGTGCCCTCGCGCGACACCGGCTTGATGCCGATGCCCGAGGTTTCGGGGAAGCGGATTTTGTTCACCCCCATCTCGTTGATGAGGAAATTGACGAGTTTCTTCGCCCCATCCGACTCGGCGGCCCACTCGATGCCGGCGTAGATGTCTTCGGCGTTCTCGCGGAAGATGACCATATCGGTCTTCTCCGGGTGCTTGACCGGCGAGGGCACGCCCTGGAAATAGCGCACCGGGCGCAGACAGACGTACAGGTCGAGTTCCTGCCGCAGCGCGACGTTGAGCGAGCGGATGCCGCCGCCCACCGGGGTGGTCAGCGGACCCTTGATGGACACCACATAGTCGCGCAGGATTTGCAGGGTGATCTCGGGCAGCCATACGTCCGGGCCATAGACGCGAGTCGCCTTTTCCCCCGCGAAAATTTCCATCCAGGCGATCTTGCGCTTGCCGCCGTAGGCCTTCTCAACCGCCGCGTCCACTACCTTGATCATCACCGGGGTGATGTCGAAGCCCGTGCCGTCGCCCTCGATGTAGGGAATGATGGGATGGTCGGGAACGTTGAGCGAAAAGTCCGGGTTGACCGTGATTTTTTCGCCGACAGGCACGCGGATGTGTTGATCCATGGGGAGTCTCCTTCGGTAGTAACCCGAGCATTCTATGCCTCGGCAATGGCGGAATGAAACAGTCTTGTATATGACATAAGAGTGGGTTTTGCGCGGCTCAAGCCAAATCGGCGTGTGCCGCTCGATATTGCGCCTGATGCTGCGTCCAGGCGTCGCGCAGCGCCTTTGCCGTATGCCCCGGCGCATCGGCTTCGAGGAAGTCGGCCGTCGGCCCCTGCATCACCAGCCTCCCGCCGCCCTTGCCGCCTTCAGGGCCGAGATCGATCAGCCAGTCGGCATTGGCCATCATGTCGAGGTCATGCTCGATGACCACCACGGTGTGGCCGCTGTCGGTCAAGCGGTGCAGCACGCGAATGAGTTTTTCGGTGTCGGTCTTGTGCAGACCGACGGTCGGCTCGTCGAGCACGTACACCGTGGGCCGGGTTCCGGCGGTGGCGAGCTCGGTGACCAGCTTGATGCGCTGCGCCTCGCCGCCCGACAGGAAAGGGCTGGGCTGGCCGAGTTGCAGGTAACCCAGCCCCACGTCCTGCAGCAACTGCAGCGCGTGGTGGATTTTGCGGTGCGCCGCGAAAAACTCGACGGCTTCGTCCACCTCCATCTGCAGCACCTCGCCGGCGTTGCGACCGCGCAGCCGCACCGCGAGCGTTTCGGGGTTGAAACGCAGGCCGTTGCAATCGGTGCAGGGCACGGTCACGTCGGGCAGGAAGTTCATTGCCACCTTCACCGCGCCCTGCCCCTCGCAGGTCGGGCAGCGGCCAGGGCCGGTGTTGAAGGAGAAGCGGCTGGCGGTATAGCCGCGGATGCGCGCTTCCTCGGTGTCGGCGAACAACTGGCGAATGCCGTCCCACAGGCCCAGATAGGTGGCGGCGCAGGAACGGGGCGTCTTGCCGATGGGGGACTGATCGACTTCGAGCACGCGCTCCAGGCCTTCCCAGCCCGTCAGATCGCCCGCGCCTTCGAGTTCGCCCAAATGCCCCGCGAGCCGCTGACGCAGCGCCGGCGCCAGCACCTCGCGGGCCAGCGTGGATTTGCCCGAACCCGACACGCCGGTGACCACGGTGAGCCGCCCTCGCGGAAACTGCGCGCTCAAGCCCTGCAGATTGTGCAGATGCGCGCTGTGCAGATGCAACGCGGGTTGGTCGGCCCGGGTGAGCGGGCGCGGCTGCAGCGGCCAGGGCATGGGGTCGCGCAAGCTGCGCGCGGTAGCCGTGTCGGCATGGGCCATGACTTCCGCCAGAGCGCCGCTGGCCACGACCTGCCCGCCGCGCCGGCCCGCCCCTGGGCCGATGTCGATGAGATGATCGGCGCGGCGCATGGTGTCTTCATCGTGCTCCACCACCACCAGGGTGTTGCCCTTGGCCTTGAGCAGGGCCAGCGCGTCGAGAAGGATGCGGTTATCACGCGGATGCAGGCCGATGGTCGGCTCGTCGAGCACGTAGCACACCCCGCGTAGATTGCTGCCGAGTTGCGCCGCCAGGCGGATGCGCTGCGCCTCGCCGCCGGAGAGCGTCGGCGCGCCGCGGTCCAGGCCGAGATAACCCAGTCCCACCTGCTGCATGAAGGCCAGGCGCGAGCGGATTTCGCTCAGGGCGTCGCGCGCGATCTCGGCTTCGCGCGGGGTGAGTTCCAACGCGCCGAACCAGGCGGCCGCGGCATCGATATCGCGCGCGGCAAGCTGGGCGATGGACTGATCGCGCAGCCGAACGGCCAGACTGTCGCGGTTCAGCCGCGCGCCGTGGCAGCTCGGACAGAGGGTCGGCGCGCCCGGTTCGGCCACGGGCGCGGCCTTGCGGCCCCGGCCCGGTTTGCCTCGCGGCGCAGCCTTCTCGCCGTCCGCCTCGGCCCAGGCGGCCTCCTCGCCGGTCTGTTCGGCATCGAAGCCGGCAATCAGTTCCCCGGCGCCGAAGCAGGTGCCGCACCAGCCGGTAGGCGAGTTGTAGGAAAACTGGCGTGGATCGAGTTCGCGGAAGCTGCGCCCGCAGCCCGGGCAGGCGCGTTTGGTGGACAGCAGCAGGCTGTGCATCGGCGGCTCGGGCTGCCCGGCCTCCATCGCCTCCTTCAAACCATCGAGCGGCGCCAGCACCAGCACCACGCCTTTGCCCAGCGCCAAGGCACGCCGCAGCAGATCGCGCAGCGCCTCCTCGTTGTCGGCCCGCACCACCACGTCGCCGACGGGCAGTTCGATGCTGTGCTCCTTGAAGCGATCGAGCCTCGGCCAGGGATCGGTCGGCATGAATGCGCCGTCCACCCGCAGATGGGTGTAGCCCATGCTGCGCGCCCACACCGCCAGATCGGTGTAGTAACCCTTGCGCTGCACCACCAGCGGCGCCAGCAGCCCGATGTGCTGACCGCGCCAGTCGCGCAGCAATTGCGCGGCGATGGCCTCCGGGCTTTGCGGCTCGATGGGGATGTTGCAGTCCGGACAGTATTGCGTGCCGCACTTGGCGTAGATCAGCCGCAGAAAGTGGTAAGCCTCGGTGAGCGTGCCCACGGTGCTCTTGCGCCCGCCACGGCTGGTGCGTTGCTCGATGGCCACCGTGGGCGGAATGCCAACGATGGCCTCCACATCGGGCCGCGCCGCCGGCTGCACGAACTGCCGGGCGTAGGCATTGATCGACTCCAGATAGCGCCGCTGACCTTCGGTGAACAGCACGTCGAAGGCCAGGGTCGATTTGCCGGAGCCGGAAACGCCGGTGATCACCGTCATCTCGCCGCGCGGAATATCCACATCGACCCCGCGCAGATTGTGCTCACGCGCCTGGCGGATGGCGATGAATCCGGCCTTGCCGGCCCGCAAGGCGCTGGCGAGGTGGGGGCCGACGGGTTCGTCGGCGGCCGAGTATGTCGCTGCGGGTTCGGCGGCTTGCAACAGAGACGAGGCGTTCGCCGCCCCCTCCCGGCCTCCCCCACGAGTGGAGGAGGTGAGAACGGCGCTTCGCGCATCCTTCGGATGCCCCTCCCGGCCTCCCCCACGAGTGGAGGAGGAGAACACCCCCTCCCCACCCTGTGGGGAGGGTTGGGGTGGGGAGGTTTGTTGCCCGACCAGACGCTGCGCCGCGTCCCGCGCCAGCGCCTGGCCGGTGAACGATGTCGCGCAGGCAGCCAGTTCGTCGGGCGGCCCAGAGAACACCAGCCGCCCCCCGGCGTCGCCCCCTTCGGGGCCGAGGTCGATGACCCAGTCCGACGAGGCGATGACATCGAGGTTGTGCTCAATCACCAGCACGGTGTGCCCGGCGTCCAACAGTTTGCGCAGGGCCCGCAGCAGTTTGGCCACGTCGTCGAAATGCAGGCCGGTGGTCGGCTCGTCGAACAGGAACAGCGTGCCCTTGCGCGCCAGTCCGGCGCGGGTCTTGGCGGCTTCGGCCAGAAAGCCCGCGAGCTTGAGCCGCTGGGCTTCCCCGCCTGAGAGCGTCGGCGTGGGCTGCCCCAGGCGCAGATAGTCCAGCCCCACGTCCACCAGGGCCTGCAAGGTCCGGGTGATGTCGGACTGGCCGCGAAAGCGCTGCAGCGCCTCGGCCACGGTCAGGTCGAGCACTTGCGCCATGTTCAGCGGGGCGAACCCGGCCTGCGCCGGCAGTTGCACTTCGAGCACTTCGGCGCGGTAGCGCTTGCCGTCGCAGTCGGGGCAACGCAGATAGACGTCCGACAGGAACTGCATCTCCACATGCTCGAAGCCCGAGCCGCCGCAGGTGGGGCAACGGCCGTCGCCGCTGTTGAAGCTGAAGGCGCCCGCGGTGTAGCTGCGTTCGCGCGCGGCGGGCAAGGCGGCGAACAGGGCGCGAATGCCGTCGAAAGCGCCGACGAAACTCACCGGATTGGACCGGGCCGTCTTGCCGATGGGCGACTGATCGACCATCACCACGTCGCCCAGCTGATCGGCGCCGAGCAGGCGGTCGAAGGCGCCGGGCACGGGCGCGGTCTTGCCCAGCGCGCGGGCCAGCGCCGGATACAGCACGTCGCCGATGAGGGTGGATTTGCCGCAGCCCGACACGCCGGTGAGCGCCGTCATGAAGCCCAGCGGAATCTCGACAGTCAGCGACTTGAGGTTGTGCTCGCGCGCCCCTTCCAGAATGAGGCGCGGCGCCAGCAGACCACCCTGCGCGTCTCGGCGCGGGGTGCGCCTGCGCGGCAAAGCGTCGCTCACCTTCAGTTCACCGCTGAGGTAGCGCCCGGTCAGCGTACCTGCGCGCTGCGCCTGATCGAGCGGGCCCTGGAACACCAGATGCCCGCCGCGTTCGCCGGGGCCGGGGCCGATTTCCAGCATCCAGTCGGCGGTGCGCATGAGCTGGGGATCGTGCTCGACGAGGAGCAGCGAATTGCCCGCCTCCTTGAGCCGATGCAGCACGCCGCCCAGCCGGTCGAGATCGCGCGGGTGCAGGCCGATGGAAGGCTCGTCGAGCACGAACAGAGTTTGCGTCAGCGCCGTACCCAGCGCGGTGGTGAGGTTGATGCGCTGCACCTCTCCGCCCGACAAGGTGCGCGACTGGCGGTCGAGGGTGAGATAGCCCAGGCCGACATCGCACAGGTAGCGCAGACGCGAACGGATGTTGTCGAGCAGCATGCTGCTGGCCGCCTGCGCCATGTCCGGCAGCGCCAGATCGGCGAACAGACGCTGCAGGCGCTCGATCGGCAGCGAGTTGATGTCGTGCAGATTCAGGCCCGGCAGGCTGGCCAGCACGGCGTCGCTCCACGACGCCCCCACTGGGCGAAATCGCGCATAGCCGCCTTCGCCCTCTTCTCCCAGCGCGGCCTCGGCCTGCTCCCGCGAACCGATGCGCCACAGCAGCGCTTCGGTCTTGAGCCGCGCGCCCTGGCAGGCGGGGCAGGCCGTGTAGCTGCGGTACTTGGACAGCAGCACGCGCACATGCATCTTGTAAGCGCGGCTCTCCAGCCAGTCGAAGTAGCGCCGCACGCCGTAGAACTGCTTCTGCCAGTTGCCGCGCCAGTCGGGGTCGCCCTCGATCACCCAGGTGCGCTCGCGTTCGCTGAGCTCGGCCCAGGGCACATCGAGCCTGATCTCGGCCTGCGCGGCATAGCGCTCCAGGTCGGTCTGGCATTCGGCAAAGCTCTGCGTCTGCCAGGGTTTGACCGCCCCGGCCCGCAGCGTCTTGCGCACATCGGGAATCACCAGATCGAGATCGACGCCGATCACCCGGCCGAAGCCGCGGCAGGTCTCGCAGGCGCCCACGGGCGAATTGAAGCTGAACAGACCGGGACTGGCATCGCGGTAATGGATATCGCAATCCGGGCAGTGCAGATCCGACGAATAACGCCAGACGGCTCCTTTGCTCTCGGCGGCCTCGGCATCGCGCGGCAGTTCGCGCACTTCCATGCGTCCCTGGCCCAGCCGTAGCGCCGTCTCGACGGCCTCGCTGAGCCGCGCGGGTTCCTCGGTCGGCAGACGCAGCCGATCCTGCACCACGTCGAGCACCCGGCCCTGCGGTGTTGCGCGCTCACCCAGCAAGCGGGTGTAGCCCTGCGCGGAGAGTTGCTGGGTGATGTGCTCCGCGCTCATGCCCTGCGGCACTGCTACTGCGAACACCACGGCGGCGCGCAGCCCCTGCGGCAGCAGGCGCGCGCGGCGCTGCACGTCTTCAACGATGCTCTGCGCCGAATCCCGCCGCACCACCGCGCCGCAGCCCCGGCAGTGCAGCGTGGCCGCGCGGGCGAACAGCAGCTTGAGATGATCGGCCAGCTCGGTCATCGTGCCCACGGTGGAACGGGAGGTGCGCACCGGATTGGTCTGATCGATGGCGATGGCCGGCGGAATGCCTTCGATGCGATCGACCTGCGGGCGATCCATGCGGTCGAGAAACTGCCGCGCATAAGGCGAGAACGTCTCGACATAGCGCCGCTGGCCTTCGGCATACACCGTGTCGAACGCCAGCGAGCTCTTGCCCGACCCCGAAACGCCCGTGACAACGACAATGCGCCCCAAAGGAATATCCAGATCGAGATTCTTGAGATTGTTCTGCCGCGCACCCAAGATGCGGATGGCGTTGTTTTCGTCGGAAGCGGATGCCGAAGAGCTGGGGAAATGTGCAGTCATCCGACCACTATACCGGCAGCGATTGCAATGCGTCACCCGCAGGACTTTGCGTTGGCGGCCCATCAAAAACTGACTGATACCCGCCCTTCAGCCGCGCCCGAATGGGTCATTTCAAGCTGTAACTATTCACCTGCATTTGCGGGGGTTCGCCCCCTGCGCTGGGTAGAATTTGTCAACGATCCGCCCGCAGACTCTTCTCTTATGCGATTGCCCAAGCGCCCTGCCCTGATCTCCGCCCTGTTTGGCAAGCCAGCCAACCCGCGCGCGGCAGCGCATTCGCGGCATCTCGAAATTCTGATCACCCGGCCGGGCCATGCCGCGCACAGTTTTCGCATCGACCTCGATGCCCTGCGCCGTGCGGCGATCTGGGCGCTTGCGGCCGTCGCCTTGTGGCTCGCGGCGACATTTTTCATGGCTTGGCGCCAGGTCGCCAATGGCAACCTGCAGCAGCGCGCGGATCAACTGGCCGCGCAAGCCGCCACCGCCCAGAGCGCCAACGCCCGGCTGCAGGCCGAAAACGGCGCCATGGCCAGCCATCTTCTCGCGCTCAAGCAGCGCGTGGACAGCCTCGCCACCACCATGCGCGGATTTGTGCAGAAGCGGGCCGAGCAGTTTCCCGTGGAGGCGAAAAACGTCAAGAACAATGCCAACCAGGGTGGCATCGCCCAACCGCTCAACGCCAGCAATGCCCCGGCGCTGCTCATTGATGAGGTCGATCTCATCGACTCGCGCCTGAACCTGCTGCTGCCGCAGGCTCATCATCTCGCTTCGCTGGAGGCGGCGCGGCCCATGGGCGATCCCGTGACCGGCAATGCGCCGATCACATCGGATTACGGCCTGCGCCCCAATCCCATGGGAGGCGGCGTGGAGTTTCACAACGGCATCGACTTTGGCGTGAAAGCGGGCACGCCCGTGCGCGCCACCGCCAACGGCGTGGTCGAGAGTGCGGGGTGGAAGTCGGGCTATGGCAACTGCGTGGTCATAGCCCACCCCTTTGGCTATCGCAGCCTGTTTGGCCATCTCAGCAAAATCATGGTCAAGCCGGGCGATCCCATCACCCGTGGTCAGGTCATCGCCCTGTCGGGCAATACCGGACGTTCCACCGGCCCGCATCTGCACTACACCCTGTTCTACGGGGACAAGACGCTCGACCCCGCCGCCTACCTGCTCGCCCAACGATAGGACTGCCTCATGTTCAAGCCGAAAACGCCGAAGACCACCGATGTCTGGTCGAAAGAATCCACCGCTTCTTCCACTGCAGCGGCTGCCATCACGCCCTCGGCGCTGACGTACATCGGCGCGGGCAGCGAGGTGCATGGCGACCTGCGCGCGGCGGGCAATCTGCGCGTTGACGGCAAGATCTTCGGCACGGTGCAGGTCGATGGCGATCTCGAAGTCTCCACCACTGGCGCGATCGAAGGCAAACAGGTCAGCGCTCGCAGCGTGCTGGTGCACGGGCGCATCAAGGCCAAGGTGCACGCGACGGAACAACTGCGCATACACGGCCAGGGCCAGGTCGAAGGCGACGTGACGGCGCAATCACTCGACATCGAAGCCGGGGCGCATTTCACCGGCTACAGCCGCACCGGCATGGCGCAAGAGCCCGAGGTGCTGCAACTCGATCACGAGGTTCAAGCGCCCGAGCCCAATCATGCGCAAGGGGATCCCGACATTCGATCCGCCGTTTGACAATCGTCCTGCATGCTCAAAGCTGACATGCTGTAATGCCCGCATGTCCGCCGAATACGCCTCATCCCGCTCCCTTCCCCAAACCGACAAACGCCCGCGCAGCCGCTCGATGCGCAGCTTGAGCGGTCTGCTGCCGTTTCTGCGCCCGTATCGCGGACGCATTGCGGCAGCGCTGCTCTTCTTGTTGCTCGCCGCGGCCAGCACCCTGGCCTTCCCGATGGCGCTGCGCTGGCTGATCGACGCCGGCATGTTGCACGCACAAGCCAGCCGGGCCGCTTTAGGCTGGCATTTCGCCGGACTGTTCGGTCTGGCAGTGGCGCTGGGGGTGTTTTCCGCCGCGCGCTTTTATATGGTGAGCTGGCTGGGCGAGCGCATCACGGCCGATGTGCGCAGCGTCGTCTATGCCCACGTGCTGCGGCAGAGTCCGCAGTTCTTCGAGCACACGCAAACCGGCGAAGTGCTGTCCCGCCTCACCACCGACACCACGCTGGTGCAGACCGTCGTGGGCTCCAGTTTCTCCATGGGGCTGCGCAACGTGGTGGTGCTGATCGGCGGCATGACCATGCTCATCATCACCAATCCCGGCCTGATGCTGGGCGTGCTGGTGGTGATTGCCGTGGTGGTGGCGCCCGCCGTGTTCATCGGCCGCCGCGTGCGGCGCCTGTCTCGCGCCAGCCAGGACCGCATCGCCGACGCCAGCGCGCTGGCCTCCGAAGTGCTCGCCGCCATGCCCGTGGTGCAGAGCTATGCCCGAGAAGACGACGAAGCCCGGCGGTTTTCCAGCTCGGCCGAAACCGCCTTTCGCACCGCGGTCAGCCGCAACAAGGTGCGCTCGCTGCTCACCGCTTTCATCATCGTCGCTCTGTTCGGCGCCCTGCTCTACGGCCTGTATCTGGGCACGGTGTCGGTCATGGAAGGCCGGATGAGCGCCGGGGTTCTGGGGCAGACGGTGCTCTACATCGGCCTGGTGGCCGGCTCGGCCGCCGCACTGGCCGAAGTGTTTGGCGACTTGCTGCGCGCGGCTGGCGCCACCGAGCGCCTGATGGAACTGCTGGCCGAACAATCGCCCGTGCGCAATCCGGCGCATCCGGTCGCGCTGCCCGCGGTGCAGCGCGGCTCGGCGGTCGTGCTCGACCATGTGCGGTTTTTCTACCCCTCGCGGCCGGACAAACCCGCGCTCGACGGCTTTTCGCTGCAAATCGAACCCGGAGAAACCGTGGCCCTGGTCGGCCCCAGCGGCGCCGGCAAGACCACCGTGCTGCAACTGCTGCTGCGCTTTTACGACGCGCAGCAAGGCAGTATCCGCATCGACGGCGTGGACGTGCAGCAGGCCGACTTCAAGGCGCTGCGCCAGCGCATCGGCCTGGTGCCGCAGGACGCGGTGATTTTTTCCTCCAGCGCGATGGAGAACATCCGTTACGGACGCCCGGATGCGAGCGACGACGAGGTACACGCCGCCGCGCGTGCGGCGCAGGCCGACGACTTCATCCGCGATCTGCCGCAAGGTTACGACACCTATCTCGGCGAGCGCGGCGTGCGTCTATCCGGCGGACAGCGCCAGCGCATCAGCATCGCTCGCGCCATTCTGAAGAATGCGCCCTTGCTCCTGCTCGACGAAGCCACCAGCGCCCTGGACGCCGCCAGCGAACGCGATGTGCAGGCCGCGCTCGAACACGCCATGCGCGACCGCACCACCCTGGTCATCGCCCACCGCCTCGCCACAGTGCAGCGCGCCGACCGCATTGTCGTCATGGATCAGGGCCGCATCATCGACATCGGCGCCCACGCCGAACTCATGGCCCGCGACGGCCTCTACGCCAGCCTGGCGGCGCTGCAGTTCATGCAGTGAGGTTCACAGCCCCAGCTTGTCCGCGACGAAATCCGCATCCTTGTCGCCGCGTCCTGACAGGTTGACCAGGATGTCGGCGTCCTTGCCGAGTGCGGCGGCGTTCTGCATGGCCCAGGCGATGGCGTGGGCCGACTCCAATGCGGGAATGATGCCCTCGGTGCGCGACAGGGTCATGAAGGCGTCGAGGCAGCCGGCGTCGTCGATGGCGTAATACTCGGCGCGGCCGATGTCTTTCAGGTAGGCGTGCTGCGGGCCGACGCCGGGATAGTCCAGGCCCGAGGCGATGGAATACACCGGATCGGGCTGGCCCTCGGCCATTTCCTGCAGCAGGTAGGAGTGGAAGCCGTGCAGCGTGCCGGGTTTGCCATAGGTCAGCGTGGCCGCATGCTTGCCGGTTTCGGACCCGACGCCCGAAGGCTCGACGCCGACCAGCCGCACACCCGGATCATTGATGAAGCCGGAGAAAATGCCCATCGCGTTCGAGCCGCCACCCACGCAAGCCGCGACCACGTCGGGCAGCTTGCCCGCCTGCTTGGGAAACTGCTCGCGCGCCTCGCGCCCGACGACCGACTGGAACTCGGCCACCATCATCGGGAAGGGGTGCGGGCCGACCACCGAGCCGATGGCGTAGAAAAAGTGCTCGGGGTCGCGCAGGTATTCGTCGAATGCGCTGTCCACGGCATCTTTGAGCGTCCTGGTGCCGCGCTCCACCGTCACGACCTTGGCGCCGAGGATTTTCATCTTGGTGACGTTGGGGTGTTCCTTGGCGACGTCGATCGCCCCCATGTGGATTTCGCACGGCAGCCCGACCAGCGCGCAGGCCGTGGCCAGCGCCACGCCGTGCTGCCCGGCGCCGGTTTCCGCCAGCACCTTGGTCTTGCCCATGTGTTTGGCCAGCAGCGCCTCGCCCAGGCAGTGGTTGATCTTGTGCGCGCCGGTGTGGTTGAGGTCCTCGCGCTTGCACCAGATGCGCGCGCCGCCGCAATGCGCGGTCAGGCGTTTGGCCAGATAGATGGGGCTGGGGCGGCCGACATAATGGGTGTAGAGATCGTTCAGCTCGCTGCGGTAAGCCTGGGTGTCGCGGATGGACAGATAGGCGCGGCCAATGTCGTCCATGATGGCCTTGAGATGCGGCGGCAGATACTGGCCGCCGTAGGCGCCGAAGTTACCGTTGACGTCCGGTTGAAGATCGATGGCTGGCTGCATGCAAAATCTCCTTGAAAGTGACAAACCGATAGTATCCCTCCCCAATTCGAGTCCTTTGACCTGATTCATGCCTTCCATCCCCACCCCTTACGAAGACCTGATGCGTCACGTCTTCACCCACGGCCAGGACAAGACCGACCGCACGGGCACGGGCACGCGCAGCGTGTTCGGTCACCAGATGCGCTTCGATCTGTCGGCCGGTTTTCCGCTCATCACCACCAAGCGGGTGCATTTCAAAAGCATCGCCTACGAGCTGCTGTGGTTTCTGCGCGGCGAGTCGAACGTGCGCTGGCTGCAGGAGCATGGCGTGACCATCTGGGACGAATGGGCCTCTGCCTCCGGCGATCTCGGGCCGGTCTACGGGGTGCAGTGGCGCTCGTGGCCCGCGCCCACGGCGCAGCAGCCCGACGCGACCATCGACCAGATCAGCGAGGCGGTGCGGCTCATCCGCACCCAGCCCGATTCGCGCCGCATCATCGTCAGCGCCTGGAACGTGGCGCAGATTCCAGAGATGGCGCTGCCGCCCTGCCACGCGTTCTTCCAGTTCTATGTCGGGCCGCCGCGCCATCCTGGCGAACCGGGGCGGCTGAGCTGCCAGCTCTACCAGCGCAGCGCCGACATCTTTCTCGGCGTGCCGTTCAACATCGCCAGCTATGCGCTGCTCACCTTGATGATCGCGCAACAGACTGATCTTCTGCCCGGCGATTTCGTCTGGACCGGGGGCGACTGCCATCTCTACAGCAACCACTTCGCCCAGGTGCAGGAGCAACTCAGCCGCGCGCCCTACCCCTACCCCACTCTGGAGTTTGCGCGCAAACCCGAGAGCCTGTTCGACTACACCTTCGACGACTTCGTGCTGCGCAACTATCAGCACCATCCGGCGATCAAGGCGCCTGTGGCGGTATGACCGAACTCGTTCTCATCGCCGCCGTGGCGCGCAACGGCATGATCGGCAAAGACGGCGGCATGCCCTGGCATCTCCCGGCCGATCTGCAGCACTTCAAACGCCTGACCCTGGGCCACCCCATTCTGATGGGGCGCCGCACCTGGGATTCATTGGGACGACCGCTACCCGGACGGCGCAATATCGTGATCAGCCGCCAGCCCGGATGGCGGGCGGCGGGGGCGGAACATGCGGAGTCACTTCCGGCGGCGCTGCAGCGGGTCAGTGACGATGTGAGCAACGATGCACTGGCCTTCGTCATCGGCGGCGCCCAGCTTTATGCCCAGGCGCTGCCCCTGGCCGACCGGCTGGAACTCACCGAGATCGATCACGACTTTGACGGCGACACGCGCTTTCCCGATTGGGATCGCAGCCGCTTCACCGAAACCGCGCGCGAATCGCACCTCGCGCCAGAAGGCTGGGCGTATCACTTCGTCACCTACACCGCCAGGACGGCATCGACAGTCTGAGAGCGTGTGAACCGTGGCGGTGTGCGCAATGTTGTTCCAAGGGGTGGCCGTCTGGGCGGGGCTGCCCGCCTTTTTGTTCGCCCTCATGCTGCTGCTGGGGTTCCGCCTCAATACCCGTTTCACCTGGATTCTGCTGCTGCTCGGTCTCGCCGGGCTGGCCGCGCAGGGGCTGTCCATCGCCTGCGACGGCTGGGCAAACGCCAGCGCCTGGCTGCCCGATTGCTGCGGTTTGGGCTCTGCTGCGCGCATGCTCTCCGCTGACGGACTTTGGTGGCTCAATCTGGCCTGGCTGCTGCTGGCGCTGACCGTCATCGCAGTCTGCGCTGCGGCGATCTGGCGGCTGGCTTTGCCAAAACGCAGCAAGCAAAAAGCTCCGTAACGCGGTTTGCATTCATTCTGAAACAGGCCGGATTCGCGCCTTCCGGTAGATTGCTCGCAAACAAACACGAGGAGACTCCATGACAGCCGCGTCCATCGTCCCGGTCAACAAGACATCGCATATCGCCATCGCCAGCTTCATCGGCACGGCCATCGAGTTCTACGACTTCTACGTTTACGCCATTGCCGCGGCGCTGGTCATCGGGCCGGTGTTCTTTCCCAGCGCCTCGCCCACGGCGCAGACGCTCAACGCCTTTGCCACTTTCGGCATCGCGTTTGTGGCGCGGCCGGTCGGCTCCTTTCTGTTCGGACATTTCGGTGATCGATTCGGCCGCAAGTCCACCTTGGTCGCCACGCTGCTCATGAGAAAACGCCGGGCCGCCCCAAGTTTTCTCATCCCCCTCGGGGGGCGGGCTGGGCGCAGCCCGGCCCTGGGGGCGCTCACGATGGGCGTGTGCACCACGCTCATCGGCCTGCTGCCCGGATATGACCGCATCGGCGAGCTGGCTCCGTGGTTGCTGGTCATTCTGCGCATCGGCCAGGGGCTGGGGCTCGGCGGCGAATGGGGCGGCGCGGCGCTGCTCGCCACAGAAAACGCGCCCAAACATCGCCGCGGCCTGTTTGGCATGTTTCCCCAGCTTGGGCCTTCCATCGGCTTTCTCGTGGCCAACGGTCTGTTCCTGCTGCTGGGCCTGCTGCTCAGCCACGAACAGTTCATGGCCTGGGGCTGGCGCATTCCCTTTCTGTTGAGCGCCGTGCTGGTGCTCATCGGTCTGTATGCGCGACTCAAACTGACTGAAACCCCTCTATTCAAGGCCGCAGAAAACAAGCCCGCACGGGTGCCGTTGACCGAACTGCTCAGCGGCCATCTCAAGCCGCTGATACTCGGCTCGTTGGCTATCGTGGTCTGCTACGCCTTGTTCTATATCAGCGCGGTGTTCGTGCTGAGCTATGGCATCAGCGCCTTGCATCTGCCCAAGCCGACGCTGCAGGCCTGGCTGATGCTGGCCATCGTCTGCATGGCCGTGGCCACCGTGCTTTCGGCCTGGGCCAGTGACGCCCTGGGGCGACGCGCCGTCTTGGTCGCGTCAGCCGGGGCCGCGGTGCTCTGGGGCTTTGCCCTCGCGCCGCTGCTGGGCTCAGCCACCACCACGGGCGTGGGGATTTTCCTTTGCGGCGCACTCTTTCTCATGGGCATGACCTATGCGCCACTGGGTGCGATGCTGCCCGAGATTTTTCCCACCTCGGTGCGCTACACCGGTTCGGGCGCGGCCTACAACCTCGGCGGCATTCTCGGGGCCTCGCTTGCCCCCTATGTCGCCCAGGTGTTGGTGGCGCATGGCGGGCTGAGCTGGGTAGGCGTCTACATTTCCGTGGCGGCTGTCATCAGCCTGCTCGCCGTTCTGGGGCTTGGCGAAACCCGGCGCCGCGATCTCGGTCAAACCGAGTCTGTTTCCATTTCCTGATGATTTGCGGGCCCTGTGCCCTGGAGGTTTTTCGATGCGCCATGCCACCCCTGGGTTTGATGATTGTTTTCGCCGGATTGAGCGCCACCGCGTACGCCAAAGATGCGCCCATGGAGCCGGGGCTCTGGAGCATGGAGATTCACGGCACGACTCGCGTCGATCCGAACCTGAGCGTGCCGGTCCAGCGCAATGTGAAGATCTGCGTCAAACCGAGGCAGAAACCGGAGAGCGTGGTGGTGCCGATGGACGGCAAGCAGTGCACGCGCGAACAAGCCACCTTGGCCGATGGCGAGACGCAATGGACCTTCCATTGCGATTTGCCGCAGGCCAAGGTCACGCAGACCGGCGCCTTCCGCACCGGCCCAGCAACATTCGAGTCGAAATGGAGCATCACCAGCGTCGCCCCCTCGGGCGCAACCACCCAATCAGACGTGCAGGTGAACGGCAAGCGCCTGGGCAGCGATTGCGGCAACGTGAAGTAAGAATTCACGCCCCAACATTGGGGGGAAAAAACCGCCTCAAGAAATCTTGAGGCGGCTGCGTCTCCTCGGCAGGCCGAGGCCATCGTGGCCCGGCCCGCTCTTCTCCAGTCTCAGGCCACTTTGCGGTCGAAGAACTGTTCGTCTTCGGTCGAGCCCTTGAGCGCGGCGGTCGAAGCCTCGTTTTCGATCGTCGTGGTGACGGCGTCGAAATAGCCGGTGCCGACCTCGCGTTGATGCTTGACCGCGGTGAAGCCCTTGGGCGCCGCGGCGAACTCGGCCTCTTGCAGTTCGACGAAGGCGCTCATCTGGTTGCGGGCATAGCCGTAGGCCAAGTTGAACATCGAGTAGTTCAGCGCGTGGAAACCGGCCAGGGTGATGAACTGGAACTTGTAGCCCATGGCGCCCAATTCCTTCTGGAACTTGGCGATGGTGGCATCGTCGAGGTTTTTCTTCCAGTTGAAGGACGGCGAGCAGTTGTAGGCCAGCATCTTGCCGGGGAACTTGGCATGAATGGCTTCGGCGAAGGCCTTGGCATAGGCCAGGTCGGGCTTGCCGGTTTCGCACCACACCAGATCGGCATAGGGCGCGTAGGCCAGACCGCGAGAGATGGCCTGCTCCAGGCCGGGCTTGGTGCGGTAGAAGCCTTCGACCGTGCGCTCGCCGGTGCAGAAGGGCTTGTCGTTGTCGTCGACATCGGAGGTGATGAGGTCGGCCGCTTCGGCGTCGGTACGCGCCACCAGCACCGTCGGCACGCCCATGACGTCAGCCGCCAGACGGGCCGCGACGAGCTTGGCAACAGCTTCGCGGGTCGGCACCAGTACCTTGCCACCCATGTGGCCGCATTTCTTCACGGAGGCGAGCTGGTCTTCGAAGTGCACGCCGGCGGCGCCGGCTTCGATCATGGACTTCATCAGCTCGAAGGCGTTGAGCACGCCGCCGAAACCGGCTTCGGCATCGGCCACGATAGGGGCGAAATAGTCGATGAAACCTTCGTCACCGGGCTGCTTGCCTTCCATCCACTGAATCTGATCGGCTCGGGTGAGGGTGTTGTTGATGCGCTTGACCACGCTGGGCACCGAGTTGGCCGGATACAGCGACTGGTCGGGATACATCTCGCCAGCCAGGTTGGCATCGCCCGCCACTTGCCAGCCCGACAGGTAGATGGCGTTGAGCCCGGCCTTGACTTGCTGCATGGCCTGGTTGCCAGTCAGGGCGCCCAGGGCGTTGACGAACGGCATGTCGTGCATCTGCTTCCACAGACGATCCGCACCGCGACGGGCCAGCGTATGCTCAACCACCACCGAACCGCGCAGGCGCACTACTTCCTCTGCGCCGTAACCGCGCTTGATGCCCTTCCAGCGCGGGTTCTGCGCCCAGTCCTGTTCCAACGCTGCTACTTGCTGTTTTCGATCTGCCATCTTGCTTCTCCGGGTGAATGAAAATTCGATGCCTGAGCGTAGTTGACTTTTGCGGCGCAGCATAGTCTTATGTCTTATATAAGAGATAATTTTATGTCTTTATACATCAATGACTTAAATCCTATTTTTTGCAATAAGAAACATTTTTTTGCTGAGTGAAAGCCTCCGAGCCTGCGTTGCAGCAGGCTGTTTTCACATCACGATTTCCAGATTTCGCATTGTGAGAAATGCACCCGCCCCGAAAGCCTTCGCTACGCTCGACTCTCCCTTCTCAAGGAAACGCAGGGCCGCCCCAAGTTTCCTTGCCCTCCACGGGGGGCGGGCTGGGCGCAGTCCAGCCCTGGGGGCGCTCAGCGGGCAAGAAACTCTTGGGGCGGCCCGGCGAGTATCTCTTTCACTTCCTCGTTCCATGACTTCCCTACCCTCTGCGGAAAAACCGGCCGATCCGAGTCGCCCGACCGCCACCCCCCATCAGTCGCCGCGTCACAAGGCCGAATTATTTTGGGTGTTCAACCACCTCACCCTGCTGGGGGTTGGCGGGGTATTGCCGTTTGCCCAGCGCATTCTGGTGGAAGACAAACGCTGGTTGAGCAATGGCGAGTTCGTCGAGATGCTCAGCCTGAGCCAGGTGCTGCCAGGGCCCAACCTGATCAACCTTGCCCTGATGGTCGGGC
>DYKQ01000047.1 GCA_020722545.1 Thiomonas intermedia | reverse complement strand
AATTCGATATCAGCATAACCAGAAAGTTCATTCTTCATTGTGCCGGATCAATAACTACAAGGCGCTGGCCAACGTGGAGCGGGCGTTTCGCTCGCTCAAGACAGTGGCCCTGCATGTGCGCCCGATCCACCACCGCACCGCTGATCGCGTGCGTGCGCACATTCTGCTATGCATGCTGGCCTACTACGTGGAATGGCGCCTGCGCGAGGCCTGGCGCGAGCTGACGTTTGCCGACACCGATCAAGCTGCCAAAGCCACGCGCGATCCGGTGGCGCCGGCCAAGCGCTCGGATGCGGCGCGCAACAAGGTTGCACGCCGCATGCTTGACGAGGGCGCGCCGGTGCACAGCTTCTCAACGCTCATGGCCGATCTCGCCACCATCGTGCGCAATACTTGCCGCCCGCCCGGCGCCGATGCGCCAAGGTTCGACATCACCACCACGCCCAGCCCCACGCAGCGCCAAGCGCTCGACCTCACCGACCGCATCCGCGCGTAGACAGAACGTGGAACCCCAAATTCACGCCAAGTTCGCGCCGAACAAGGGAAAACTCGTTTGGAGGCTACTGGAACTTCGGGCTAATTCTCTGACTAAAACTGAAAGCCCTTGGGGGCGTGCGGGTTTGGCGGCGGCAGCACGGAAGGTTCGGTCGGTACGCGCTTTTGTTCTGGCGCCGAAGCTTTCTGGGCCGGGGACGGCGCCAGCGCCACGGGCTGCGGGCGCACGTAGTCGCGCGGCAGTTCGCTCTTTTTCGGATAGCCTGCAGCATCGAGCGCGATGTTCCAATTGCTGGCACTGAAACCGGTGCTCAGTTTGGTGCTGCCGATGATCACCAGCGGGAGCTGGTCGCTGCCGTTCGACAAAGACTTGTAGGCCTTGATGTCGGCGTTGGTCGTGATGGTTTTTTCGGCGAAGGGTATGCCGCGCTGTTGCAGGTAGGCGCGTGCGGCATCGCAGGCCTCGCATTGCGGCGCGGTGTAGAGCGTGACGGGGTATTTGCGCGCCGCTTCACGCAACGCGGCGGGAAAGCCGGCAAAGCTGCTGGGCGTCGCACTGCCGTTGACCGACAACGACTGCACGGACTTGCCCTGCGTGCTGCTGGGCGGCACATCGCTGAAGGTCACCGAGCCGTCCGGTCCGACGATCTTGTAGATCGCCCAGGCGGGCGTGCCTGCGGCCAGGCCGAGCGCCAGTGCGGCGGAAAACACGAGGGCGTGGCGCGAAGTTCGTTTCGTCAGTCGTTTCATCGTTCTGTGCAGCAAGGGTGATAACAGGCTTCAAGTGTGCCACGACTGCGCCCAAGCCGGACTGCAGCGCGGTGTTTTCACCACAGGCGGCGGGACGGGGTCGGGGCAAACGCGTACGCTCAGGCTACTTCAGCCGCTTCAGCCGTCATGCCGCTATGGCGGAGCAGGGCATCGATGCGCGGCTCGCGGCCACGGAAGGCTTTGAACGAGTCGATGGCATCGCGGCTTCCGCCCACGGCGAGAATGGCTTGCTGATAGCTCTTGCCCACTTGCGGACTGAGCGGGCCTTCTTGTTCGAAGCGCTCGTAAGCGTCGGCCGACAGCACTTCAGCCCATTTGTAGCTGTAGTAGCCCGCTGCGTAGCCCCCGGCGAAGATGTGGGAGAAACTGTTGACGAAGCGGTTGAACGACGGCGGCTTCAGCACGGCGATCTCGTCGCGGTTCTCGGCCACCAGCGCTTCAATCGCTTCGGGGGTGAAAGTGCGCAAGTCGTGGTGCAGGCGCATGTCGAGCAGCGAAAACTCGACCTGACGCAGGGTCTGCATGCCCGACTGGAAGTTTTTCGCGGCCAGCATTTTGTCGAACAAGGCGCGCGGCATGGCTTGGCCGGTTTCCACATGATGGGTGAGAAAGCGCAGCACTTCCCATTCCCAGCAGAAGTTTTCCATCAGTTGGCTGGGCAGCTCCACCGCGTCCCATTCGACGCCAGAGATGCCCGACACGGCGATGTCGTCAACCTGGGTGAGCATGTGGTGCAGCCCGTGGCCAAACTCGTGGAACAGGGTCTGCACGTCGTCGTGGCTGAGCAGGGCGGGCTTGCCGCCCACGGGCGAGGGAAAGTTGCAGGTGAGGGTGGCGACCGGGGTTTGCAGCGTGCCGTCCGCGTGCAGCCAGCGCGAACGCACATGATCCATCCACGCGCCCGAGCGTTTGCCGTCGCGGGCGTACAGATCGAGGTAGAACAGGCCGACGCTGCCACCCTCGGTGTTTTCGATGCGATATAGCTCGGCGTCTGGATGCCAAGCGTGAATGTCGCCCTCCACCCGCCGCAGCTTCACGCCGAACAGGGTTTCGATCACGCGGAACAGCCCGGCGATGACGGTGGGCAGGGTGAAATATTGCCGCACTTCCTGCTCCGACAGGGCGTAATGCGACTGCCGCAGTTTCTCGGAGGCCCAGGCGATGTCCCAGGCCTCGAGCGAGGCCAGGCCAAGCTCTGTTTGCGCGAAGGCGCGCAGGGTGTCGAGGTCGCGCTGGGCGAAGGGACGGGCGCGGGCGGCGAGGTCGCGCAGAAAGTGCAGCACCTGCTCCGGGGTGTCGGCCATTTTGGGCGCCAGCGAGACTTCGGCGTAGTTGGCGTAGCCGAGCAGACGGGCTTCTTCGTCGCGCAGGGCGAGAATTTCGGCCATGACGGCGGAGTTGTCGAACTTTGCATCGCCCAGCTCGCTGGCACGGGTGACGTAGGCGCGGTAGAGGCGTTCGCGCAGCGGACGGTGTTCGCCGTGCTGCAGCACGGGCATGTACGACGGATAGTGCAGGGTAAATTTGTAGCCGGGTTTGCCGTCGCGCTCGGCGGCTTCGCGCGCGGCCTGCAGGGCATCGGCCGGAATGCCAGCGGTCTGTTCTTCGCCGACGTATTCGGCATAGGCCGCTGTGGCATCAAGCACGTGTTCGGAGAAGGTTTGGCTGAGCGCGGCCAGGCGTTCCTGAATTTCGGCGTAGCGGCTGCGGGCCGGGCCTTCGAGCAGCGCACCGCTCAAGCGGAAGTCACGCAAGGCATGCTCGATGATGCGCTGGCGCGTCGGGCTGAGGCGGGAAAACTCGGCGCTGTCGTGCAGGGCCTGGTATTGCCGCAGCAGCCCCTCGTTCTGGCCCAGCCGGGTCCAGAACTCGGTGACCTTGGGCAGCATGGCGTTGTAGGCAGCGCGCAGGGCGGGGGTGTCGGCCACGGCGTTGAGGTGACCGACGACACCCCAGGCACGGCCCAGGTGTTCGGTGGCGCGCTCCAGCGGCTCCACCACGGCGGCCCAGGTGGGGGCAGTGGCAGGTGCGGTGACCTGATCCAGCGTCTGTTCCGCGGCCTGAATCAGCGCGTCGAGCGCGGGCTCGATGTGCTCGGGTTTTACCGCGGCGTAGTCGGGAAGATCGCGAAAATCACACAGCGGGTTGTTGGCGGGCAGAGCAAGAGTCATGGCGTGGGTCGGTGCATCAAAACGGGTGTCGGGGACGAGGCTGAAATTATGGGCGGGCGTGGGCTCGCTCGCACGACTCCAGGGTATTGGCCAGCAGCATCGCAATGGTCATGGGCCCGACGCCGCCGGGCACGGGGGTGATCCAGCCGGCGACTTCGCTGACGCCGTCGAAGTCCACATCGCCACAGAGCTTGCCCGCTGCGTTGCGGTTCATGCCCACGTCAATCACCACGGCGCCGGGCTTGACCATGTCGGCGGTGATCAGGTTCTCGCGCCCGACGGCGGCCACCAGAATGTCGGCCTGGCGGCACACCGCGGCCAGATTGGCCGTGCCGCTGTGCGCGATGGTGACCGTGGCGTTGGCCGCCAGCAGCATCAAGGCCATCGGCTTGCCGACAATGTTCGAGCGGCCCACCACCACCGCTGACTTGCCGCGCAGATCGCGCAGGCCGATGGATTCGAGCATTTTCATGCAGCCATAGGGCGTGCAGGGCTTGAAGCCAGGCTGTCCCACCATCAACGCCCCCGCGCTGGCGACGTGAAAGCCGTCCACGTCCTTGGTCGGCGCAATGGCTTCGATCACCTTGTTGGCGTCGATGTGGCGCGGCAGGGGCAATTGCACCAGGATGCCGTGGATCGCCGGATCGGCGTTGAGCGCGGCGATGCGCTGCAACAGCGCGGCCTCTTGCAGGTCGGCGGCGTATTGCTCCAGCACCGAGTGGATGCCGGTCTGCTCGCAGGCCTTGATCTTGTTGCGCACATAGACCTGACTGGCCGGGCTGTCGCCCACCAGAAT
This sequence comes from Thiomonas intermedia, assembly GCA_020722545.1. GTDB lineage: Bacteria > Pseudomonadota > Gammaproteobacteria > Burkholderiales > Burkholderiaceae_C > Thiomonas > Thiomonas intermedia_B. The sequence continues at coordinate 13,874 of DYKQ01000047.1, read as the reverse complement.
GACGGCGAGGCCGGGGCGATGTCCCGCAGCGGTGCAGGTCTGCGCGCGCTGCGCGACCTGCTGGCGGATTTGGGCGGAGAGGGCGAGACCGTCGATGCGTTGGGCTGTCATGGGAATGGGCTTGGAAAAATGCACCACGCCCGCATGGGCGGGCGTGATGCATGGGGAGGGGATGGATTTATTTCGGTGCGCCGAGTGCAATCTTGAGCAGATCGGCCACGGTGCTGACGTTGAGCTTTTCCATGATGTTGGCACGGTGCGCTTCAACGGTTTTTATGCTGATGCTGAGGTCGTCGGCGATCTGCTTGTTCAGTCGCCCGGCCACGATGCGTTCGAGCACCTGCGACTCGCGCGCGGTGAGTCGGCCCAGCAGGGCGCCGCGGCTGGCTTCGGCCTGCTGCTGATCGGCGCTCAGACGCGCTTTTTGCAGCATGCGATCAACCAGATCGCGCAGCACGACTTCGTTGAACGGTTTTTCGATGAAGTCGATGGCGCCCTTTTTCATGGTGTCCACCGCCATCGGCACATCGCCGTGGCCCGTGATGAACACCAGCGGCATGCTGCAGCCGCGATGCAGCAATTCATCCTGCAGTTCGAGGCCGTTCATGCCGGGCATGCGCACGTCGACGATGAGGCAGGCGATTTCGCGCGGATCGAAACGGGTGAGGAAACTTTCGGCGGATTCGAAGCAGCGCACGCGGTAGTCGTTGCCTTCGAGCAGCCACTGCAGCGAATCGCGCACGGCCTCGTCGTCATCCACCACATACACGGTACCTTTGTGGGCTGTTTTCATGGGCAATCGAGAAGGATGGGAAGTGATGAGAAGTGGGGCTTCAGTTGCCGGGGGTCACAAGCGGGACGGAAGGAAGTCGGGATGCGCGGAATCGCCGGATGGAGCCGGTGGCCGAGGCCGCTCTTTGGGGGCTCCGAGCGGCAGGGTGAAGCTGAAGAGGCATCCGGCAATCACCGATTGATTGTAATAATTCTCGGCCCAGAGACGGCCCTGGTGATACTCGATGATCGAGCGGCAGATGTTCAGGCCAATGCCCAGACCTTCGGCCTTGGTGGTGTAGAAGGCTTCGAACAGGCGCTCCATCACGGCTTCATCGATGCCGGTGCCGTGATCTTTGACAGTGAAAGTCACCCGTTCGGCATCCGACATGATCTTGAGCTCGATGCTGCGCAGATTACCTTGCCGTCCGGCCTTGTCCACCGATTCGGCCGCATTGCGCAGCAGGTTGAGCAGCACCTGCTCGATCAGAATCGGATCGGCGTACAGCGTGGGAATGCCGGGGGCGACGAAGTTGAGCAGCCGCACATTGCGCCGGGTGAGCTCGATATCGGCCAGTTCCAGGGTGTTGCGCACGATGTCCTGCACGCGGCACGACACCCGCGCGGGCTCGCTCTTTTTCACAAAATCGCGCACCCGTTTGATGACCCCGGCGGCCCGCTGCGCCTGCCGTCCGGTTTTTTCCAGCGCATCGATCAATTCCTGCTGGGTCATGCCGTGCGTCTTGACGCGGGCGATCATGCCCGAGGAATAGTTGCTGATGGCGGTGAGCGGCTGGTTGAGCTCGTGCGCCAGCGACGAGGCCATCTCGCCCATGGTGATCAGTCGGCTGGTGATCTGGGCCTTTTCTTCCTGCTTGCGCGCGGTTTCCTCGGCGCGCTTGCGGGGGGTGATGTCGGTGGCGATCAGCAACTGGGCCACCCGGCCGTCCACCCATTGCATATAGCGCTGGCGCACGTCGAACCAGCGGTCGAGCGCTTCGACGTGGGTTTCATGCGCGCTGGAATGGCCGTCGAGGATTTGGTCGGCGGGCAGGCCGACAAACGAGTCGACGGTGTCGACATGATCGTCGTCGGCCACCGAAGTCATCTGCCCGCCATTGAGCATGAGGTGGCCGTGCACCGACGCGCCGAACCACTGACGGTAGAGCTTGTTGGCGAACAGCGGCTCTTCGGCGCCCAGCGAGATCACCGAGACCGCGGCGTCCAGCCCTTCGAGCACGGCGACGAAGCGCTCGTGCGAGGCGGCGAGTTCCTGGCGGATGCGGGTGGGCTCGGTGATGTCGGTGACCGACATGATCCAGCCCGTCTGCTTTTCGCGCACGTCGATCAGCGGCGAGACATAGACCCGCGCGTCGAACTCGCTGCCGTTCTTGCGGCGGATTTTGAGCGCGAATCCCGAGGGAGGCGCCAGACCGTCGAGGCTTTGCTGAATGGCCAGGGCCATTTCAGCGCCTTGTTGCGCGGGCCAGTAAGGGTAGGGCGGCTGGCTGCCGATCAGGTCGCTGTCTTCAAAGCCGGTCATGCGGCAGAACGACAGGTTGACATATTGAATGCGCCCCTGCATGTCCACCGCCTGCATGCCGGTGGACAGCGAGTTTTCGATGGCGCGGCGAAAGGCGGTTTCGCGGGTGAGCGCCTCTTGTGCGCTCAGGCGTTGGCGCAGCTGGTTCCAGCTCGTCAATAGCGTCCACAGGGTGAGCGCCGACAGCAGGAACACGCTCCAGTACAGGCCCTTGGTCGTCCAGCTCGGGCTGCTGCGATAGCTGCTGACCTGCAGCACCAGCCCGGGCTCGAACGGGGGCAGGGGGGCGCGGTATTGCAGCGCCTTGTCGCGTATGGGCTGGCTCGAGGCGCTGTCGAGCAACTGGTTGTCGGGGCCGAGCAGCGAAACGGCATAGCTGGCATTGAGGTCTTCCGGCACCGAGTAGCGCAAGATGCCGTCGACGGAGTACACCACGCCCACCACGCCGGCGAGCTGGTCGTTGCGCATCACGGGCGTGGCGGTTTCGAGCAGCCAGCCGTTGTCGGCGCTCTTGAAGGGTGTTGAGTACGCGGTGCGCTGGCTGACCAGCGCCTGCTGCATGAGTTGCTGGCTGTTGGCGCGCTTGAGGGTCTTGCCCACCAGGGTGGCGATCTGTTCGGTGGCGAGGTTGGGGTTGCCCTTTTTGAACACCACGGCGCCATCGGGATGCGCGTAGTACACGAGAAACAACTGCGGATAGCGCCGCATCAAGCGAAGCGCCTGCACGTCGAACGGCCCGGGTCGGTCCTCATGCAGGGAGAGGTTGTTGGCGATGGCCTGCACTTGGTCCTGCGCGAGGGTAAGGTCTAGGCTGATGCGTTGCTGCGCCCATTCGCTATCGCGCTGCAGATTGTCTTTGTCGCGTTGCAGGTCGGCTTGTTGCGAATAGCTCACCAGCGCGGCCATGGCCGCCAGAAACAGAATGAAGACGACAAGAGGCAGCACCAGCAGCACACGGTCGGACTGCATGCGTCGCAGCAGCGCGCGCGCGCGCAACAGCCCGAAGCGCTGCGTCCAACTACGGCGGCGGAAAGTGGGAACGTGCTTTGAAGGATTCACGGAAGCAGTCTAGAGTGTCCGGAGTTGAGCGCCCCCAAGGTCGGCCCGGCGTTTGGTTGAGAGCCGCCCGATAGTTGAGTTGAGCCAGCAGATTTTGCGTTGACGCAGTTCGATCTTCAAACGAGGCAGTTGGGCGAAAAAATCGGGCAAAACCGCGCCTTTAATTTCACTATACGAAATCAAATCTTGTGATTTGAAAAATTGTTTGCGATACTGCGCCACAAATTCATGAGGAGAACATGATGGCTGCCTTACCTGAGATGCAACCCAGCTCACTTTCCGCCGCCGCGGGAGATGCCGATCCACAGGAAACCCGGGAGTGGCTGGACGCGCTGGATGCGCTAATCGCCGCCGAAGGCCCGCAGCGGGCGCACTTCGTCCTCGAATCGCTGATCGCCGAAGCGCGGCAGAACGGCGTGGACGTGCCTTTCTCGGCCAACACCGCCTACGTCAACACCATTGCCACCGACGACGAGGTGCGCAGTCCGGGCAATGTCGAGATCGAAGAGCGGTTGCGCGCCTACATGCGCTGGAACGCGATGGCGATGGTGGTGCACGCCAACCGTCTGCATCCGGCCGATGGGGGCGATCTGGGCGGGCATATGGCCTCGTTCGCGTCGCTGGCCACCATGTATGGCACCGGCTTCAACCATTTCTGGCACGCGCCCACGGCCGAGCACGGCGGCGATCTGATTTACTTTCAGGGCCACAGCGCGCCGGGCATCTACGCCCGTGCCTATATGGAAGGGCGGTTGACGGAAGAGCAGCTCCTGCATTTCCGCCAGGAAGTCGGCGGCAAAGGGCTGTCGAGCTACCCCCATCCCAAGTTGATGCCGAATTTCTGGCAATTCTCCACCGTGAGCATGGGGCTGGGGCCGATCATGGCGATCTACCAGGCCCGCTATCTCAAGTATCTGCACGCCCGTGGCATTGCCGATACCTCCAAGCGCAAGGTCTGGGCCTTCTGCGGCGACGGTGAAATGGACGAACCCGAGGCGCTCGGCGCCGTGGGGCTGGCGGCGCGCGAAAAGCTCGACAACCTGGTGTTCGTCATCAACTGCAATCTGCAGCGCCTCGACGGCCCGGTGCGCGGCAACGGCAAGATCATCCAGGAACTCGAAGGCGAATTCCGCGGCTCGGGCTGGAACGTCATCAAACTCGTCTGGGGCTCTTACTGGGATCCGCTGCTGGCGCGCGACAAAGACGGCATCCTGCGTCAGGTCATGATGGATGTGCTCGACGGCGATTATCAGGCGATGAAGGCCAATGACGGCGCCTTCGTGCGCAAGCATTTCTTCGGCCGCGACCCGCGCCTGCTCAAGATGGTCGAGCACATGAGCGACGAGGACATCTGGCGCCTGAACCGCGGCGGCCACGATCCGCAAAAGGTCTATGCCGCCTTCCACGCCGCGGCCAACCATCAGGGCGGCCCCACGGTGCTGCTGGTCAAGACCATCAAGGGCTATGGCATGGGCCGCGCGGCCGAGGCGCGCAATGTGGCGCACCAGGTCAAAAAGCTCACCGATGAAGACATTCGCGAATTCCGCGACCGCTTCAACATTCCGATCCCCGACAGCGAACTGCCCAAGCTGCCGTTCTTCAAGCCGGCCGACGATACGCCGGAAATGAAGTACCTGATGGAGCGTCGCAAGGCCCTGGGCGGTTTTTTGCCGCAGCGCCGCGAAAAGGCCGACGAACACCTGCCCGTGCCCGATCTGAAAGAGATTTTCCAGCCCATGCTCGAAGCCACGGCTGAGGGCCGCGAAATCTCCACCACCCAGGCCTATGTGCGCTGCCTCAACCAGCTGCTGCGCGACAAGACGCTGGGCCCGCGCACCGTGCCCATTCTGGTGGACGAAACCCGTACCTTCGGCATGGAAGGGCTGTACCGCCAGATCGGCATTTACGCGCCCGAAGGGCAGAAATACACCCCGGTCGATCGTGGCGAGGTGATGTATTACCGCGAAGACAAACAGGGCCAGATCCTGCAGGAAGGCATTTGCGAGGCCGGCGGCATGGCCTCGTGGATTGCTGCTGCCACCAGCTACTCGCACAGCAACCGCATCACCATTCCCTTCTACATCTTCTATTCGATGTTCGGCTTCCAGCGCGTCGGCGACCTGATCTGGGCCGCGGGCGACATGCTGTCGCGCGGCTTCCTGCTGGGCGGCACCTCTGGACGCACCACGCTCAACGGCGAAGGGCTGCAGCACGAAGACGGCCACAGCCAGGTCATGGCGGCCAACGTGCCCAACTGCATCAGCTACGACCCGACCTTTGCGCACGAGGTGGCCGTCATCCTGCATGCGGGTCTCAAGCGCATGGTCGAGAATCAGGAAGACGTGTTCTATTACCTGACCCTGCTCAACGAAAACTACGCCCAACCCGGGCTGCAGCCGGGCACTGAAGAGCAGATTCTCAAGGGCATGTACCTGTGCAAACCGGGCAAGGCCAAGGTCAAGCAGCGCGTGCAGTTGCTCGGCTCCGGCTCCATCCTGCGCGAAAGTCTGGCGGCGCAGGAACTGCTGGAAAGCGACTGGGGCGTCGCCGCCGACGTGTGGAGCTGCCCGAGCTTCAACGAACTGGCGCGCGACGGCAAGGCCGCCGAACGCTGGAACCTGCTGCACCCCGCCGACAAGCCGCGCGTGCCCTTCGTCACCCAGCAGCTCGACCAGCACGCAGGCCCGGTGGTGGCCAGCACCGACTATGTGCGCCTGTTCGCCGAACAAATCCGCCCCTTCCTGCCCAAGGGGCGTAACTACCGGGTGCTGGGCACCGACGGCTTCGGCCGCTCGGATACCCGCACCGAGCTGCGCCGCCACTTCGAGGTCGATCGCCACTACATCGTGCTGGCTGCGCTGCGCGGTCTGGTCGATGAGGGCGCGCTGCCTGCAGCCAAGCTGGCCGAGGCCATTGCCAAGTACGGCATCGACACGGAGAAGGTGTTCTCGCTCTACGCCTGAACGACCGCAGAACGCACACACACAACAGGAGACACCCAAAATGGCCGTCGTCGAGGTCAAGGTTCCCGATATCGGGGACTTCAAGGATGTGGAAGTGATCGAGGTTCTGGTCAAGGCCGGAGACAGGATCGCGGTCGATCAATCGCTGGTCACGGTGGAGAGTGACAAGGCCAGCATGGAGATCCCCAGCAGCGCCGCCGGCGTGGTGAAGGCGCTGCGCGTGAAGCTGGGCGACAAGGTGAGCGAAGGCTCGGTCTTGCTCGAACTCGACGCCGCAGGCGTCGCCGACGCACCGCTCGCCGCAGAAACTCCGTCCGCTCTGGCCGTTCCAGCAGCAGCCGAGCCTGCGCAGCCCGAGGCATCGCCCCCGGTCGCGCTGCCTCCTGCAGCGGTTGGCGTGGGTTTCGCCTCCGAGCCGCGTCACCACACCCCGCCTACTGCCGCGCTGCCGGTGCACGAGCCTGCAGCAACCACTGCGCTATTGCCGCACGCTTCGCCGAGCGTGCGCAAGCTGGCGCGTGAACTCGGCGTGCCGCTGGCGGAAGTCAAGGGCAGCGGCAGCAAGGGCCGCATCACCGCGGAGGATGTGCAAGCCTTCGTCAAGGCGGTGATGTCAGGCCAGACCGTGACTCAGGCTGCGGCTGTGGCGGGAGTCGGTGCGGGCAAGGGCGCGGCCAGCCTGGGCGGGCTCACGCTCCTGCCCTGGCCCAAGGTGGACTTTGCCAAGTTCGGCCCGGTCAGCAGCCAGCCGCTGTCGCGCATCAAAAAGCTCTCGGGCCCCAATCTGGCGCGCAACTGGGCGATGATTCCGCATGTCACCCAGTTCGACGAGGCCGACATCACCGAGCTGGAGGAATTCCGCAAGAGCAGCAACGAACGCATGGCCAAGCAAGGCGTGAAGCTCACCATGCTCGCCTTTGTGATGAAAGCCTGCGTGGCGGCGCTCAAGCAGATGCCCGCATTCAACAGTTCGCTCGATGAAAGCGGCGAGAACCTCGTTCTGAAGGACTACATCCACCTCGGTTTTGCGGCCGATACGCCGCAAGGCCTGGTCGTGCCCGTGCTCAAGGATGTGGACAAGAAGGGCCTGGCGCAAATCGCCAAGGAAATGGGCGAGCTGGCTGCGACGGCGCGCGAAGGCAAGCTCAAGCCTTCAGACATGCAGGGCGCGACCTTCACCATTTCCAGCCTGGGCGGCGTGGGCGGCACGGCCTTCACGCCCATCATCAATGCGCCGGAAGTGGCCATATTGGGGCTGTCCAAATCGCAGATCAAACCGGTTTGGGACGGCGCCGCATTCCAGCCACGGCTGATGCTGCCGCTGTCGCTGTCGTATGACCATCGCGTCATCGACGGGGCGATGGCCGCGCGCTTCACCACCGTGCTCGGCGAGTTGCTCGCCGACCTGCGGCGTGTGCTGATTTGACCGGGAGCGCGATATGGCCATCATCGAAGTCAAGGTTCCCGATATCGGGGACTTCAAGGATGTGGAAGTGATCGAGGTTCTGGTCAAGGCCGGAGACACGATTGCAGTCGATCAGTCGCTGGTCACGGTGGAGAGTGACAAGGCCAGCATGGAAATTCCCAGCAGCGCCGCCGGCGTGGTGAAGGCGCTGCGCGTGAAACTGGGCGACAAGGTAAACGAAGGCACGGTTTTGCTGGAACTTGACGCTGCGGGTGCGCAGGCAATCGCCGAGACTACGCCCGCGCCGCCCGCGCCTGCTGCCGCGCCGACAAACACGGCGCCACAAACCTCACCTGCGCCGCAGGCCGCCGTCGCGTTCTCCGGCAAGGTCGATGTGGAGTGCGACGTGCTGGTGCTCGGCGCTGGCCCCGGGGGATATTCCGCCGCATTCCGCGCCGCCGACCTGGGCCTGAAGGTGGTGCTGGTCGAGCGTTACGCCGCTTTGGGGGGCGTGTGCCTCAACGTCGGTTGCATACCCAGCAAGGCGCTGCTGCACGTGGCTGCGGTCATGGACGAAGCGGCGCATTTCGTCGACCTCGGCGTGGAATTCGGCGCGCCCAAGGTCGATCGCGCCAAGCTGGCGGCGCACAAGGCCAAGGTGGTGGGCAAGCTCACCGGCGGTCTGGCGGCCATGGCGAAAATGCGCAAGGTCACGGTCGTGCGCGGCTATGGGGCGTTCATCGACGCGCACCATGTGCAGGTCGAACTCACCGAAGGCGAGGGCCAGAACAAGACCGGCGCCACGCAGACGGTGGGCTTTCAGCGCGCCATCATCGCCGCAGGTTCGCAGGCGGTGCGCCTGCCCTTCCTGCCCGATGACCCGCGCATCGTCGATTCCACCGGCGCGCTGACTCTGGAGCAGGCGCCGAAGAATATGCTCATCATCGGCGGCGGCATCATCGGGCTGGAGATGGGCACGGTGTATTCCACGCTGGGCGCGCGTCTGGATGTGGTGGAAATGCTGGGCGGCCTCATGCCCGGCGCCGACCGCGATCTGGTGAAGGTCTGGCAGAAGCTCAACGCCAAGCGCTTCGACCGCATGATGCTCAAGACCAAGACGGTGGCCGCCCAAGCCAGGCCCGACGGCATCTGGGTGACGTTTGAGGGCGAAGGCGCTCCTGCCGAGCCGCAGCGCTACGACCTGGTGCTGCAAGCCGTGGGCCGCGCGCCCAATGGCCGCAAGATCGCGGCCGACAAGGCCGGCGTGGCGGTGAACGAGCGCGGATTCATTCCGGTGGATGCGCAGTTGCGCACCAACGTGCCGCACATCCATGCCATTGGCGACATCGTCGGCCAGCCCATGCTGGCGCACAAGGCGGTGCACGAGGGCCATGTCGCCGCCGAGGTGTGTGCAGGCGAACTCAAGGGCGACGACGCGCTGGCCAAGGCGGCCTTCGACGCGCGGGTGATTCCCAGTGTGGCCTATACCGATCCGGAGATCGCCTGGGTTGGCCTGACCGAAGAGGCGGCCAAGGCCCAAGGCGTCGCCGTGACCAAGGGGCTGTTTCCGTGGACGGCATCCGGTCGGGCCATCGCCAACGGGCGTGACGAGGGTTTCACCAAGCTGTTGTTCGACCAGGCGACGCACCGCATCGTCGGCGGCGGTATTGTCGGCACGCACGCGGGCGACCTCATCAGTGAAATCGCCCTGGCGATCGAGATGGGGGCGGACGCGGTGGACATCGGCCGCACCATCCATCCGCATCCCACACTGGGCGAATCCGTGGGTCTGGCGGCTGAGGCGGCAGAGGGCAGCTGTACCGATCTGCCGCCGCCACGGCGATAAAAAACGGGCCTCGGCCCGTTCTTGAAGCAGATCGGCAATGACTGCCGAGCTCGCTTATTGCCCGGCCTGTGCCGCCGCATCGCTCGGGCTGCTGCCTGGGTCGTCTTGCGCGACTTCGGTCTGTGGGCTCGTCATGATGCGGCGCGCGCCGTCGAAGCGTTTGGCCCAGTAAGGCGAATCGAGGCTCTCCACGCGAACGGTCTGACCCGATCGCGGGGCATGAATGAACTGACCATCGCCGATGTAAATGCCCACATGCGAGAAGGCGCGGCGCAACGTGTTGAAAAACACCAGATCGCCCGGTTTGAGCTGGCTTTCCGGAATTTTTTCGCCTTCGCGCGCCTGTTGCGCTGCGTTGTGCGGCAGCACCGTGCCCAGCGTTTCCTGATAGACGTAGCGCACAAAACCCGAGCAATCGAAGCCGCTGCGCGCCGAGTCGCCGCCGTAGCGATATTTCACGCCCAGAAAGCTCAGCGCATTGACCACCAGGTCGGAAGCCCGGGTGGAGACCTGATGCACAAAACCGTTTTGCGTCAGCCATTGGCGCAGCGAGGCGTCGTCGCGCTGGGCGTTTTGCACGTCTTGCACCGCTTTTTCAGAGGGCTGGGCCGGGTCGATCTGGGGTAGCACACGCGGGTCGGCCCAGACTGAGGCGCTGCCGCACGGTCCAAGCAGGCAGCAGGCCAAGGCAATCTGGGCGAACAAGGGGTTGACACGCATAAGCGCGTGAATTTAGATAGATCGTTTAATTGTGTCAATCATTGTGCAGTGCAAGAAGCACTGCCGCTTCAACGGGAAAACACGATGTTCACTGCCTGGAAACTCAATCAGACCGATCAGGGCTTCAGTGCCACGCTCGGGGCATGGCCAGATGAAGAACTCCCTGCGGGAGACGTGACCGTCGCGGTGGAATACTCCACCCTGAACTACAAAGACGCGCTGGCGCTGACCAACCGCGGTCCGGTCGTGCGGCGCTGGCCCATGGTGCCGGGCATCGACGGCGCGGGCACGGTGCTTGAAAGCACGCATGCCGACTGGCAGCCTGGCGACCGCTGGGTGCTCAACGGCTGGGGCGTGGGCGAAACGCATTGGGGCTGCCTGAGCCAGCGCGCGCGGCTCAATGGAGATTGGTTGATCCGGCTGCCCAAGGCCTTCACCGCGCGACAGGCCATGGCGCTGGGTACGGCCGGTTATACCGCGGCGCTGTGCGTGCTGGCGATCGAGCGGCATGGCGCCGTACCCGCGCAGGGCAGCGTGCTGGTGACGGGGGCGAGCGGTGGCGTGGGCAGCGTGGCCGTGGCGCTGCTGGCCAAAATGGGATGGACGGTCGTGGCGTCAACCGGGAAATTGCAGGAGGAAGCCTATTTGCGCGCGCTCGGGGCCGCTGAGGTGATTGACCGCAATACGCTTTCGTCGCCCGGCAAACCGTTGCAGAAAGAGCGCTGGGCGGCGGTGGTGGATACGGTGGGCAGCCATACCCTGGCCAATGCCTGCGCGCAAACCCGCTGGGGCGGCGTGGTGGCCGCGTGCGGACTGGCGGGAGGCATGGATTTCCCGACCACGGTGGCGCCCTTCATTCTGCGGGGCGTGACACTGGCGGGAATCGACAGCGTGATGCAGCCGCAGTCGGCTCGGTGCAAAGCCTGGCAGAAGCTGGCCGATCTGATCGATGCGCCGATGATCGACCAGATTGCTCACGATATACCGCTCGATCAGGCTCAAGCGGCCGCGCAGGAATTGCTCGACGGCAAAGTGCGGGGTCGACTTGTGGTGAAGATTTGATCGCGGTCCCCGTCAGCTTGTTCATGAGTCAGTTCGGCGTCAGCGCCCATTCCTAGGCTGTGCCGCATTCATACAAGACAGGAGACAGTGCGATGTTTGATGCGTCTTACGCCGATTTTTATCGCCGCAGCGTCGATTCACCCGAAGCATTCTGGGCCGAGCAGGCGCAGGCCATCGATTGGAAAAAGCCGTGGAACAGCGTGCTCGACCGCAGCAGGCCGCCATTCTCGGCCTGGTTTTCGGGGGGCTTGACCAACCTCTGTCATAACGCGATCGACCGTCATCTGCCCGAGCGCGCCGGGCAAGCCGCGCTGGTGTATGTGTCCACCGAAACGGGGCAGGAGGTCAGTTACAGCTACGCCGAGCTGCACCGCGAAGTGCAGATCATGGCGGCCAGTCTGCAGAGCCTGGGCGTCACCCAGGGCGACCGGGTGCTGATCTATATGCCGATGATTCCCGAAGCGGTGTTCGCCATGCTGGCCTGCGTGCGTCTGGGCGCGGTGCATTCGGTGGTGTTCGGCGGGTTCGCGTCGGTGAGCCTTGCGGCGCGTATCGATGATGCGCAACCCAAAGTCATCGTCAGCGCCGACGCTGGATCGCGCGCGGGCAAGGTCGTGCCCTACAAGCCCTTGCTCGACGAAGCGCTGCGTCTGTCGCAGCATCCGCCCGAGCAGGTCATCGTGGTTGATCGCGGGCTGGCGGATTGGGCCCGGCAGCAGCCGCGCGATGTTTCCTACGCCGATTTGCGCACCCGGCATGCCCGGGCGGAAGCGCCCTGCGTCTGGGTCGATTCCACCCATCCAAGCTACATCCTCTATACCTCGGGCACGACGGGCAAACCCAAGGGCGTGCAGCGCGATACCGGGGGGTATGCCGTGGCGCTGCACCTGTCCATGCGCGTGATTTTCGGCGGCCAGCCCGGGGAGACGTTTTTCAGCACGAGCGATATCGGCTGGGTCGTGGGGCATAGCTACATCGTGTACGCGCCCTTGCTCACCGGCATGACCACCATTCTGTACGAGGGCGTCCCCATCCGCCCGGATGCCGCTGTGTTCTGGCGCATCGTCGAGCAGTATCGCGTCAATCAGCTGTTCTCCGCGCCAACCGCCATGCGCGTGCTCAAGCGCCATGACCCTGCGCTGTTGCACCGGCACGATCTGTCGAGTCTGCGCGCCATTTTTCTCGCGGGCGAGCCGCTGGACGAACCCACCGGTCGCTGGGCCGCCGAATCGCTGGGCAAGCCGGTGATCGACAACTATTGGCAAACCGAAACCGGCTGGCCCATTCTGGCAACCCCGCAGGGATTTCCCGACGTGCCTTCTCGCATGGGCTCCCCCGGCGTTTCCATGCCGGGTTACAAGGTCTGCCTGCGCAACGAAACAGACGGCGAGCCGGTCGCTCCCGGCGAAAAAGGCGTGGTGGCGATCGACTGGCCGCTGCCGCCCGGTTGTCTGCAAACCATCTGGGGCGACGACGCCCGTTTTGTGGATACCTACTGGAGTACATACCCGAACCGGCAGGTGTATTCCACCTTCGACTGGGGCCGTCAGGATGCCGACGGCTATCTCTACATCCTCGGCCGCACCGACGATGTCATCAATGTGGCCGGCCACCGGCTCGGCACGCGCGAAATCGAAGAGAGCATCAGCGCGCATCCCGCAGTGGCCGAGGTGGCCGTCGTGGGCGTGCAGGATGCCCTCAAAGGGCAAGCCGCCTGGGCCTTCGTGGTTCTGCGTCCGGGGCAGGACAAGGTGACTGCGCAGGCCCAGCAGACCTCCATCGCCGCCCATGTCGATGCCCAACTCGGCGCCGTCGCCCGACCCCAGCGCATCTTCCTGGTGACGGCTCTGCCCAAGACCCGCTCAGGAAAAATGTTGCGCCGTGCGATCCAGGCAATTTGCGAAGGTCGTGATCCCGGCGATCTCACTACACTGGAAGACCCGCTTGCCCTTCAGCAAATTCCTGATGCAATTGCGCGTCCCTGACTAGGGAAACTCCTAGCCGCCAAGGGTGGACAAGCTCCGCCAGGGTTTGAAAAATATCAGCGCTTGCTTATAAGCAAATTCATATGCCACAAACTGACACGCTCCCGGAACTGGTGACGTCGCCCGCAGATGATCTCTCGGTCGACGCGGATCGGGTGTTCGATTCCGCCGCCGAGCTCTTCGGCGTCCTCGCCACCCCCCTGCGCTTGCGCATCCTCAATTCCATCTGTACAGGCGAAAAAAGCGTGACAGAAATCATGGACTCGGTCGATTCGACCCAGCCCAACGTGTCCCAGCATCTCAAGGTGTTGTATCAAGCCGGTGTGGTCGCCAAGCGCCGCGTCGGTAATCTGGTTTATTACCGTGTGCAGAGCGAGAAGGCAGTGCAGTTATGCCGGACCGTGTGTACTCAAATTGCCATCGAGCTCGACGATCCTGAATCGGTTTCGCAGACGGATCGCCTGGCCCGACGTGCCTACTAAGCGAGAAAGAGGATGAGTGACTACACAAAAAAGCTAGG
>DYKQ01000046.1 GCA_020722545.1 Thiomonas intermedia | reverse complement strand
CCCCCCGAGGGGGATGAGAAAACTTGGGGCGGCCCGGCGTTTTCTCATGAGAGCGAAGAGGCAACGGGGACCGGGTTCAGCGCACCAGACCGCGCCGCACCGCCTCCAGAGCAGCTTCAGCGCGCGAAGAGATGTTGAGCTTGCGGTAGATCTGCTTGACGTAGTCGGCCACGGTGTGTCGCGACAGGCCGAGCTGAACGGCAATTTCTGGCAGGGTGTAACCCTTGCCCACCAGTTGCAGCACCTCGCTCTCGCGCTCGGTGAGCGCAATGTGTTCTTCTTGCGGCAGATTTGGAGAGGGAGCCGACATCGTGCGATGCAGATGGGTGAAATGCTGCACCATGCGACGGGCAATACTGGGCGACAGCGGCGGCTCGCCATCCTGTATGCGCCGAAGCTGGGCGCGCAGCTCGATTTTTGGGCGATCCTTGAGCAGATAACCGAAGGCGCCCGCTTGCAGCGCGGGGAAGAGATGGTCGTCATCGTCGAAGATGGTGACCACGACAGAGCGGGCCTGGGGGCGGGTTTCCGTGAGGGTGCGGATCAATTCCAGGCCGCTGGCATCGGGCAGGCCCAGATCGACCAGCAGCAGGTCGACGGGCTCGCGCTGCAGAATCTGCATGGCGTCGGCCATGCGACCCGCCTCGAAAATCCGCACGCCCGGATAGTTTTCGCGCAGCAATTCAACAAACCCGGCCCGCACAGCGGGAAGGTCATCGACGACCAAAGCGCATTGCATGGTGCTCATCGGCTTCCGTTTCTGATTCTTGCGCCGAGCAGACAATGTCGGCATCAGCCCGATACTATCAACTCACGCCCCTGAATGCGGGGATTTGTGCGGCCATCGGCTGCGCAACCTTATTCGTCCCCATGCCCAACTCGACCGTGCAACTTCGACACACTTTTTCTCCGCCCGACAATGCCCGCCTCGCCCAGCTCTGCGGCCCGCTTGATGAAAACCTCAGGCAGATCGAGGTCGCGTTCGACGTTCGCCTGTCGCGTCGTGCCGACACCGTGAGCATCGAGGGCGAGAGCGCCGCCGCCCGGCGCGCACTCGATCTGCTGCAAACGCTGTGGGGAAGGGCCGACGCGCGCTTCAGTCTGGAAGACATCCAGCTCGAACTGGTGCAGGCCGCACAAGGGCAGCGCCCCAAACTCACCGCTGCCGACGACGAGCCGGTGCTCTACACCCGCCGGGAAAGTCTGCACGGCCGTACGCCCAATCAGGTGCAGTACATCCGCAACATTCTTCAGCACGACATCACCTTTGGCATAGGCCCGGCGGGCACGGGCAAGACCTTTCTCGCGGTGGCCTGCGCCGTCGATGCGCTGGAGCGTCACGCCATCACCCGCCTGGTGCTGACGCGCCCCGCGGTCGAAGCCGGGGAGCGGCTCGGCTTCTTGCCCGGCGATCTGACCCAGAAGATCGACCCGTATCTGCGACCTTTGTACGACGCGCTGTACGACCTGCTCGGCATGGAAAAGACGCAAAAATTGTTCGAACGCGGCGTCATCGAGATCGCGCCGCTGGCTTTCATGCGCGGGCGCACCCTCAACCAGTCGTTCATCATTCTGGATGAGGCGCAGAACACCACGCCTGAGCAGATGAAAATGTTCCTCACCCGCATCGGCTTCGGTTCGCGCGCCGTCATCACCGGCGACGTCAGCCAGGTGGACTTGCCGCGCGGAACGCAAAGCGGTCTGGCGCAAGCCCAGAAGGTGTTGGCCGCTGTGCGCGGCATCGCCTTCAACTCGTTCACCAGCCAGGACGTGGTTCGGCACCCGCTGGTGGCGCGCATCGTCGATGCCTATGAGGCGCACGATGTCGCGCTGAAAGGCGAACCGCCGTCCGGCGCGAGCGCAGGCGATTTGGCCAGCGCCACCTCCTCCCGTCGACGGCCGCCGCGTTCCGCATGACTCGCGCCGCGCGCCCCACGAGACCTGCGTTGCGGCTTTCGGTGCAGTTTGCCGATACGACGCACCGCGATCAGTTGCCGCGCGCCCTGCTGCTGCGCTGGGTTCGCGCCGCCTTGCGCGTGGGCCCTGAGAGTTTCGATGCTCTGCCACAGGCCGGGGCGTCGCCCGAGGCGCATCAGATCACCCTGCGCTTTGTGGCTGCCGAGGAAGGCCGGGCGCTCAACCGGGCCTACCGCGGCAAGGATTACGCCACCAATGTGCTGACCTTCGATTACAGCCACTGGCCGGTTCAGGCCGACATCGTGCTGTGCTGCCCCGTGGTCGCTGGCGAAGCGCTGGCGCAGCACAAGCCGCTCGGGGCGCACTACGCCCATCTGGTCATACACGGTCTGCTGCACGCGCAGGGCTGGGATCATCAGACCGAGCTAGAGGCGCAAGAGATGGAACGTCACGAGGTGACGGTGTTGCAACGCTTCGGCATTTCCGATCCCTACGCCGACGGCAGCGAAATGCCCGCAGGGTAAAGTGCGGGCGCTGCCCACTCCGCCTTTTCAGGCTTCTCACCCTCTCATGTCCGAACGTCCCGCCAAACGCGATACCCAGAGCGCAACCGCCAGCGCCCCGCCGCGCGGTCTGCTGCGCCAATTCACTCAACCCCGGTTCGCGCCGTTTGTCTCCATCATGCTGGGCGTGCTGCTCGCCCAGACCTTCGGGCGGCCGCAGCTCGGCGGATGGTCAATCGTCATTCTGGCCGCCTGGATCAGCCTGCTGTGGGCCGATACGCAGCCCCGCCCGAAAGACCGGGCCAAGCGCGGCGCCTTGCTCGGTTTCAGTCTCGGGCTGGGCTGGTTCACGGGCGGACTGTGGTGGCTCTATATCAGTATGGCGGTGTATGGCGGCATGGCGCCACCGATCGCGGGCGGCGCCATGCTGTTGTTCTGCGCCTATCTCGCCCTCTACCCCACGCTGGCGGCTGCACTTGCAGCCGCACTCGCCCCCGCGGCAGGACGCGAGCCCTGGAAGCTGGCCCGCGCCATCGGCGCTGCGCTGGTGCTGGCCGGAGGATGGACGCTGGCGGAATGGTTGCGCGGCACGCTGTTCACCGGATTTCCGTGGCTGGCCCTGGGCTATGCCCAGGTCGGCAACCCGCTCTCGGGCTACGCCCCGGTGATCGGCCAGTACGGCGTGAACTTCGTCGCCGCATTGGCCGCCGCGCTGTTGGCGCTGCTCTCGCAAGTGAGTCTGCGGGGTGCGCTGGTCAGTCTGGGTCTGCTGGTGGCGCTTTTTCTCGGCGGCTTGCAATTGCAGCAGGTGCGCTGGACGCATGCGGTCGGCCCGGCGCTCAAAGTCGCCTTGCTCCAGGGCGATGTCGCCCAGTCAGAAAAATTCAAACCGGAAACACTGGGGCCCACGCTGCAGCTCTACGGCGACTGGCTGAGTTCGCTCAAAGCCAATCTCATCGTCACGCCGGAAACCGCCGTGCCCGTGCTGCCCGAAGATCTCGACCCCGGCTATCTGCGGCAGATCGAGCGGGCGCTGCGCGAGCACCACACCGCCGCGCTGCTGGGCATTCCGCTCACCCGCGGCGCCGATCAATACACCAATAGCGTGCTGGGACTGGGGGGCGCTGCGCCCTATCGCTATGACAAATCGCATCTGGTGCCGTTTGGCGAGTTCGTGCCCTACGGTTTTCACTGGTTTGTCAAACTGATGGACATGCCGCTGGGCAGCTTTGCGCGCGGCGGGCTCGATCAGCCGCCCTTTGTGGTGCAGGGCGTGAAAGTCGCGCCAAACATCTGCTACGAAGACCTTTTCGGCGCGCAGATGGCGCAGCGCTTTCGCAACCCCGCGCACGCGCCGAATGTGTTCGCCAACCTGACCAATCTTGGCTGGTTCGGCAACACCATCATCATCCCGCAGCATCTGGAAATCGCGCGTATGCGTTCCCTGGAATTCCAGATCCCCGGCATTCGCGCCACCAACACGGGCGCCACCGCCATCATCAACGCCCACGGCCAGGTCGCCGCTGAGTTGCCGCCCTACACCGTCGGGGTACTGACCGGCTCGGTGCAGGGGCACGCGGGACTGACGCCGTTCGCCTGGCTGGCGTCACGTTACGGCGACTGGCCCGAGGTGCTGCTGGCGGCGTTCGCCTTGCTGCTGGGCTGGGCCCTGACCCGCCTGCAGCGCGGCGGCGCCCACCACCACAGCGCCAGGGTGTAGGCCCCCACGGCCAGATAGATGACGGTGAACACCGCCAGGGGCAGATTCCAGAAAATCAAATGATCGATCCAGGTCTGGATCAGGCCCGCGGTATAGCCGCGCTGTCCGGCATCTTGCATCAGCGCGCTCTGCCACAAGGTAAGAAAGCAGGCACGCCCCAGCGCAGCCTGCGCCGCCACCACCGCCATCGACAGCAGATGCGCTGCGCGCCAGACGCAGCCGCGCACCCAGCGCCAGCGCCGCCAGGCGCCCAGCGGCACGACGATCAGACCGGCCACGTTGAACACAATCACGCCCAGATGCACCGCGAGAACGAGGTGCGCCAGTTGCAGATCGAGTAAGGCGGGCATGGCGTAAGCGGGTCAGCAAAGATGCCACCATACGCCGAACAGGCACTACAACCCGTTACGTCACCCTAAGCGCGGCCCGGCTATGTTGTCACCATTCGCCACGCCCACGCCGTCTGTGTGATGGCCTCAGGGCGTCGGCGCCAACCACCACCGCCGATGGCGTGGCCATTTCATTTGTTGGAGCCGTTTCATGCAGTCTCTTGCCGTTTTTTTGCGCCGCGCCAGCGCCGCAATCGTGTTCTGCGCCGCCTGCGCGCCCGCTTCCTGGGCGGCAGGATTCACCTTTACCCCCTACCCCACAGCGCACAAGTTGCCGCTGTCTCAGGTCACTTTCGAAAACGCGCAGGGCAAGCACATGACCCTGGCGGATTTCAAGGGCAAGGTCGTGCTGCTCAATATCTGGGCGACCTGGTGCCCGCCCTGCGTCCACGAAATGCCCACGCTGGACAAACTGCAAAAGCTGCTCGGCGGCAAAAACTTCGCCGTCGTGCCGCTGTCGGTGGACAAGGGCGGCATCTACACCGTGAAAAGCTTTTACGACGACAACTTCATCAGCCATCTGCCGATCTACGTCGACCCCACCACCCAGGTGCTCGACACCCTGAGCATTCTGGGCACGCCGACCACCATCCTCATCAACAAGCAGGGCGAAGAGATCGCCCGCACCATGGGGCCGGAAGATTGGGACCAGCCCGCTGTGATTGCCCAGATCAAGCATTACATGGCCGCCCCCGCAGGCTCGGCGGCCATGCCGCCGCAACAGGCGCGCACCGTGGAAATTCGCGACACCCGCGTGGCGACCGCCGCACCCACAACAAGTGCTGCGCCGGAATAAACGCGGCGGGAAAATGCAGACCGTAGAGTCCGATGCACTCACCCAGCGGCCCGGTGACGCGTTCAACCACAAGCGCAGCGCCTGGGCGCAGATTTCTCCGGCGGCGCGGCGCATCATCCTCGCCCGCAGTGCGCGGAGCATCGGCCAGGGCGCGCTGGTCGCGGCCTTCACCCTCTACCTGCACGCGCTGAACTGGAATGCGCCGCAGATCGGCGCGGTGCTCAGCGGCGGGCTGTTCATCGGCGCGGCACTCACGCTGTGGATCGGACCGTTGAGCGACCGGCTCGGGCGGCGCCAGTTCCTGCTGGGATACGAGCTGGTTCTCGTCGTTTGCGCGGCGGCGGCCCTGCTCGCCGCCACCCCCTGGCTGCTGGCGCCCGCGGCCTTGCTGGGCGGATTCGGCCGCGGCGCCAATGGAGCCGCCGGTCCGTTCGGGCCGCTGGAGCAATCGTGGCTGGCCCACGGCACGCCGCCCGAGCTGCGCTCACAGATTTTCAGCCTGAACTCCACGCTGGGCATGCTCGGCATGGCGCTGGGCGCCGTGTTGGGCGCCGCCCCCCATTGGCTCAGCGCCCTCATGCCGATGGATTGGGCTTACCGCAGCCTGTTCCTCCTGCCGCTGCTGGGCTCGGCAACGGGGTTTGTTCTGCTGCTGAAAGCCGAAGACGCCCCGACCGCGGCAAAACCTGAAGTTCGTCCGCCGACCCCGGCGACGGCCGCCGAAGCCCAGGACAATGCCAATCGTCAAGCCCTCCACCTACACGAAAACGCCTTGCTCTGGCGGCTCGGGTTGGTGAATGCGCTCAACGGCCTGGGCATCGGCATGGTCGCCCCGCTGATGGCCTATTGGTATCTGGTGCGCTACGGGCACGGGCCGGCCAGCATTGGGCCGGCCATGGCGGTGAGCTTTGTTTTCGCCGCTTTCGGCGCGCAGATCGCAAGCCGCCTGGCGCAGCGCTTCGGCGCGGTGCGGGCCGTGGTCGGCATGCGCACGATGGGGCTGATCATGCTGGTGCTCACGCCTTTGTCGCCCGTGTTCTGGATCGCCGCCGGTTTTTACGCCCTGCGCGCCACGGCGAATCAAGGCACCATGGGCGTGCGTCAGGCACTGACCGTGAGTCTGACGGGCGCGGATCGACGCGGTCTGGCCGCAACCATCAACAATGTATCCATCCAGATTCCGCGCGCCATCGGGCCTTTGATTGCCGGGGTTTTTCTGCACCTGGGCTGGCTGATCGCCCCTTTTCTTGTGGCGGCCACGTTTCAGGCGGCCTATCTGGTTTTGTATCAGCGGTTTTTCAAAAACATCGAGCCGTGCGACGCGGCCCCCTGAAAGCACAACGCCCTGCGGAAGCAGGGCGTTGCGACGGGACTTAACGATCAGAACCCAACGATCGCTCAGCGAGGTTTGGGCGCCCCGATGTCACCCAGCAGCTTGCCGTTGACCTTGGCGCCGTACAGACTGAACTTGCTGTCGTGGAACTTGGCACGGGTGGCCGCCACGCTGCCCTGCCAGCGCGGATCCTGCGGGCGCTCGTGCGCGTCCATGAAATACGCCACGTCCCAGGCCTCCTGCGGGGTGAGGCTGTAGCTCATGCCGTAGGGCATATTGGCGTAAATGAACTTGGCGGCGTTTTTGTAGCTGCCCATGCCCGCCCCCCAGTTGAACGACTTGGGCCCCCACAGCGGCGGAAACACCGTTTCGCCGTTGACGTACTGTCCTTCTCCATTCGCAGCGTGGCAGATGATGCACTTGGCCTCGTACACCTTCTGACCCCGCACATAGTCAGGCGCCTGCTGCGGCTCGGGCAGGTTCGGATATCCTCGCCCCGCCACTTTTTCATCGACCGGCAGCCCCTTGGAAAGCCAGTAGGCATAGCTCTCGAGCGCCACCAGGGTTTTGCTGCCCAAGGGGGGCGCCTTGCCGTTTTGACTGAACTTGAAGCAGCCTTGCAGGCGCTCCTCGAAGGTGTTGACCTTTTTGTTCTTGCTGCGATAAGCCGGGTAACTGACATAAGCCGCCCACAGCGGCGCGGAGCCCGCCATGCGTCCGGCGTCGAGGTGGCAATTCGAACAGCTCAGGGTGTTGCCGACAAAGTCCTTGGCGTATTTGGGGGTGTCGAGCATGATGTCGCGCCCGAGCTTGACCATCTTGCCGAACTCGTCATCGGGAATGGCCGACTCCGGCGGCGGGGTGAATTTGGCGCCGGCGCCCACCGCCGCACTGATTTCCGACTTCGGAGGCGCCGACGGCGCATCGGCCGCAAAGGCCGAAGCCGCAGAAGCGGCGAACAGGCCGAGCGCGCACAGCGCCAGCGTCATAGGGGTTTGTTTGCGTGTCATGGTGCGCTCCGATCAATGTTTTGCCGAGGCGGAATTGGCAGGCGATTTGGCAGGACTCAGGGGCTGCGCCGCAAGCCACTGCGCCACGGCCTGCGTTTGCGCATCGGTCATGCGCAAGGCGACGGTGTGCATCAGGCCCAGCGGGTCGCCGCTGCGGCTGCCGTCCTTCCACGCCTTGATCTGCGCCTCGATATAGGCGGCGCTCTGGCCGACCAGGCCGGGGAAGTTTTCACCCACGCCAACCGCCCCCGGACCATGGCAGCGGATGCAGGCGGGAATGCCTTTGTCCCAGTCGCCGCGCAGCGCCAGGCGCTCGCCCTCGGCCGCCGCCGCCCCGGTCGGCATGGGGGCGGGTTTGCCGCTGGGCTTGAGCTTGGCGTAATAAGTCGCCAGCGCGGTGACCTGCGCCGGGGTCAGCGGCTTGGCCATTCCTGCCATGATGGCGTTGTTGCGCGCGCCGTCGGCAAAATAGCGCAATTGATCGGCCAGATATTTTTCCGGCAACCCTGCCAGCCGGGGGTAGCCGGCTGCGGCATTGCCCATGCCATCGGCGCCATGGCAAGCGATGCATGTGGCGGCCTCTGGCGGCGCAGCCGCCCAGCTTGCAGGTGCTGCAAGCAACAATCCGCCCAGCGTGGCCCAGGCCAGCAAGCGGTGTTTTGAACTGTATTGACGCATGGAGATCTCCGGTTGTATAAACCCCTCCCTCGATGTATTCCATTAAAACCAACGAGAGAGTAAAAACCCTGTCAGGGTTGAGGAGAAGTCTAAAGGCGGTTGGCGGAATGGACAAACGCCTTCTGTCGATATCGGTCAGAAACGCGATTGCTGGTCTGACCGAAGCTGCGTCAAAACATTACCGGGGCATTACCAGGGCTTCAACCCAGCAGCTTGCCCAGCATCTGCTGCGCGGTCGCCATCAGATCGCCCTCGGCCGGCAACTGGCCGCCCGGCGTGAGTTTGTCCACCACATTGGGCAGCGCCTGCGACAACTCCCCCGCGGCCTGTTCCGGCTGAATGCCGAGTTTGCTGGCGATGTCGCCCAGCGCGCCGCTGCCCAACACCTGCTGAATCTGCTCGGCCGAAATCGGCAGATTCGAGCCCGTGCCCACCCACGACTGCACCAGATCGCCCAGGCCGCCCTGCTGGAACTTGTCCAGCAGCCCGCTCAGACCACCGCTGTTGTTCATCAGCTCCATGACCACCTGCAGCATCGGATTGTCCCCCGCTGCGCCCTGGGCCTGCTGGCCTCCCAACATCTGACTCAAACCCCCAGCCACGCTATCGAACAGTCCCATGATTCACTCCTTGGTCAAAAAATTCAGTTCAGCAAGTCCAGCCCCCTTGGCGCACAATTGCACCTCGCTCGGGCCACTCAAACAGCTTATTAGGATTGCATGACCTTGCGTATCGTTTGTCGGCCCGAATTTTGAAACTTCTGCTTTATTTACAGTTTCATGGACGCTTCTTCTGAACAGATCCACACCCTGATGGCCGACCTCGGGGCTCGTGCTCGCGCCGCGTCGCGCGACATGGCCCGTGCGTCAACCGCGGCGAAAGATCGTGCGCTGATCGCGCTGGCTGCCGCCATCCGGGCGCATCGCCCCGCTCTACAGGACGCCAATCTGCGCGATTTGCACGCCGCGCGCGAAGCCGGGCTGGAAGCGGCGTTCGTCGACCGTCTCACCCTGAGCGATAAAGTGGTCGAGCAAATGGCGCAAAGCTGCGAGCAGGTTGCCGCGCTGGCCGATCCGATCGGCGGCATTGACGGCGTGCGCCGCCGCCCCAGCGGCATCAGCGTGGGGCAGATGCGGGTGCCGCTGGGCGTGTTCGGCATGATTTACGAGAGTCGGCCCAATGTCACCATCGAGGCGGCGTCGCTCGCCATCAAGAGCGGCAACGCCGTCATTCTGCGCGGCGGCTCAGAAGCCATCCACAGCAACCGCGCGCTGGCCGAGCTGGTGGCGCAGGCGTTGCGGGCTGCCTGTCTGCCCGCCGACGCGGTGCAACTGGTGCCGACCACTGATCGCGCCGCCGTGGGGGCGCTCATCACCATGCCGCAGTTCGTCGACGTCATCATTCCGCGCGGCGGCAAGGGGCTGATCGAGCGCATCAGCGCCGAGGCGCGGGTGCCGGTCATCAAGCACCTCGATGGCAACTGTCATGTGTATGTGGACAGCGGCGCCGATCTCGACATGGCCGTTCGCGTGACAGAAAACGCCAAGACCCAGCGTTACAGCCCGTGCAATGCGGCCGAGTCCTTGCTGGTCGCCCGCGATATGGCGGCTGATTTCCTGCCGCGCATCGGCGCCGCCTTCGTGCGCAAGGGCGTGGAAATGCGCTGCTGCCCTGCCAGCCGCGCCCTGCTCGCTGCCGTACCCGGGGCTGCACCGCTGCTGCGCGATGCCACCGAGTCCGACTGGAGCGCCGAGTACCTCGCGCCCGTCATCTCCATCAAACTGGTGGAGGGAGTGGATGAAGCCATCGCCCACATCAACCGCTACGGCTCGCAGCACACCGACGCCATCCTCACCCGCGATCACCCCCATGCCATGCAGTTTTTGCGCGAGGTCGATTCGGCCAGCGTCATGGTGAACGCCTCGACGCGGTTCGCTGACGGGTTCGAATATGGCCTGGGAGCGGAAATCGGCATTTCCACCGACAAGTTCCACGCCCGCGGCCCGGTGGGTCTGGAAGGCCTGACCAGCGTGAAGTGGGTGGTGCTGGGCGACGGCGAAGTACGCAACTGATTTTTTCTCCATCACACATGACTTCCCCCCAGATCGAAACCGCCGTCCTCACCCTGCCCACCCTGCTGCGCATCAATGCCGCGATTGGCGCCGGTTTCGGCGTGCTCAGCGCCTTGCTCACCGCCGTTGTGAAATGGCGCGACTTCAATGGCTTCGAGCTGCTGGCCATCCTGCCCGGAGCGGTGTTTTTCAACACCCTGGCAGTGGTTTTCGTCACGCTGGTGGGATATTGGCTGTACCGCTGGCTGGCTGAGCGCCAGCACTGGAGCCTGCATCATCTGCACACCCGGCGCACCCATCCGCACACGTCGGCTTGACCCAAAAAACGAGGAGACTTTCATGAACCCACGCGACCGCATCAGACTGCTCGGCGCAGGCCTCATTGGCCTGGGCGGCGCCCAGATTGCGCAGGCGCAGACGCAAGGGCCGGTGCCAGCGCAGCAGATTTCCAGCGAGCCGTGGAAAGTGGCATTCCAGATCAGCGACAGCCTGGAGCAGGCCTATGAGGGGCTGATCAATATTCAAAACGTTCTGGAACTCGACCCCAAGATGCAGTTCATTGTGGTGGGCTACGGCAAGGCCATTCACTTTCTGCTCAACGGCGCCAAAACACCGCAGGGCGCGCTGTTCTCCGGGATGATCGGCGATCTGGCCAATCGGGGCGTGCAGTTCAAGGCCTGCAACAACACCCTGACCTTCCTCAAAATCCCGCAAAGCGAACTGGTGCTCGAAGCCACAGTCGTGCCAGCCGGGGTTTATGAACTGGTCAAGCTGCAGTCTGAAGGCTGGTACTACATCAAGCCCTGAGGCAGCCTCACCGGCAGGCTATCGCCTTCCTTGTGTGACCCGGATCACACAGCAGGCCCCATCCTCTGCCCAGGTTTGACAGCGCTCAAGCGCTGAGGATTCCTGCTGGTTCGCCCTAATGTATCCATTTGCTACATTTCGATACCTTTTGCGTCAGATCAAAGACTTTTGATGTCTTTCGGTCTGCCGCTCTATCTCTGATCAAGGAGGCATCGAATGTTGCGCAAACTGTTGTTGACGACGTCCCTGCTCTGCGCCACGGGCGCCGTGCAGGCGGCCGATCTGGTGACGCCGGGCCAGTCGCTGGCCGCCACCTGCTTCAACTGCCACGGACCGCATGGCGTGTCCACCGCAGCCATTCCCTCGCTGGCCGGGCGCAGCTCGGCGTCTATCGTGCAGACCATGGCGGAATACAAGACGGGCAAGCGCACCGGCACCATCATGCCGCAGATCGCCAAGGGTTATACCGACGCCCAGATCCAGCTCATCGCCACCTACTTCGCGCAACAGAAACCCTAAGGACGCCCCCATCATGCAATCACGTCGCAAATTCCTGGCAGGCGCCGCCACTGTGGGCGCCATCGGTCTCGCACCCGCGCTGTCGGGCTGCGCCAGCACCACCCGCAGCGCTGCGGGCAAGGGCAAGGTCGTCATCATCGGCGCCGGTTACGGCGGCTCGACGGCGGCCAAATACATCCGTGACTGGTCGGGCAACGCCATCGAGGTGACGGTCGTCGATCCTGGAGAAGCCTTCATCTCCTGCCCTGTGTCCAATCTGGTCATCGCCGGCGCCAAGTCCATGCAGGACATCACCACGTCCTACGACGCCCTGCGCACGCGGCATGGCGTGAAATGGGTCAAGAGCATGGTGGAGAGCATCGATCCTGCCGCGCACACCGTGAGGCTCGCCAACGGCGATACGTTGAAGTACGACAAGCTCGTGGTCTCGCCCGGCATCGATCTGATGTTCGATACGGTCAAGGGACTGAAAGCCGCGAATGAAGCGGGCAAGCTGCTCATTTCCATGAAGGCCGGCCCCGAGACCGTGGCGCTGCGACAGCAGATCGAGTCCATGCCCGACGGCGGCGTGTTCGCCCTGTCGGTGCCCAAAGCGCCCTACCGCTGCCCGCCCGGGCCATACGAGCGAGCCTCGCTGGTGGCTGCGTACTTCAAGAAGCACAAGCCCAAGTCCAAGGTCATCATTTTCGACGCCAACGACAAGGTGCAATCGAAAGAGCCGTTGTTCAAGAAAGCCTGGGCCGAGATGTACGCGGGCATGGTGGAGTACGTGCCCGACCACAACGTGGTGGGGGTGAACGCGCAAACCATGGAAATCGAGTTCGAAGTGGACAGCCCGGTGAAGGCCAATGTGATCAACGTCATTCCGCAGCAGCGCGCGGGGGTCATTGCCCAGCGCGCCGGGCTGGCAAACCTGAATGCGCGTTGGTGCGAAGTGGATTACAAGACCTTCGAATCGACGGTGCACAAAGACATTCATGTGCTGGGCGATTCCATCCAGATCTCGCCGCTCATGCCCAAGTCGGGGCATATGGCCAACCAGCACGCCAAGGTCGCAGCGGCGGCCATTGTGTCCATGCTCTACGACCAGCCGGTCAACGCGCACCCCGTGGTGATGAACACCTGCTACAGCATGGTGAGCTTCGACAAGGCGATTCACGTCGCCACGGTGCACCAGTACAACGAGAAGGAAAAGACCTATCTCACCGTTCCCGGCTCGGGCGGCATCTCGGCAGGGCTGTCCGACGTCGAGGCGCACTACGCCGAGGCGTGGGCCGCCAATATCTGGCGCGACAGCTTGTCCTGATCACACGCCCACGCGCCGCAGGGTCTGGTTTTGCCCGGATTGTGCGGTGCGTGTTTCGCAGGCATCATGGCAGGGCCGATCTGATGTCGGCCCTTTCTTTTTCGCCGCAACGCCATAAGAGCGCCACGCGACAACCATCCCAAGGAGGAGACAAATGGAGACCACCCCCAATCGCCGCAAGGCACTGGCTGCGGCAACTGTTGGCGCCGCAGCACTCATGGTCAGCACCACCACGCGCGCGCAAGGCCGCGCAGACAAGGAAGGACCCGTGAAAGTCGTCTATCACGTCACGCAGGGCGACGCACAAGGCTCGCGCTGCCTGGGCAATGTGCGCAACCATCTGGCCGCGGACCCTACGGTGAAAATCGTGGTCGTCGGAAACGGCGCGGGCATCGACTTCATGCTGAGCGGCGCAGAAGATGGCAAGGGCGCCGACTTTTCCGGCTTGATCGGCGGCCTCGCGGCGCAGGGCGTGTCGTTCCGCGTGTGCAACAACACCCTGACCTCGCGCAAAATCCCTAAAGACCGCGTGCTGCTCGATGCCACCATCGTGCCTTCCGGCGTGGCCGAGGTCGCCAATCTGCAATACCGTGAGGGCTACGCCTACATCTGCCCCTGAGCCTTCGCCGTTCAAACGGCTCATCCAGCGGGAGGCTGCACCGATAATGTGCCGGTGACCTCCCCTTCCCAACCCACCGTCCCGTCCGCCCAGCGCCCCTTGTGGCGCGATCTGATCGCCTGCGCGCAGTTGATTGGCGCGGTACAGGCGGGCGCCTCGCTTTCCACCGCCTTGCCCCAGGCCGCAACGCGCGGCAAGTGGGATGCCAGCCAGCGCGGCGCGGCGCAGGCGCTGAGCTTTGCCGTCTTGCGCCATCTCGGCACGGTGCGGGCCTTGCTGGCCGATCTGCAGCCCAAACCGATTCACCCGCCCCTGCTGCGCGATGTCTTGCAGACCGCGCTGGCGCTGCTCCTGCCGGACGCCCCCGCGCACTACGCCGCACACACCGTGGTCAATCAGGCCGTCGAAGCATGCAAGCGCACGCCTTCGCTCAGCCATGCCCAGGGGTTTGCCAACGCCTTGCTGCGGCGCTTTGTGAGCCGGACAGCCGACATCGAAGCGGTGCGAATGAGCACCCTGGAGGCGAGATGGAATCATCCGGACTGGTGGGTGCAAGCCCTGCAGTCGGCCTATCCCGCCAACTGGCTAGGCGTGCTCGAAGTCGCGCAGCGACAGCCTGCCATGACCCTGCGGGTGAACACCCGGCTTCAGTCGCGCACCGACTATCAGGCCGCGCTCGCTGCGTGCGGGCTGACGAGCACGGCGCCAGACGACCCTCTGCTCGACCAAGCGCTCATTCTGAAGCAGGCGGTGGCGGTTGAGCGCCTGCCGGGCTTCGAGCGCGGCTGGGTGAGCGTGCAGGACGCCGCAGCGCAATACGCCGCCGCCCTGCTCGACGTCCAGCCGGGCCAGCGCGTGCTCGATGCCTGCGCCGCGCCGGGCGGCAAGAGCGCGCATCTGCTCGAACGCTGCGATTGCGACCTGCTCGCCCTCGACAAAGACGCTCAGCGATTGCGTCGGGTGGAAGACACCCTAGACCGCCTCGGCCTGCAGGCGCGCACCCTCGCCGCCGACGCCGCCCATCCAGCCGCCTGGTGGGACGGTCAGCCCTTCGACCGCATTCTGCTCGACGCGCCCTGCAGCGCCTCGGGCATCGCCCGCCGCCACCCCGACATCCGCTGGCTGCGTCGCGCCGCCGACATTCCCGCGCTCGCGGCCACGCAAGCCGCGCTGTTCGACGCGCTTTGGCCGCTGCTGCGGCCGGGCGGCAAACTGCTTTACGTCACCTGCTCGGTGTTCCCGCAGGAGGGGGTGGAGCAGGCCCGGGCCTTCCTCACCCGCCATGCCGATGCGATAGCATCGCCCGCGCCGGGGCAGTTGTTGCCGCAGGAACCCGCGCCCGATCAGACCGGGGATGCCCCTGGCGCTGCGCGTCATTCGCAAGACGGGTTCTTCTACGCCCTGTTCACCAAAGCATCGTGAAAACCCGCCCCGCCTCCCCAGACCCCATCCGCCGCAAGCTGCTGCGCAACGGCCTGGCGCTGGCCGCCGGCGTCAGCCTGTTCTCGCGAGCCCGGGCCGCCACGGTCGATACCGAACCGCTCATGCTGACCATGAGCCCGGAGGGCTTGTTTGTCACCACGGCCGCCGTGTTCGCCTTGCCGCGCAGCCTCGAAGACGTGCTTCACCGCGGCATTGCGCTTTACTTCGAGACCGTCGTCACGGTGGTGCGCCCGCGTTGGTACTGGTTCAACGAGGACATCGCTCAGGCCCGGCGTGAAGTGCGTTTGGCCTATCAGCCGCTGCTGCAGCGCTATCGCGTCTCCGTGGGCGGTCTGCAGCAGAACTATGACAGTCTCGACGAGGCGCTGGGCGTGGTGCAGCGCACCCGACATCTGCGCGTGGCCGAGGCCTCGCAGCTCGCGGTCGGCCAGACCTACCAACTCGATGCGCGATTCAAGCTCGATCTGTCGCAGTTGCCACGACCGTTTCAACTCAATGTCTCTTCTCAGTCGGACTGGAAAATCGAAGCCACCTTCCCTCCGCAATCCTTCGTGTGGACGCCATGACCCGGCCGAGCAGCAATGCCTGGGACAGTCGCACCTCGCGCTGGGCCACGCGCATGGCGCTGGCGCTGGGCCTGCCGCTGGCGGTGTTCCTGGTTTTTCTGCTGGCGGTATCAACCGACAACACGGGGCAGCCCAGCCCGTTGTTCGGCTGGCTGTACTGGATCAATTTTGTCGTGGCGGGGGTGCTGCTGCTGGTCGTGCTGGCGCTCGGCCTGCGGCTGGGCTGGCGCCTGCACAAGCGGCGCTTCGGCAGCCGCCTGCTGTTCAAACTCGCCGCGGTGTTCGCCTTGGTCGGCGTGCTGCCCGGGGTGGTGATCTACACCGTGTCTTACCAATTCGTCGCCCGCAGTATCGAGACCTGGTTCGACGTCAAGGTGGAAGGCGCGCTCAGCGCGGGCCTGAACCTGGGGCGCACCACGCTCAATGTGCTGCAGAACGATCTGCAGACCAAGGCCCGCAACCTGGCGGTACAGATCGCCGAAGACCCGACCCTGCTGTCTCCGCTCTCGATGGAGCAGCTTCGGCAGCAACTCGGACTGCAACAGATCACCGTGTTCGATGGCAATGGCACGGTGCTCGTCACCGCAGGCGGAAACCCGTTCTCGCTGGCGCCCGATCTCCCCGGCCCGAACAGCATGCGGCAACTGCGCACCATGGGTTCCATCGCCGACATCGAAAGCGGCGACGACGGCGCCAGTCAGACCCCGCAGACGCTGAAGCTGCGGGTGGCGATCAGTCTGCCCATGCGCAATTTCGTCCTGCCCGGGCATGGGCGCTATCTGCAACTCATCCAGAACGTGCCGCAAGCCATTTCCAGCAGCGCCCTCGAAGTGCAGCGCGCGTATGGCGAGTATCAGGAGCGCGCCCTGGGTCGTGAAGGCCTGAAGCGCATGTACATCTCCACCCTCACGCTCACGCTGTTCCTCGCCGTGTTCCTGGCGGTGCTGCTGGCTGTCGTGCTGGGCAACCAGCTGGCCAAGCCGCTGCTGCTGCTGGCCGACGGCATGAAGGCCGTGGCCGAAGGGGATCTGCGGCAGAAGCCCAACTTCCAGCGCAATGACGAGCTCGGCGTGCTGGTGCGCTCGTTCAATGCCATGACCAACCAGCTCGCCGAAGCCCGGGCGCAGGTGCAATTCAATCACGACGCACTGGAGGCGTCGCGCGCTTATCTGCAAAGCGTGCTCGACAACCTCAGCACCGGCGTGCTGGTCCTGGGCAGCGATCAGCGGCTGGCCCTGGCCAACCCCAGCGCCACCCGGCTGCTGCGCGCGCCGCTGCAAGGCCTGATCGGCCAGCCGCTGAACCAGCACCCCAGCCTGCAGGCCCTGGCGCAGACCATCGCCGAGGCCTTTACATCGCTCGACGAACAAGAGGATGCCGGACCCAGCCCGCACTGGCTGCAGCAGATCGAGTACCCGCTGCCGGGCAGCGACGCCACCATCACTCTGCTGGCCCGGGGCGCCCGGCTGGCCTTGCCCGGACAGCCCGCATCGGTCGTTGTGTTCGACGACATCTCCGAGGTCATCTCCGCACAGCGCTCGATCGCCTGGGCCGAAGTGGCCAGGCGACTGGCGCACGAAATCAAGAACCCGCTCACGCCCATCCAGCTCTCGGCCGAGCGCCTGCAAATGAAGCTGGCCGCCAAACTCGAAGGCGCCGATCGCGACATGCTCCAGCGCAGCACCGCCACCATCGTCAACCAGGTTCAGGCCATGCAGCACATGGTCAACGACTTCCGCGACTACGCGCGTCTGCCAGCCGGAAAACCCGAGGCCATGAACCTCAACGCACTCATCCAAGACGTGCTCAATCTCTACACCAGCCTGCCCGCGCACGATGGCGCCAGCCCTGACGAACAGCCGCAGGTGCGGGCCGATCTGGCTGCCGATCTGCCCCACATTCTCGGCAACGCCACACAGCTGCGGCAGGTCATTCACAACCTGCTGCAAAACGCCATTGATGCCGTCGCCGCACAGCCCGAGCGCAAGGTGCGCATACGCACCGAGGCCCTGCCGACGCCATCTGGCGCCGCCCTGCGCGTGCGCCTGAGCGTGAGCGACAACGGCCCCGGCTTCAGTGACAAAATCCTGAATCGCGCCTTCGAGCCCTATGTCACCAGCAAGCCGCGTGGCACCGGTCTGGGTCTGGCCGTGGTGAAAAAAATCGCAGAGGAACACCACGCCCGCATCGAGATTCAGAACCTGCAGTCAGAGGGGTCGGTTTGCGGCGCGCGCGTTTCCCTTATATTCCCTGGACTGGCGCAACAACATTCTGTGGACGCGCCCCAGCGGCAAGCATGAGAGTGAGTCGGTATGGCAAGTATTTTGGTAGTTGACGATGAGATGGGAATTCGGGAGCTGCTCTCGGAAATTCTCAATGACGAGGGATACACCGTATCGCTGGCCGAAAACGCCGCGCAGGCCCGGCAGCTGCGCGCCCAGGCCCGGCCCGACCTCGTGCTGCTCGATATCTGGATGCCCGATACCGACGGCGTCACCCTGCTCAAAGAATGGTCCAGCAGCGGACAGCTCACCATGCCGGTCATCATGATGTCCGGTCACGGCACCATCGACCACGCCGTAGAAGCCACCCGCATTGGCGCCATGGCCTTTCTCGAAAAGCCCATTGCCCTGCAGAAGCTCCTGCAATCCGTCTCGCAAGCGCTCACCAAGCCCGTGGCCCGCAGCGCCAGCGGCGTCAACCCCGCATCACCGCCCGCGGCCATGCCCGGCGTCAACGCCGTGCAGGTGCAACCACCCGCGGCCCTACCCGCAGAACGCGCCTTCCTGCTCGACCGCCCCCTGCGCGAAGCGCGCGATGAATTCGAACGCGCCTATTTCGAATTCCACCTCACCCGCGAAAACGGCAGCATGACACGTGTGGCCGAAAAAACCGGGCTCGAACGCACGCACCTCTATCGCAAGATCAAACAACTCGGAGTCGACCTCGGCCGCGGTTCACGCAACAGAAATGAACCCTCGTCCGTCCAGGAAGACGAGGCCATTGCGCACCTGGACCCCTCCGCCGAATAAGCCGCTGCGAGCCGGACATTGCAAGTGCCTTGAAAAATTTTGCTAGGATGCTCGTTTTTCTGAAATGCCGCGCTCCAAAAAATCGCTTTTGCGCAGGCAGCTTCTGAAATTTTGGCCAGGTAGCTCAGTTGGTAGAGCAGCGGACTGAAAATCCGCGTGTCGGCAGTTCGATTCTGCCCCTGGCCACCA
>DYKQ01000045.1:8380-19036 GCA_020722545.1 Thiomonas intermedia | reverse complement strand
AGACTCCTAGCAAGGCGATGAGAAGAAAACGGGATATGGGTTGTTTGACTGGCGCTCGGGCCGCGGAATGCCAGACGTCCCCGAGGCCCCGAGGTCACTGCAAGGTCGGCGTGCCCGGCTCGCTCGGCATGTCGCCTTCCTCGTCGGCGG
This sequence comes from Thiomonas intermedia, assembly GCA_020722545.1. GTDB lineage: Bacteria > Pseudomonadota > Gammaproteobacteria > Burkholderiales > Burkholderiaceae_C > Thiomonas > Thiomonas intermedia_B. The sequence continues at coordinate 18,886 of DYKQ01000045.1, read as the reverse complement.
GCTGCGCCCAGAAGAAGCGGTCGGGCACCACCTGTCCCATGCCGGGGCGGTAGCCGAAATCGAGGCAATGATCGAGGTATTCGATGGCCTCATGCACCGCCTGGTCGAGCTTGGCGCCATTGGCGAGTATCGCGGCGAGCACCGCCGACAAGGTATCGCCCGCGCCCGTGAACCCGGCCTCGAACAGCTCGAAACTCTCGCGCAGCAACACCCGCCGCGGGCTCATCAGCACGTTCTCCACCTTGCCCTCTCCGGCCACGATGCCGGTCACCAGCAGGTATTGAACGCCGAGCTGCTGCGACTTTTGCATCAGCGCATCGAGCGTGGGCGGCGCTTCGCCCTCCCACTCGGGCAGCAGCAACTGGGTGAGCGTGCTCTGGTTGCCGCTGAGCACGCGGGTCTGCGGCAGGATGAGATCCTGCATCGCCTTGATGTAATCGTCGGTCTGCGACTCTTCGAGCACGTGGAAATTGCTGGCATAGGTGACCAGCGGCACCTGACTGTAGTCAGCCAGCAGTTCGGCCACGGCATTGACCACGTCGACGCTGCCGAGAAAGCCGACCTTCCAGGCCGAGATCTCGACGTCTTCGAGCACGGCCCGCGCCTGTTCCACCACGGCGTCGGCCTCGATCTCGATGGTGTCGAAAATCTCTGCGGTATCGCGCACCCAGAGCGCGGTCGTCACCGGCAGGGGATGGCAGCCCACGGCCGAGCACGACGCCAGATCGGCCGCGAGCCCCGCGCTGCCGCTGGGGTCAGCCGCGTTGAAGAACATCACGGCGGGGGGGGATTCTGTGGATTCGGTCATCATGCTGGCATGGTAGTGCGACTGCAGGTCGGCGCAAGCCTGGCTCCGCATCGACCTTGCCATGATCTTGACCAAGCGCTACTTGATCCTGCGCAGCGACGCCTGCCTTGTAGGTCAAAATGCAACAGCGCGCCATAGAATCGTTGAATCTTCTCCTCTACCCCGATACGCTGTGGACAAACAAGAATTTTGCAGTTGGATGTGCCTGATCTGCGGCTTCATTTACTCAGAAGCCGAGGGCCATCCAGAAAGCGGCATTGCACCGGGTACGCGTTGGGCCGATGTGCCGATGAACTGGACCTGCCCCGAATGCGGTGCGCGCAAAGAAGATTTCGAAATGGTGCCGGTCTAGACGGCGTCATTTTTTGAGAGGGCGCCGGTTTGATCGGGAACGGCAAGTCACCGTAGCTTTTTTCAGCGTTTTTCCTTTTCCCCTTTTGCAAAGGATGTGCATGGTTGCGCCTACCAGCCCATTCAAAGTGTTGGTCATCGATGACAGCAACACCATTCGCCGCAGCGCCGAGATTTTTCTCAAGCAGGCCGGCTATGAGGTGCTGCTCGCCGAAGACGGCTTTGACGCCCTGTCCAAGGTCAACGACCACAAGCCCGACCTGATTTTCTGCGACATTCTGATGCCCCGGCTCGATGGCTATCAGACCGTGGCCGTCATCCGCCGCAGCGGCAAGTTTTCCCATATCCCCATGGTCATGCTCTCCAGCAAGGACGGCGTGTTCGACAAGGCGCGCGGCCGCATGGTCGGCGCGCAAGACTATCTGACCAAGCCCTTCACCAAGGACCAACTGCTCGACGCGGTCAAGCGGCACCTGAACGCCAGCCAGCCTGCTGCTGCGACCGGCTCCTGATCGATCTTCTCGCTCCTCTTTTCATCCGCCATGCCCGTACACAATATTCTCATCGTTGACGATTCCAAGACCGAGCTGTATTTCCTCTCCGACCTGCTCACCAAGCACGGCTTTGCGGTGAACACGGCGGAAAACGGCGAGCAGGCGCTGGCCATGCTCGCGGCCGTGAAGCCCGATCTGATTCTGATGGATGTGGTGATGCCCGGCCAGAACGGCTTTCAACTCACCCGACAGATCACGCGCGACCCCAATTTCTCAGGCATTCCCGTCATCATGTGCACCAGCAAGAAGCTCGAAACCGACAAGGTCTGGGCCATGCGTCAAGGGGCGTCCGACTATGTCACCAAGCCGGTGAACGCCACCGAGTTGCTCGACAAGATCCGCGCCATCGCCTGAAGCTCACGCTCGTACGCACCGATTCGTCTTTCACCCAACGTCTCCGCCCATGTCCAGAGCCTCGCTGCGCGAATTCCAGACCCATCTCGCACAACGCCTGACGGCCGCGCAAAGCGGGCAATCCCCTTCGCGCTGGCTGGCCGTGCTGGCGGGGCAGTGGCGCTTTTTGCTGCCCCTGGAGTTCTCGGGCGAGATTTCGCCCATGCAGCACTGCGCCCCGCTGCCGCACGCCCTGCCCTGGTTCCTGGGCCTGGTCAATCTGCGGGGCCAGGTCTGCGGCGTGGTGCATCTGGGCCGGTTCATGGGCGAAGGCGCCATTGCCCTGACGCCGCAGGCCCGGCTCATCCAGTTCGCCCCGGCGCTCGACATCAACGCCGCCCTGCTGGTCGATCAACTGGTCGGGCTGCGCAACCCCGATCAACTCCAGAAAGTTCTCGGCGTTCAAGAGGAGGGGCCTGGTGAAGGAGCGCGCCCTTGGCTGAAAACCACATATCGCGATGCCGAGCAGAACCTCTGGCATGAGGTCGACCTGCCGACCCTGGCCGAAAACGAACAATTCCTGAGCGTCACCTGAAATTTTGATCGACGCGAGATTTTGCTGAATTTGCTGAATTTGCTTTACTGCGCAGTGACTGTTTTTAGTCAACCGTCATCTGCCGGTTTGCCTCCTTAACTCACAACACGTATCACGGAGCGGTCATGTCCTTACTCTCGTCCCTTTTCGGAACGAAAAAAAACGAATCGTCAGGCAATACCGAAATTGCGCCGACGGCGCTCGGTCTGGGCGGGCAGGAAACCCTGCAGATCGATTCCAGCATCGGCGACCCTGGCGCAATTCTGAGTCAAGCCCAGGGCAACCGCCCGCTGATTCTGCGGCTGCCGGTGATCAGCCGCATGATGCTGGCCCAGCAACAGCGCTTTTTCGGCGTGCTGCTCATCATCTCACTGGTGCTGCTCGGTCTGACCCTGATTGTGGTGCTGCGCGGAACGTCCGACTCGGCCCGCCAGATCGAAGCCTCCGGCTCGGCGCTGACCCAGTCGCAGCGTCTGGCGCGTTCGATGAACGCAGCGCTGCTGGGCAAAAAAGAAGCTTTCGCCACCGTGCGTTCCAGCGCCAAGGCCCTGAAAGCGGAAGTTGCCGTCCTGCAGCAAACCAGCGTGCCCGCTGGCGGTCAGGCGCTGCTCGACAAGATCGGCCCGGAAACCGAGACCAGCGTGAAGAACGCCGACCTGCTCGCCAAGCAGGAAGGCGTGCTGACGACGACTGCCCAGCAGCTCACCGACATCAACCGCCAGACCGATGCCCTGCTCGACAGCGCCCAGACGCTGACCTCGCTGCTGCTGCAGCAACACGCGCCGTCGAGCAATATCAGCGCCGCGAGCCAGCTCACCATGCTGACCCAGCGCATCGACAAATCAGCCAACGCTTTTCTGTCGTTTCAAGGCGTGCGACCCGAAGCCGTATTCACCCTCGGCAAGGATCTGACCACATTCAAGGCTCTGAGCAAGGGACTGCTGGACGGCAATGCCGACCTGCAACTCACGGCCATTGCCGATCCGCAATCGCGTCAACAGTTGCAAAGCCTGATCCAGACCTATGCCAAGACCGAAGCCACCGCCCGCACCCTGCTGTCCAACCTGCCCAGCCTGGCCTCGGCGCGTGAGGCGCAAAACGCGGTGCTCGCCTCATCCGGCCAGCTCTACGACAACCTCAATCAGCTGCAAAGCCTGTATTCGGCACGCACCGGCGTGAGCTGGTCGGCGATTTTGCTCCTCGCCCTGCTGGGCCTGCTGGCCATCATCGCCGCCACCGATCTGATCTACATCATGCTCAACGAAGCGCGCCAACGCGCCTCACTGGTGGAACTGCAGCGTCGGCAAACCGAGCGTCAAGAGCTGGAAGCCCGCCGCACCAACGAGTCGAATCAGGCCGCCATTCTGCGGTTGATGAACGAACTGCAGACCGTGGCCGAAGGCGACCTCACCCAGCAGGCCACCGTGACCGAAGACATCACCGGCGCCATCGCCGACTCGGTGAACTACACCGTGGAAGAACTGCGCACCCTGGTGGGACAGGTGCAGCAAACCGCCGACCAGGTGGGCAAAGCCGCCTCTGAAGCGCAGACCACGTCCGACCGCCTGATGCTGAGCGCCGACGAGCAGCTCAAAAAAATTCGTGAAACCGGTCAGTCCGTGCTCGACATGGCGCAGCGCATCAACCAGGTGTCGGTTCAGGCGCAGCAATCGGCCGAGGTGGCGAACCAGTCGCTGCAGGCCGCCGAGCAGGGGCAGCGCGCCGTGCGCGACTCCATCGACGGCATGAACAGCATCCGCGAACAGATTCAAGACACCTCCAAGCGCATCAAGCGGCTGGGTGAATCGTCGCAGGAGATCGGCGAAATCACCGAGCTGATTTCCGACATTACCGAACAGACCAACGTGCTGGCCTTGAACGCTGCCATTCAGGCCGCGTCAGCGGGTGAAGCGGGTCGCGGCTTCTCGGTGGTGGCCGAGGAAGTGCAGCGACTGGCCGAGCGCTCGGCCGAGTCGGCCAAGCAGATTGCCGCACTGGTGCGCACCATTCAGACCGACACCCAAGACGCCATGGCCGCCATGGAAAAGAGCACGCAGGGCGTGGTCGAAGGGGCCAAGCTGGCCGACAACGCCGGCGCTGCGCTGACCCAGATCGACGCGGTGTCGCGCCAGCTTGCCGAACTGATTGCGCAGATTTCGCAACAGACCCAGGTTGAAGCCAGTTCCGCCAACAAGGTGGCCGACAACATCCAGACCATTTTCACCGTGACCGAGCAGACCTCCGAAGGCACGCGCTCCACCGCCTCGCTGGTGCGCGACCTCGCGCGCGTCGCCGACGATCTGCGCCAGTCCGTCTCGCGATTCAAGATCAACTGATCCGCCTTCCTCGTTTGCATTCCAACGTCCGTCCCTCGCGTTTTCCGGCATGAACACAGTCTCCGCTTCTAAGCCCGCCGCGGCGCCCGCCCCTGAGACGGACATGGGGCCTCTGGCCTGGCTGCTCGATCAGATCAGCGACAACCTCCAGTCCGCCCGCACCGCGCTCAAGCGCGCCGCCCAGCAGCAGGACGACGGCGCGCTCGGTTCGGTCCAGGCCGAAAAAACGGGTCTGCGCACCGCCCGCACCCAGGTGCACCAGGCCGCAGGCGCCATCGAACTGCTGGGTTTCTTTGGCGCGGCGCGCCTGATGCAGGCCGCCGAGAACGCGCTCGATCAACTCATCGACCATCCGGAAAAACTCGACAACACCGCGCTGCAGCGTTTCGAGGCCGGCTTCAACGCCCTGGTCGATTTTCTCGAGGCCCAGCGGGCGGGCAAAAATGAACCGGCGCTCAAGCTGTATCCGCAGTACCGCGACCTGATGGAACTGGCTCAGGCCGAGCGCATCCACCCGGCCGACCTGTGGGACTACGACTGGACCTGGCCGGACGCTCCGCCCGTCACCGACGCCGCAGGCGCTCCTGTACGCGCCCTGACGCCGGATGATCGCACCCAGTTCGAAATGGGCTTGCTGCATGTGCTGCGCGGCCAGCAGACCGCCTCCGCCATGCAGACGCTCGACGCCGTCGCGCGTCGGGCGCAGGGCAGCAGCGCGGGGCCGACGGCCAGCCTGTGGTGGCTCGCGCGCGGTCTGTTCGAAGCCATCGGCAGCGGCCTGCTCACGCCCGATCTCGACATCAAGCGGCTGCTCAACCGCCTCAACCTGCAACTGCGCAGCCAGTTGCAGGGGCAAAGCCCCGCCCCCCAAAGACTGGGGCACGACCTCGCCTTCTTTTGCGCCCAGTCGCTGCACGGCGATGGCGACGTCACCGCGCAATCCCTTCCGGTGCTGCGAGCCATTGACAACCGGCTGCATCTCGCTGCCGCGCCGTTTGCCGATTACCACCAAAGCCATTTCGGCCTGATCGACCCCGCCCTGGTGCAGCAGGTCCGCAAGCGCGTGCAAACCCTGCGCGACGCCTGGAGCGCTCTGGCCGGTCACGCGCAGACGCACCTCGATCCCGCGCGCATGGCCCGCCTGGTCGATCTCACCCAGGCGCTGGAACGACCCCTGCGCGCCCTCACGCCGGGCAGCGAAGCGCTGCCGCAATCGCTTGCGGGTCTGTTCCAGAAAATCAGCGCGCGAAGCGACTTTCTCACCCCCGAGCGCGCGCTCGATGTCGCCACCGCCATTCTGTTTCTCGAAATCACCTTTGTCCACTTCCGTCCCGAAGAGCAGCGATTTCTGGAGCGCTCACAAATCCTCGCGCGACGGCTCGACCAGAGCGCCAACGGCCAAACGCCTGACCCGCTGGCCGACTGGATGGAAGACCTGTTCCGCCAGGCCTCCGAGTCGCAGACCATGGGCAGCGTGGTGCAGGAACTGCGCGCCGACATGAACACCGTCGAGAAACTGCTCGACGCCTATTTCCGCGACCCGTCGCACAAGCCCGATCTGGCGCAGGCGCCTCATCTGCTGTCGCAGATGCGCGGCGTGTTCTCGGTGCTCGGGGTCGATGTCGCCAGCCAGGCGCTGAGCTACCTGCGCACCGAAATCGACAGCCTCGTGGCCGACGATGCGCCGACCGACAGCCAGCGCTTCGACGCCCTGGCCAGCAATATCGGCGTGCTCGGCTTCCTGGTCGACATGCTGTCCTACCAACCCGAGCTGGCCAAAACCCTGTTCGTGTTCGACGCCGACAAAAAAGAGCTGCGCGCCGTCGTTCCCTCCACTCAGCGCACCGCCCCGCCCACCCTGCAGCAAGACATCGAGCACGCGGCGCAGCAACTCAAGGACGACATCGCCCAGGGGCTGCCGCCCGAGCAGGCGCAGCAACGCCTGGCCCAGTTGCACGCCGAGGCCGCCCTGGCCGGCGTACCCGATCTTCCGGCGCAGATGCTGAGCGTGCCCAGCGAAGGTGTGATTGAACGGCCGAGTGCAGCTCACCCGCCCCAGGAGACAGACGCCGCCCCCGCGCAAGAGGCGCCCGCAACCCCGGCCGAGCCGACTGTCACGCCTGAATCCGCCCAAGAGTCGACCCCGCCTGCCGAGCCCGAAAACGATGCCGAAAACGAACTGATCGACATCTTCCTGGAGGAAGCCCGGGAGGTCATCGCAAGCGGCCGCGAACAACTGCAGCAACTGCACGCCAATCTCGACGACGAAGGCGCGCTCACCAGCCTGCGCCGCGCTTTTCACACCCTCAAAGGCAGCTCGCGCATGGTCGGCCTGCGCGACTATGGCGAAGCCGCCTGGGCGCTCGAACAAGTGTTCAACCGCCAAATCGCCGATCAACACCGGGCCTCGCCGCCCTTGCTCAACCTGGCCGCGCACGCGCTCACCCAGCTTGGCGAATGGACCGCGGCGATCCAGCACGGTCAGGCCGAGGCCTTCAGCAGCGAGCCCCTGCGCCGTGCCGCCGAGGCCTATGCGGCAGGCGAGTCCGCCGAGCCCGCGTTGCCCACCCTGCACGACGCACCTGACGAACCCTCAATGGCCGCCGAGCCCGCCGCAGATGAAGCGACGGAATCGCCCCGCGAACCAGCAGCGCCCGAACCAGCAGCGCCAGAACCGGAGGCCCAGCACGAACCCACCGACTTCAATGCGCTGTTCGAAGGCATCGACCTCGAACTTCCCCATCACACCCTGGCGCCCGAGCCGATGCCTTCGGCCGAGATGCCCGTGGTCGAGATTGCTCAGGCCGATGCACCCGCTGTCGATCTGCCCGCTGTCGATCTACCCCAGGCAGAAGAAGCTGACATGGCTGAGTTCGAGGCGGCCGTCTCCGCGCAGAACGCCCCCCCGTCTGACACCGCCGCCGAACCGGCAACGCCCGAGATCAGTGACGAAAGCGAACCCGGCTACCGCCAGATCGGCGAGCTGCGCATTCCCACTCCGCTCTACAACATTTACCTGGCCGAAGCCGACGAACTCTCGCGCCATCTGCACAGCGACATTCACGACTGGCTGACCGATCCCGCCCAGGCGCTCGGCGATGCGGCCGTCATTTCGGCGCACAAGCTCGCCGGCAGTTCGGCCACCGTCGGCCTGCGCAGCGTGGCCGATCTCGCCAGCCAGACCGAGCATGCGCTCGACGCCCTGCGCGAGCTGCCCGCGCACGCCGCGCGTCCGGCCGATCTCGACGCCTTGTCACAGGCGGCCGACGACATCAAACAACTGCTGCACCAGTTTGCCGCGGGCTTCCTCAAGCCCGTGCAGGCCGGGCTGCTCGCCCGGCTCGAAGCCCTGCAGGAAGCTGCGCTGGCCCAGAATGCCCAGCCGAGCGCCGAGTCGGTCACCGAGTTGACCCGCACGGCAGAACCAGCTGACCAGCCCGAACAAATCGCCGCGCCTGAGCTTGCGCCCGCAACCCCTGAGCCGACCAGGGCCGAAGCGCCGCAGCCGCAGGCCAGCGCAGCCCATTCTGCTGCGTCTGCCAACCAGTTGGTCGACACCATCGATCCCGACCTGTTCCCGATTTTCGAGGAAGAGGCCAACGAACTGCTGCCCGCACTGGCCGCCAGCCTGCGCCAGTGGGAACAGCATCCGCTGGATACCGCACCCGCGGCGCAAGCCATGCGGGCGCTGCACACGCTCAAAGGCAGTGCGCGCATGGCCGGCGCCATGCAGCTCGGCGACCTGGCGCACAGCCTCGAATCCGACATCGACACCCTGACGGCCAGTGCGCCGGTCAGCGAGGCCGATCTGGCCGAGCTGCTGGGCCGTTTCGACCATCTCAACACCCGCTTCGACCGCCTGTGCAGCGCGGCACAGCGCGGCGAAAGCCAGCTGGCCGACCTCCCGGCGGCCACCGTTTCCGAGGTGTTCACCCCAAGCGCCGAGCCCGACACCGCTGCGTCGGCCCAGTCGCTGCCTGCGCAGGCCGTCACTACGGCTGCCACGCCTGCTGCGGCCGAGCCGGTCAACCGTCCCCTCGCGCCGCGTATCGCCGCACAGGCTGTGCGCGTGCGCGCCGGACTGCTCGACCGTCTGGTCAATCAGGCGGGCGAAATCACCATTTCGCGCGCCCGGCTGGAAAACGAGTTCGGCGCCATCCGCACTTCGGTGGACGATCTGAGCGACAACCTCAACCGTCTGCGCCAACAGGTGCGCGAAATCGAAATTCAGGCCGAGGCGCAGATGAGCGCGCAGGTGCAGGCCGCGCGCGACGAAAACCGCGACTTCGACCCGCTCGAATTCGACCGCTTCACCCGCGCGCAGGAACTCACCCGCATGATGGCCGAGTCGGTCAACGACATCGCCCTGGTGCAGGGCACGCTCAGCCGTCTGCTGCGCGAAGTCGACGACGACATGACCCGCCAGGCGCGCCAGACCCGCGAGCTGCAGCGCGACCTGCTGCGCACGCGCATGGTCGAGTTCGACAGCCTGTCCGAGCGGCTTTACCGCACCGTGCGTCAGGCCGCCAAAGACCTGAACAAAGCGGTGCGCCTGGAAATCATCGGCGGCGCCATTGAGCTCGACCGCGGCGTGCTCGAACGCGTTTCCAGCAGCTTCGACCACTTGCTGCGCAACGCCGTGGCGCACGGCATCGAGACTGCGGAAGAACGCAAGGCGGCGGGCAAGCCCGAAGTCGGCTCCATCACCCTGAGCCTGCGGCAGGACGGCAACGAAATCGTCATCACCCTGGCCGACGACGGGCGCGGCCTCAACTACGGCGCCATCCGCGCCAAGGCCGAGCGCCTCGGCCTGGTCGCGCCAGATCAGCCCTTATCTGAAGACGAACTCACGCAACTGGTCTTCCGCCCGAACTTCAGCAGCGCCGAGAGCACCACCGCCGTCGCTGGCCGCGGCGTCGGCCTTGACGTGGTGCGCACCGAAGTCAACGCCCTGGGCGGTCGCGTGCTGCTCGACAACCAGCCGGGCTCCGGCGCTCGCTTCACCCTGCTGCTGCCGCTGACCACCGCCATCACCCACGTGGTCTTGCTGCGCACCGGCGCTGCCGTGTATGCCGTGCCCGCCAATCTGGTGGACATCGTGCTGCGCTTCAAGCCCGAGCAGATCGCCAACGCCGCGCGCACCCAATCCATCACCTATGCCGACAGCACCCTGCCCTTCTACTGGCTGGGCGCCTTGCTCGGGCAATCGGGCGGCAGCAGCGAGCCGTTCGGCAAAAGCGTGCCCGTGATCGTGATTCGAAGCGCCACGCAGCGTGTGGCCATTCAGGTCGATGAAGTCGTGGGCAACCGCGAAGTGGTGGTGAAAAACCTGGGGCCGCAGCTCTCGCGCGTGCCGGGTCTGGCCGGGATTTCCGTGCTGCCCAACGGGGACGCCGCGCTGATCTACAACCCGGTGGCGCTCGCCGCGGTTTATGGCGCTGACGCCTCTGCCCGCATGCAGGCTGTGCCGCTGACGCCCGTGGCCCAGAGCGCAGACGCTGCCCCCGCCGCGGTTTCCACCTCGGTTTC
>DYKQ01000045.1:0-8280 GCA_020722545.1 Thiomonas intermedia | reverse complement strand
CACCGGGTTGAAAATGCGGAAGTACGGCTGCGCATCGCAGCCGCTGCTCGCCGCCAGATCGAAATCGTTGAGATGATCGGCAAAGTAGCGCTCGCCCCAGCGCCAGTCGATGCACAGGTCTTTGGTCAGAAAACTCGCCACCACCATGCGCAGCCGGTTGTGCATAGAGCCGGTCTGGTTGATCTGGCGCATGGCCGCGTCCACCAGCGGATAGCCGGTGCGACCTTCGCACCAGGCGGCAAACTGATCCGGGTCGTTGCGCCATTGAATGCGGTCGTAAACCGGCTTGAAAGCCGCATTCACCACATGCGGATGGTGGTGAAGAATCTGAAAATAAAAGTCGCGCCACACCAGCTCGGACAGCCAGACCCTGGCCCCCTCGCTGCCCGCCTGCTGCCGCGCCCAAGCCAGCGCGACCAGTTTGCGCACGGACACCGTGCCGAAGCGCAGATGCACCGAGAGATAGCTCGGCCCCTTGCGCGCCGGGTAGTCGCGCGCCTGATCGTAATCATCGATACGACGACTGAAGTCGTCCACCAGCGCCGCCGCGCCAGACGCGCCCAGCGGCAGTTTCAGCTCGTGCAAATTCGACGGCGCAAACCCAGCTCGGACAAGGCGGGCAACGGTTGCCGCAACGCCGCGGGCAGCGCAGCCAGCCGGGCGGACGTCACCGTGCTATCCACGGGCTGCTGCGGCTGTGCGGCGTACCGCGCCAGCCAGGCGGTGCGGTAGGGCGTAAAGACCGAGTACGGCTTGCCCTGCGCCGTCAACACCTCATCGCGCTCGAAAATCATGTGCTCCTTGACGATACGCAGCGCCCGCCCATCTTGCCGCAAGGCGCGCTCAACGGCTCCATCGCGCGCGAGCGCTTCGGGCTCATCGTCGCGTCCGCAAAACACCGCCTGCGCGCCCAGCTCGGCGGCCAGCGCGGCAATCGCCTCGCGCGCACGGGCGTGTCGCACGATCAGCGCCGCGCCGCGCGCGCGCAAAGCGGCGTCGATTTCCGCGACCGCCGCCAGGATGAACTCCACCCGCCGATCCGCGTGCAGCCCGCGCTGCAGCAGCGGATCGAGAAGGTCGCGGTCGAACACAAACGCCAGCGCCACCTTGTCGCAGGCGCGCAGGGCGGCATGCAGCGCCGCGTTGTCGTGCAGTCGCAGATCTCGGCGCAGCCAGACCAGGCCGAGCGGCAGTTTTTCCACGGCAGAGCTGGCGGGACGGTCGGCGATGGAAGGCGGCATGTGCGTAGGGTTCAGGAAAGAATGGAGATCAACCATAACCCGGCAGCAGCGCAAAATCTGCGGCCCGGCGCGATAAACTCCACCCCATGAACCCTCGCCCCGACGCCTCCAATCTGAGCAACCAGTTTTTGATCGCCATGCCGGGCATGGCCGACGAGAACTTTGCCGGTACCGTGGTGTACGTCTGCGAGCACTCGGCGCGCGGCGCGCTCGGCTTGATCATCAACCGCCCTTCGGACATTACCGTCAAGGAATTGTTCGAACGCATTGGCCTCGACCACGCGGGACTGCATGCCTCGCAGCCTGTGCTGCAAGGCGGCCCGGTGCAGACCGAGCGCGGCTTCGTGCTGCACGAAACCACCGATACGGCCTACGCCTCCAGCCTCGACATTCCCGGCGGCCTGCAGATGACCACCTCCAAGGACGTGCTCGAACACATGGCCGCGGGCGACGGGCCGACGCGCACGCTCATCGCCCTGGGCTACTCAGGCTGGAGCGCCGGGCAACTCGAAGAAGAACTCGGCCAGAACGGCTGGCTCACCGTCGAGGCCGACCCCATCGTGTTGTTCGACACCCCGGTGGAAGCCCGCTTCAACGCCGCCATGGCGCTGCTGGGCTTCAACCCGGCCATGTTGTCGCAGACCGCAGGGCATGCCTGAGACCATGCACCTCGTTGCGGGCCGTGAGATTACGGTTCTGGGTTTCGACTGGGGCGCCAAGCGCATCGGCACGGCGGTGGGCAACAGCCTCACCCGCAGCGCCACGGCGCTGCGCACCCTGCGCGCCGATCGCAACGACCTCAAGTTCGCCGCCATCGCCGCGCTCATTCGTGAGTGGCAGCCGCAGCAACTCGTGGTCGGCCTGCCCTTGCACCCCGACGGCGCCGCGCACGACAATACCGCCCACGCCCAGCGTTTCGCCCGCCAGCTTGAAGGCCGCTTCGGGCTGCCCGTGACGCTGGTGGATGAACGCTACACCTCGGTCGCTGCCGAAGACGACGGCGCCGACGACGTGGACAGCGCCGCCGCCCGGCTCATCGTCGAACAATACCTGCAGCAACGCTGACCATGCCTTTTGCTCCTGCTTCCCCAATCGCCGCCCCTCCAGACGCCGAGGCGCTCTACGCCCAATTGCTCGCGCAAGTTCGCAGCACTGTCGCGGCGCAGGTCGAGCCGCCCTTGCTCATCGGCATCTATTCCGGCGGCGCCTGGCTGGCGCAACGGCTGCACGCCGACCTGCAACTGGCGCAACCCTACGGCGTGGTCTCGTCCACCTTTCACCGCGACGACTTCGCCACCCGCGGCCTGCACCCCAGCGCCAACCGCACCGCGCTGCCGGTGTCCATCGCCGATCAGGCCGTGCTGCTGATCGACGACGTGCTGCACACCGGCCGCACCATCCGCGCCGCGATGAACGAGCTGTTCGATTTCGGCCGTCCGGCGCGCATCGACCTGGCGGTGCTGGTTGATCGCGGCGGCCGCGAGCTGCCCATCTGTCCGCAGATCGCCGCCGCCACGCTTCTCGATCTGCCCCCAGAAGTCTCGCTGGCGCTGCTGCGCGATGAAGACGTGGCCGAGGGCATCCGCTTTCGTTTCGATCTGGTGAGCGCCCCAGGGCCGGGCTGCGCCCAGCCCGCCCCCCGTGGGGGTCAAGGAAACTTGGGGCGGCCCTGCGTTTCCTTGAGAGCGCCCCCAGACCTGCCGCTGCGCGTCAGGCCCCCCGAGGGGGATGAGAAAACTTGGGGCGGCCCGGCGTTTTCTCATGAGCAAATAAACCGAGTTGGTGAACATGACCCGCGCCCATAACCCCCAGCTCAACAAAAACGGCGAGCTGCGCCACCTGCTCACCCCCGAAGGCCTGCCGCGCGACGTGCTCACGCACATCCTCGACACCGCGCAGGGCTTTGTGAGCTTCGGCAGCCGCGAAGTGAAAAAAGTCCCGCTGCTGCGCGGCAAGAGCGTGTTCAACCTGTTCTTCGAAAACAGCACCCGCACCCGCACCACCTTCGAAATCGCGGCGCAACGCCTGTCGGCCGATGTGTTCAACCTCGACATCCAGCGTTCCAGCACGAGCAAGGGCGAGAGCCTGCTCGACACCATCGCCAACCTCGAAGCGATGGATGCCGATGTATTCGTCGTGCGCCATGCCGACAGCGGCGCGCCCTTTCTCATCGCCCAGCACACCCCCCCGCATGTGCACATCGTCAACGCCGGCGATGGCCGTCATGCCCACCCCACCCAGGGGCTGCTGGACATGTACACCATCCGCCATTTCAAGGGCGACTTCAGCAACCTCACCGTGGCCATCGTCGGCGACATCGTGCATTCGCGCGTGGCGCGTTCGGCCATTCACGCGCTCACCACGCTGGGCGCCGCCGAGGTGCGCGCCGTCGGCCCCAAGACCCTGGCGCCCGACAATCTGCGCGACATGGGCGTGCGCGTCTGTCACGACATGGCCGAGGGCATCCGCGGCGCCGACGTCATCATGATGCTGCGCTTGCAGAACGAGCGCATGTCGGGCGCACTGCTGCCGTCCGCGCATGAATTCAACATGACCTACGGCCTCACGCCCGAGCGCCTGGCACTGGCCCAGCCCGATGTCATCGTCATGCACCCCGGGCCGATCAACCGCGGCGTCGAGATCGACAGCGCGGTGGCCGATGGCCCGCGCAGCGTCATCCTCGACCAGGTGCGCTTCGGCATCGCCGTGCGCATGGCCGTGCTGTCCATCGTCGCCTCCACCGAAAGCCCCGCATGAGCACCACGCAACTTCTGATCCGCGGCGGCCGCCTCATCGACCCGCTGCGCGGTCTCGATACCGAGGGTGATATCGCCATCTCCGGCGAGCGCATCGTCGCCGTGGGCAAAGCGCCCGAAGGCTTCACCCCCGACCAGACGCTCGACGCGCGCGGCCTGCTCGTCCTGCCCGGCCTCATCGACCTCTGCGCCCGCCTGGGCGAGCCCGGCTATGAGCACGAGGGCATGCTGGAAACCGAATTGGGCGCGGCGCTGGTCGGCGGCGTCACCCGCGTGGTCTGCTCGCCCGACACCGACCCCGTGCTCGACGAACCCAGTCTGGTGGAAATGCTGCGCTGGCGCGCCCGCCGCATCAAAAGCGCACGGGTCTATCCGCTGGGCGCGCTCACCAAGGGTCTCAAGGGCGAGCGTCTGAGCGAAATGGCCGAACTCACCCGTGCGAGCTGCATCGGTTTTTCCCAGGCCGATACGCCCGTGGCCGACACCAAGGTGCTCTACAGCGCCATGCAATACGCCAGCACCTTCGGCTACAAGGTCTGGCTGCGCGCGCAGGACGCCTCGCTCAGCCGCGGCGGCATCGCCGCCAGCGGCGCCTATGCGCAGCGGCTGGGCCTGAGCGGCGTGCCCGTCATGGCCGAAACCGTGGCCCTGCACACCCTGTTCGAACTCATGCGCGCCACCGGATGCGCCGTGCATGTGAGCAAGCTCTCCAGCGCCGCAGGCGTTGCGCTGGTGCGCCAAGCCAAGGCCGAAGGGCTGCCGCTGACCTGCGACGTCTCGATCAACAACCTGATGCTCACCGACCTCGACATCGGCTACTTCGACGCCCGCGCCCGGCTCGACCCGCCGCTGCGCCAGAGCAGAGACCGCGACGCCCTGCGCGCCGCCTTGGCCGATGGCGCCATCGACGCCCTCTGCTCCGACCACACCCCCATCAGCGCCGACGACAAAACCCGGACCTTCGCCGACGCCGCGCCCGGCGCCACCGGGCTGGAGCTGCTGCTGTCCACCGCGCTGCAGTTCGCCGCCGACAGCGGCCTGCCGCTGGTCAAGGCCCTGGGCTGCGTGGGCCACCGCGCCGCGCGGGCCGCCGGTCTGCCCCCCGCCACGCTGGAAGCAGGCGCGGCGGCCGAGCTCATCCTCGTCGATCCGCAGGCCCGCTGGCGCGCCCTGCCTGCCGCGCTGCAAAGCCAGAGCCGTCACACCCCCCTGGCCGAGCAGGAACTGCCTGGCCGCGTGCGGCACGCCGTGATCGACGGCCGCGTGGTGTGGAGCGCGCAGCCCGTCGCCACTCCTGCATGAACACCGCGCCGGAACGCGCCGAAAACCCGCTGCTCGCACTCTCCGAGCCGCCCGCCCAGACGTCGGCCCCCGTGCTGCGCCGCGTCAGCGCGCCGGTGCGTTTCGCCGCGCGGCTGGCCCGGCTCAGCGCCCACGCCCTGCGCGGCCAGCGCATCGTGCGTCAACTGTTTCCCCAGCTCGACGCGGCTGGAAAACAGCAACAGATCCGCGACTGGTCGGCCGAGCTGCTGCGTCTCAGCGGCATTGCCTTGCAGGTCAACGGCGCGCCGCAGCAAGCCCCGTCCCTCGTGGCCGCCAACCATGTGTCGTGGATCGACATCTTCGCTATCAACGCCGTGCAGCCCGTGCGCTTCGTCTCCAAGTCCGAGGCGGCGCAATGGCCCCTCATCGGCCCGCTGGTGCGCGGCGTGGGCACGCTGTTCATCGAGCGCGAGCGCGCGCAAGACGTGGTGCGCGTCATCCACCAGATGGCGCAATGCCTGCAAGACGGCGACCATGTCGGCGTGTTCCCCGAGGGCACCACCGGCTACGGCCACGATCTGCTGCCCTTTCACGCCAATCTGTTCCAGGCCGCCTGCACCAAAGAGTGCCCCGCCGCGGTGCAACCCGTGCTGCTGTTCTACGCCGACCAGCGCAGCGGCCGCTTCAGCCGCGCCGCCTCGTATGTGGGCGACGAAACCATGGTCGGCAGCCTGTGGCGCATGAGCGCCGCCGCCCCCCTGCGCGTGGAAGTCAACTACCTGCCCCCGCTGCGCGCGCCCAGCCGCCGCGCCCTGGCCCAGCAGACCCGCGACGCCATCGCCGAGCACCTCCACCAGCGCCTGCGCGACAGCCGCTGAGCCCTGCGCGCCCGCAGATCGCGCGCTCTGCAAGTCCCCCAGGCTTATAAGCCGTCGGCACGCCATAGCCAGCCTGACCTGCAGCGCGTTACATCCACGCTGGACATCTCCCGGGTCGGGTTGTACATTAACTTGTACATACAAGGAGCCCGATATGGATACACTGACCTACACCTCCGTGAGAGCAAACCTGGCGAGCGCCATGGACCGAGTGTGTAACGATCATGAGGCGCTGATCATTACGCGCAACGGCAAACAGTCCGTTGTGATGCTTTCGCTTGAGGACTTCAAAGCTCTGGAGGAGACTGCCTATCTTTTACGCACTCCTGCCAACGCCAAACGCTTGATGTCGGCGATTGCACAGTTGAGCGCGGGCAGCGGCGTCGAGCGGAAACTTGCCAATTGAAGCTGATCTTCGCCGACGAGGCCTGGGAAGATTATCTCTATTGGCAAAAGCAAGACAAACGCATGGTGGAACGCATCAACAAGCTGATTCAGGAAACTCAGCGTGAACCATTCACTGGCGTAGGCAAACCAGAACCCTTGAAACATGCGCTGGCAGGATTCTGGTCGCGGCGGATCACCGATGAACATCGCATGGTGTATCGCCTTGTCAGCGATGCGCTGGAAATCGTGCAACTCCGGTTTCACTACTGACGACCGCTGTCATGCGGTTCCCGGCCCCTTGGGCATAGTTGCAGGACGCCGCACAGCCATTTCCCGACATCCGCGCCCCAAGCACGACGACTCCCTGCGCCCCTACAATCCGGGCGCTCACCTCGCCGTAGTTCAATGGATAGAACGGCTGCCTCCTAAGCGGCAAATACAGGTTCGATTCCTGTCGGCGGGACCAAGAATCTCCCCTCCCCAACCCTCCCCACAAGTGGAGAGGGAGCAGACACGCCTCCCCTCGGGCTTTCGGTCAGGAGGCGCGCGGCGTTTTTTTGCTGGGCGGCAGCAGGCTGGTCAGCCGCTGATACAGGCTGAACAAAAACGCCACGCGCGGGGCGTCCGCGCGGTCGCCTTTGTAGCCGTAGGCGGCGTCCACCGCGCGGTCGTTGGCCTGGTGGGCGCGGCGCAGTTCGGCGGGCATGGTCAGCGGATCGTAGAGGTCGGCCAGGGTGGCGTCGGGATAGCGGGCGCGGGCGTCGAGGATGGCCTGGCCCGCGGCCTCGATGGCTGCGCGCTGCGCCGCGGTCGGTTCGGGCCAGGGGAAGTTGTTGTAAACGATACTGGCGGAATAGCGGTAACGGCTTTCGAGCCTGCCGCCCACGGCGCGCAGCCAGGCGTTGTGCAGGGTGCTGTTGAGGAGGGCGAAGTGGTAGGGCGTGGCTTCGGGGATCGTGAGCACCAGATTGCTGGCGATGACTTCGGGCGGCATGAAACCAATTGGCACGAACTCGCGGCGCTCTGACGACACACTGGGCACTAAAAGGTAGGGAGTGTCTGGCTGCCGGTTTTCCTGAAACAGATATGGCGTGGCAGCGCTTTCCTGCGTAGGCAGCTTGGTGCTTTTGAGTCGCATCGCTTTGACCGCCTGCACCCGGCGATACACCTCGGGCATGGCGCGCAAATCTGCCGGAGAAATGTCCACCATCCACAGGCAATAACGCGGCAGTTTGTTGATGAACTCGTCTGCGCCGAGAAACGGGCGTATCCACTTGGCCGCATGCGGTTCGCTCTGCAACAGCGCGGCGCGCTCTTCGGGCGTAAGCAGCAAGTGCCCGCCATCCGTCGGCTTGCTGCCGTAAACCATCTCCGGCACGTTCTGTATCGGCGTTCTGCGGCTGGTCATCACCACATCCGGCGCATCGACGAGATAGGGATTGATGCGCTTGGCCGCGATGCGCTGGCCGTCGCCCTTGAGGTCGTCGCCGTAATCGAACAGGGCGCAGTGCTGCGGCTCGCGCAGGCCGAAGCCGATGATGACGCAATGCACCGCGGCGATGCCCTTGCCTTCATTGCTCCACTGAAAGGTGCGGTGGGCGAAGCGAATCTTCACCCCGGCCTGCAGCAGCGTGGGCCATAGCGCGGCGACCTGTTCGCCCTGGGTGATGGAGTTGGTGGAGACGAAGGCCACGTCGATGGCCGGGTTGCGCTGGATGTAGGCGGCGGCCTTCACATACCAGGCGGCGACGAAAT
>DYKQ01000002.1 GCA_020722545.1 Thiomonas intermedia | reverse complement strand
TGCGCCAGGCGGGCGAAGGCGGCGCGAATCTCCGCGTCGTCGAGGGTGATGGAGGGTGTCGGTCATGAACTACACTACGCGGCGCTGTGATTGGAAGTTGCCTGGTTGTGTATGCTTCGGGTAGGCGGTGATGCCGTGTGCCCCGATTGGAAAGGGGGCCGCCCGCAAGGGTAGGCGTACGTTGGTTCGAACCCAACCTGGCATCACAGCCGCTGCCTCAATTTTTTTCCGCCTTGCGCAACAGCCGGGCAATCATTGTTACGATTACCCAGGAAGGCGCGCATAGTGCGGGTTGTGCTCATACCACGAAGCGTTGCGGACGTTACCGCTGGGGCGCCTTCTTTTTCCACATGCTCTTGAGCGCCAGCATGCGGCGCTTTGTCAGCACCTCGAAGGATGCGGCGTAAATGAAAGTTGGGGTCGAGTCTAGCTTTGATGCATTTGCAACAAATGCTAGACCCCCTCCAAGGCGGCGAGCTTTGATGTTTTCGGCAGTCACGCCGCCTTTTTGCAGCCCGCGATCCTCAAGTCCGACAGGCTCCTAGAATCAGGCCCATGACTTCCGTCGCGCTGGCGCGCAAGTGGCGCCCTAAATCATTTTCCTCCCTCGTGGGACAAGACCATGTGGTGCGGGCGCTCACGCATGCGCTCGACCACGACCGTCTGCATCACGCCTATTTGTTTACCGGCACGCGCGGGGTGGGCAAGACGACGGTGTCGCGCATTCTGGCCAAGGCGCTCAATTGCACCGGGCCGGACGGGCGGGGCGGCGTCACCAGCCAGCCGTGCGGCGTCTGCCCGGCGTGCACCGAGATCGACGCCGGGCGTTTTGTCGATTACATCGAGCTTGACGCCGCCTCCAATCGCGGCGTCGAAGACATGACCACGCTGCTGGAGCAGGCGGTCTACAAGCCGACGGCGGGGCGCTTCAAGGTCTACATGATCGACGAGGTGCACATGCTCTCGAACCACGCCTTCAACGCCATGCTGAAGACGCTGGAAGAGCCGCCCGATTATGTGAAGTTCGTGCTCGCCACCACCGACCCGCAGAAGGTGCCGGTCACGGTGCTGTCGCGCTGCCTGCAGTTCAACCTCAAGCAGATGATGCCAGCGGCCATCGTCGGCCATCTGCAGCAGGTGTTGCAGGCCGAGAATGTGCCGGCAGACGACGCCGCGCTGCGCCTCATCGCCCGCGCCGCGCACGGTTCGATGCGCGATGCGCTTTCGCTCACCGACCAGGCGCTGGCTTACTGCGCCGGGCGGGTGGAGACCGAGGCGGTGCAGCAGATGCTGGGCACGGTCGATCGCAGCGATCTGCTGCACATTTTGCAGGCGTTGGCCTCGCAGGACGGTGTGGCGCTCATCCATCAGGCCGATGCGCTGGAGGCGCGCGGTCTGTCCTTCGGCGCGGCGCTGGAAGAGTTGGCCGCGCTGCTGCAAACCATCGCCCTGCTGCAACTCGTGCCGCAGGCCGCTGATGCCGACGACCCGCAGCATGAAGCGCTGGTCGCCCTGGCCGCGCAACTCAGCCCGGAGCTGGTGCAACTGGCCTACACCACGGTGCTGCACGGCCGCAACGAGCTGTCTCTCGCCCCGGACGACCGCACCGGCTTCACCATGACCCTGCTGCGCCTGCTGGCCTTCGCCCCGGTCATGTCGGGCAGCGTGCCCAGCTTGCCGCCAGGCGGACTGGCGCTGCCCAAGGCGGCGGCCCCGGCTTCGCCACCGTCGCAGCCGGCTGCGGCGCAGATGGCTGCGCAGCGCGAGCAACCGGCCATCAAATCCGCGTCCCCGGTGCAAACCGCAGCCAAGGCCATGCCGCGTACCGCAGCGACCTTGAGCGCCCCCCTGGAATCCGTCGATCCTGTGCTCGCCGCGGAGGAAGCGCCGGTGACTCACGATGCGGCGCAGACCGAACCGCAACCGCAGCCGCAGCCCACGCCACCCCGCCCCGCCGAAGCCAAGCCGCCGCTGCAAATCACGCCCCACATCGCGTCTGATACCGACTGGCCCGCGCTGGTGCAGCGGCTGGAAGTGCCCGCGGGTCTGCCGCGCGCGCTGGCGCAGCAAAGCGAACTGGTGGTCATCGACGGCACGGATTGGCTGCTGCGCGTGCCCAACGAACAGCTCACCCGCGCCGGGTCGCTCGACAAGCTGCAGAACGCCGTGCGTCTGGCCTTGGGACAAGACATCGTGCTGCGCGCCGAGACCGGCGAAGTGACCGACAGCGTGACGCTGCGCGAAGCGCGCGCCAAGGCCCAGGCGCAGGCCGACGCCGAAGCCGCGATACGCAACGATCCGCTGGTGCAGCAGCTCATGCACGATCTGGGCGCGCAAATCGTGCCCGGCAGCCTCAAGCCCATGCCCCCGTCAGCGCAGCCGACACCCGCCTGACCGACAATGTCGCGTTGCTGCACGCGCGGCGATTTCATTTCTCTATCGAAGGACACCCCATGTTCAACAAAGGACAACTTGCCGGCCTGATGAAGCAGGCGCAGCAGATGCAGGACAACCTCAAGCGCGTCCAGGACGAGCTTGGCCACATTGAGGTCGAAGGCCAGTCTGGCGCAGGCTTGGTGAAGGTGACGATGACCTGCAAGTTCGGCGTCAAGCGCGTGAACATCGACCCCAGCCTGGTGGCCGAAGACCGCGACATGCTCGAAGATCTGGTGGCCGCCGCCTTCAACGACGCGGTGCGCAAGGCCGAAGCCACTTCGCAGGAAAAAATGGGCGCCGCCACCGCGGGCATGCCCCTGCCGCCCGGCATGAAACTGCCGTTCTGAGCGACTGGCGAAGTTGAACTGAAGTGACCCCGAACTTGACCTCCACACGTCATGCATGAGGCCGCGCCCGGCCATGTGCCCGCGCTCGACGCGCTGATCGACGCCCTGCGGCATTTGCCCGGCGTCGGGCCGAAGTCGGCGTCGCGCATGGCCTATCACCTGCTCGAACACGACCGCGAGGCCGCACAGCACATCGCCCGCGCGCTCGACGCGGCGCTGGGCGCAGTGCAACGCTGCGCGCGCTGCAACACCCTCACCGAAGACGTTGTGTGCAGCATCTGCGCTGACCCCAGGCGCGACGCCCGCCAGCTTTGCGTGGTGGAAAGCCCCGCCGATCTCGCCGCGGTAGAGCAGACGCTCACCTACCACGGCCTGTACTTCGTGCTCATGGGCCGCATCAGCCCGCTCGATGGCTTGGGGCCGAAGGAAATCGGCCTCGACCGGCTGATGACCCGCGCGCTCGACGGCGCGGTGGAAGAGGTGATTCTGGCGACCAACTTCACCAACGAAGGCGAGGCGACGGCGCATGTCATCGCCGAAACCCTGCGGCCGCGCGGCCTGCGCGTCACCCGTCTGGCGCGCGGCGTGCCCGCCGGGGCCGAGTTGGAATATGTCGATCTCGGCACCATCGCCCGCGCGCTGGTCGACCGGCGCGGCACTTGAGTGGCTCGCCTGCAAGTAAAAACCTGCTGACATAAGCTTGAGCCTCAACCGCGCAACCGTCGCGGGCGCTTTTCTGAACTCTCATGCAGCGACGACACTTCATTCAATCGGCGGGCGCTCTAGCGCTGGGCACAGCCTTGTCCCCTTTGATCAGCCAAACCGCTTTTGCTGCGCCGCAGTCCGCAGGCACGCTGGAGGTCTTTGCAGGCGCCATTGGCCCTGGCATGTACAACGGCGGAACCTTCGGCCAGGCGCGGTTTCACGATCCGCGCGGCATGGCGCTGGACGCGCAGGGCAATATTTTTGTGGCCGACTACGTCAACAGCGTGGTGCGCAAGCTGGGCACTGACGGCCAGGTCAGCATCGTCGCCGGACAGGTGGAGCAGCGCGACGCCCGCAACGGTCCGGCGTTGCAGGCGCGGTTTTATTCGCCTGAATGCGTGGCGGTGGCCACCGATGGCACGCTGTTTGTGAGCGATTCCGGCAGCAATACGGTGCGCCGCATCAGCCGGGAGGGCAGGGTGAGCACCCTGGCAGGCAAGCTGGAGGTCGAAGGCTTTGCGGATGGGCCGGGCCAGCAGGCGCGATTCAATCACCCCGTCGGGCTGGGCGTGAACGCACAGGGCGTGGTGTATGTGGCCGACGCCTACAACTGTACGGTGCGCCGCATCAGCGCAAAAGGCGGGGTGAGCACCCTGGCCGGTTCACCCGGCGATACCGGCTGGCGTGATGGGCGGGGATCGCAGGCACGCTTCAACACCCCGGTCGGGTTGACGCTTGACGCGCAGGGGCAGATTTACGTGAGCGAATACTTCAACAACGTCATTCGCAAAATCACGCCCGATGGCACGGTAACGACCTTTGCGGGCAAACCCGGCAAAGGCGGTTTTGCCGATGGCAACGTGGAGGAAGCGCTGTTTTTGCACCCGCAAACCCTGTCGTTCGCTCCCGATGGCAGCCTGATCGTGGCCGATACCGGCAATAACCGGGTGCGCCGCATATCGCCGCAAGGCGAAGTTTCCACCCTGGCCGGAACCGGCGCGGGCGAGAAGGTGACCACGGGCGCCTTGCCCGCCGAGTTGCATTTGCCCTATGGCGTGCTCGCCTTGGCCGACGGCTCCGTGCTGGTGACGGGGCTAAACGCTATTTTGCGAATTCAGCCGCCAAAACCGCTCAAAGCCTGAGCAAGTTTCGTTAAGTCGTCTTAATTCGCTGCGGGTTCGGCGGCGTCGAACTGCGTCAGATCGACGCGCGGCGTTGGCTTCCACCCACGCTTGCGGTGCTCGACCACCACATTGGTGTAAATACCGCCGCGCACATACCAGCGCGCCGTCACGCGCAGGAAGCGTGGCGACATGGCCTTCACCAGATCGTCGAGGATGGCGTTGGTGACCTTCTCGTGAAATGCCCCTTCGTCGCGATAGCTCCACATATAGAGCTTGAGGCTTTTGAGCTCGACGCACTTCTTGTCGGGAATGAAGTCGATGTCGAATCGGGCGAAATCCGGCTGACCGGTGAGCGGGCATAGGCAGGTGAATTCAGGCACCTGCATGTGGATGTGGTAGTCGCGCTCAGGGGCGGGGTTCGGGAAGGTTTGCAGGGATTTGCTGGGTTTTGTGGTCATTTTTTGTGTTTTGGCTGAAATTCAGAATTCAAGGAGCGCTGCGCTGGCGCTGCCGGGCGCGCTCCAGCGCCGCTTGCAGCAGCGCGGCCTTGCGGTCTGCCGCAGGAGTCGGTGTGGCGGGCGGCTCAGTCTGCGCCAGCTCGGCGGCTGCGGCCTGGGCCAGTGGGCGAGGGTGACGTTCGAGGTGCCGAGCATAGCGCTGGCGGGCTTCGTCGGCCTGCGCCGGGCTCCAGGCGTTCCAGCCGGTGCGGGTGGCCAGGGCGGGGTCGGCCTGCGTTTCCATGCGGATGCAATCGACCGGGCAGGGCGGCAGGCACAGGGCGCAGCCGGTGCACCAGTCGTCGATGACGGTGTGCATGCGCTTGGAAACACCGGCGATCGCGTCCACCGGGCAGGCCTGGATGCACAAGGTGCAGCCGATGCACAGGGCCGGGTCGATCACGGCGCGTTCGCGCGGGCCTTCCGTTCCGCAGGATGGGTCGAGCGCGGTCGCCGGGCGTTGCAGCAGATGAGCGAGTTTTTCAACACCCTGCGCGCCGCCGGGCGGGCAGCGGTTGATGTCGGCCTGGCCTTCGGCGATGGCCTGCGCATAGGCGGCACAGTCGGGGTAGCCGCAGCGGGTGCACTGCGTTTGCGGCAGCAGGGCGTCGATTTGCGCGGCCAGGGCGGCGGTCGCAACGGGCATGAGTCAACAGGTTCAGGCGGAGGCGCGGGAGCGCGCCGGTTTGCGAGGCGGGTCGCCCGCAGCCCCTTGAGGATGCGCGGCGATGAAATCGCGCACGACGGGATAGACCTTTTCGCGCCAGCGCCGTCCCGCAAAAATGCCGTAATGCCCCGCGCCTTCGGCCACGTAATGCTGACGGCTGACCGAGGCGATGCCAGTGCACAGGTCGTGCGCCGCCTCGGTCTGCCCCGCGCCGGAAATATCGTCGAGCTCGCCCTCGATGGTGAGCAGCGCCGTGCGGTGGATGTCTTGCGGGCGCACCGCCTCGCCTTCCACCTTCCAGGTGCCGTTGACGAGACCGAATTCCTGGAATACCAGCTTGATGGTGTCGAGGTAGTAATCGGCGTCCATGTCGAGCACGGCGTTGTACTCGTCGTAAAAACGGCGATGCGACTCGGCATCATCGTTGTCGCCGCGGATCAGGTCGAGGAAGTAGTCGTAGTGCGAGGTGAGGTGGCGGTCAGGATTCATCGCCACGAAGCCGCTGTGCTGCAAAAAGCCGGGATAGACGCGCCGACCCGCGCCGGGGTAGTTGGCGGGCACACGGTAGATCACATTGTTCTCGAACCACTCGTAGCTCTTGTTCATCGCCAGGTTGTTCACCGCCGTGGGCGACTTGCGCGCGTCGATGGGGCCGCCCATCATGATCATGCTGCGCGGCGCGATCTCTCCCGCACTGGCCATGAGCGAAATGGCGCCCAGCACCGGCACCGTGGGCTGGCAGACCGACATCACATGCACATCGGGGCCGATGAGAGCAATGAACTCGCGGATGTAAGCCACGTAGTCGTCCAGGCTGAAACGGCCCTGCTCGGTGGGCACCATGCGGGCGTCGGTCCAGTCGGTGATGAACACCTTGTGATCCTGCAGCATGGTTTTCACCGTGTCGCGTAGCAAGGTGGAATGATGGCCCGACAGTGGCGCCACGATAAGCACGGTCGGGTCATCCTTGAGCTTGCCCAGCAGGCTGACATCGTCGGAAAACCGCTTGAACCGCAGCAGACGGCAGAAGGGTTTTTCGAGCGCGACCTGTTGCTGCACTGCGACAGTCTTGCCCTCGATCTGCACGCTGCTGATGCCGAACTCGGGTTTTTCGTAGTCCTTGAGCAGCCGGTGCATCAGGTCGTAGCTGGCCGAGATACGCTGGGTGACGTTGTGCGGCACCGCAGGCCATACCGGATGGGCGTAAAACTTGGCGGCAGCCTCGGCAAAATCAGCCAGCGGCCGCATCAGCGAGCGCTGGGTTTCATACAGGTCATACACCATGATGGACTCCGACCTTTTCTTGTTGCGATGCACAAATTTTACTCGCGCAGGGCTGCCAGCGCAGCAGGGGTTTTGCTACCGCGTCTTCTTGGCGCAAACGAGCTAACAGCGTGCGCTGCAACCCGAAACAAGTGCAGAAACAAGTGCTACGAGGCCAGACCTGACCACCTGCTGAAAGTTTCAGCAGCCTGCTAACGCCGGAATTGGGCGGCGCGCGGCTTTTCGCGCGTCCGCTTGGACGAATAGTTATTCGGCATCACTTACCTTCCTCACGCTCTGCGTCGATGACCCGGTATGTCGTTTTTTCAGCCAGGTGTTCTCCTGTGATCTTCTCGTATAGAACACCGAGAAACGCAGCGCCTGCCCCAAACACAACCCAAAGCGGAACACCGATTCGTGTAGGTGGCGCGCCACTTCGTTTTTCTTACTGCATCACCGCCGCGATGGACTTGGCGACGTAATCCACGTTGTGCAGGTTGATCGCGGCCACGCAGATGCGGCCGGTGGAGACGCCGTACACGCCGAATTCGGTGCGAAGGCGCTCCATTTGGGCGGCGGAAAGGCCGGAATAGCTGAACATGCCTTTCTGGCGCGTGATGTAGGACAGATCGCCCTTCACGCCGGCGGCGGCGAGTTTTTCCACCAGGGTGCTGCGCATGGCGCGGATGCGCTCGCGCATGCCGGCAAGTTCTTGCTCCCACTGGGCGCGCAGTTCGGGCGAGCCCAGCACGGTGGCGACGATCTGCGCACCGTGGGTGGGCGGGTTGGAGTAGTTGCTGCGGATGACGCGCTTGATCTGCGACAGCACGCGCCCGGCTTCTTCTTTGCTGGCGCACACCACGCTCAGGGCGCCCACGCGCTCGCCGTAGAGCGAGAAGCTCTTGGAGAAGGAGGTGGCGACGAAAAAGTCGAGCCCGGCGGCGAGGAATTGCTGGATGACTGCGCCGTCTTCGGCAATGCCTTCGCCGAAGCCCTGGTAGGCCATGTCGAGGAAGGGTACGAGGTTGCGCGCCTTGAGGGCGGCAATCACCTGTTCCCACTGCGCCGGGCTGATGTCGTAGCCGGTGGGGTTGTGGCAGCAGGCGTGCAGCACGACGATGGTTCCCGCGGCAGCGGCGTTCAGCGCGGCGAGCATGGCGTCGAAGTTCACGCCCTGTTTGGCGGCGTCGTAATAGGGATAGGCGCCCACGTTGAAGCCCGCAGCTTCAAAGATCGCGCGGTGGTTTTCCCAACTGGGGTCGGAGATCAGCACTTGCGCGTTGGGGTTGAGGCGCTTGAGGAAGTCGGCGCCCACTTTCAGCCCGCCGGTGCCGCCCAGGCCCTGCACCGTGGCGATGCGGCCGGAGGTCACGGCCTCGTGGTCGGCGCCGAACACCAGCCCCTGCACCGCTTTGTCGTAGGCGGCGATGCCGTCGATGGGCAGATAGCCGCGCGGCTTGGGCGCCTGCATGAGTTGCGCTTCTCCCGCTTTCACGCAGGCCAGCAGCGGCAGCTTGCCGTCGGCGTCGGTATAGACGCCGATGCCCAGGTTGACCTTGTTGGGGTTGGGGTCAGCGGCAAATTGTTCGTTCAGGCCGAGGATGGGATCGCGCGGGGCCATTTCCACGCGGGAAAAAAGCGACTGGGTCATGGGAGAAGGGAGGTGATGTGACGAGAAAAGCGGGCTTGCGGGACAATAAGCGCCGCAGAAAAACCGCAATTTTACGCCCCGCGTCGCCCTTTGATGGCGCGCTGTGACGCCGTGCAGACGGCGTTTCCGATTCCCACCTTCCGCCCATGTCCGCACCGCAACCCGTTCCCTCGCTCGACCCGGACAAGTTCGTCAGCTACCCCGACTCGCCCTTCCGCCTGTATCAGCCCTACCCGCCGGCGGGCGACCAGCCCACGGCGATTGCGCAATTGGCCGAGGGGCTGGGCGACGGTCTGAGCTATCAGACTTTGCTGGGCGTGACCGGCTCGGGCAAGACCTACACCATGGCCAATGTGATCGCCCGCATGGGGCGCCCGGCGATTGTGTTTGCGCCCAACAAGACGCTGGCGGCGCAGCTCTACAGCGAGTTCCGCGAGTTTTTTCCGAAGAACGCGGTGGAATACTTCGTCAGCTATTACGACTATTACCAGCCCGAGGCCTATGTGCCGCAGCGCGATCTGTTCATCGAGAAAGACAGCGCCATCAACGAGCACATCGAGCAGATGCGCCTGTCGGCGACCAAAAGTCTGCTGGAGCGGCGCGACGTGGTGATCGTGGCGAGCGTGAGCGCGATTTACGGCATCGGCAATCCGTCGGACTATCACGCCATGATTCTGACCGTGCGCACCGGCGACCGCATGGGCCAGCGCGACGTGATCGCGCAACTGGTGCGCATGCAGTACCAGCGCAACGAGGTCGATTTCACCCGCGGCACGTTTCGCGTGCGCGGTGACCGCATCGACATCTTTCCGGCCGAGCACGCCGAGCTGGCGGTGCGCATCGAACTGTTCGACGACGAGATCGAGTCGCTCTCCCTGTTCGACCCGCTCACGGGCGTGGTGCGGCAGAAGATTCCGCGCTTCACCATCTACCCCAGTTCGCATTACGTCACCCCGCGAGAAAAGGTGCTCGAAGCCGTGGAGGGCATCAAGCAGGAGCTGCGCGAGCGGGTGAAGGAGCTCACCGGCATGGGCAAGCTGGTGGAGGCGCAGCGGCTGGAGCAGCGCACCCGCTTCGATCTGGAAATGCTCACCGAAATCGGCCATTGCAAAGGCATCGAAAACTACTCGCGCCATCTCTCGGGCGCTGCGCCGGGCGAGCCGCCGCCCACGCTGGTGGACTATCTGCCGCCAGACGCCATCATGTTTCTCGACGAAAGCCATGTGCTGATCGGTCAGTTCAACGGCATGTACAACGGCGACCGCGCGCGCAAGCAAACCCTGGTGGACTACGGCTTTCGCCTGCCTTCGGCGCTGGACAACCGGCCGCTCAAGTTCGCCGAATTCGAGCGCAAGATGCGGCAGACCGTGTTTGTCTCCGCCACCCCGGCAGACTATGAAAGCCAGCACGCGGATCAGGTGGTGGAGCAGGTGGTGCGGCCCACCGGGCTGGTGGACCCGCTCATCGAGGTGCGCCCGGCCAGCAGCCAGGTGGACGACGTGCTGGGCGAAATTCGCCTGCGGGTGAACAAGGGTGAGCGCGTGCTGATCACGACGCTCACCAAGCGCATGGCCGAGCAGCTCACCGACTATCTCGACGAAAACGGCGTGAAGGTGCGCTATCTGCACTCCGACATCGACACGGTGGAGCGGGTGGAAATTCTGCGCGACCTGCGGCTGGGCGTGTTCGACGTGCTGGTGGGCATCAACCTGCTGCGCGAGGGGCTGGACATTCCCGAGGTGTCGCTGGTAGCCATTCTCGACGCCGACAAGGAGGGCTTTCTGCGTTCCACTCGTTCGCTCATCCAGACCATTGGCCGCGCGGCGCGCAATGTCAGCGGCATGGCCATTCTGTACGGCGACCGCATCACCGATTCCATGCGCCGCGCCATCGACGAAACCGAGCGCCGCCGCGCCAAGCAGATTGCGTTCAACACCGAACATGGCATCACGCCCACCGCGCTGAACAAATCGGTGCGCGACCTGATCGACGGCGTGGTGCAGACGCCGGGCAAGGGCTTGCGCGCGGGCAGCGTGGAGCGTGAAATTGCGGAACTGCAGATCGACAACGCGCAGGACGTGGCGCGCGAGATCAAGCGTCTGGAAAAGCGCATGATCGAGCATGCACGCAATCTCGAATTCGAGCAGGCCGCGCGGGTGCGCGACCAGCTCGGGCTGCTGCGGCAGCGGGTGTTCGGCGGCGGCGACGACCACGACACCGACGCCCAGCAAAGCGCCTGAATCTGTTTTTGTTCCGCACCCCCATCGCGATCCCAGGAGGCTGACCATGCAAACGCCATCGCATCCGACTTTGCCCACGCGGCGCCACGCCCTGCGCTGGCTGGGCGCAGGTCTGGGCAGCACCGTGCTGGGCGCCTGCGGCGGCGGGACGGTGCTGGTGTGGGGCGAAACGCCGGCCTCGGCGGCGTCCAGTCCGTTGCCGGTCGATACACAGCCTGCGGTCAAAGCGGCGGCGGTGATTGTGGCCAGTGGTCTGTCGCGGCCTTGGGCGCTGACGTTCCTGCCCGATGGCCGCATGCTGGTGACCGAGCGCACCGGGGCGCTGCGCATCGTCGGTCTGGACGGCAAGGCGGCAGCGCCGATTGTCGGCGTGCCCGCGGTGGATGCGCGCGGGCAGGGCGGCCTGCTCGACGTGGCGCTCGATCACGCCTTTGCGGCGAATCGTCGCGTGTATCTGAGCTATGCCGAAGCGGGTACGGGAGCCGAGGCCGGGCGCAACGGCGCCGCGGTGGGCAACTGCCCGCCCGTGGGCGGGGCCGCCAGCGCGCCCGGCATGGAACAGCCGCTGACCTATTGGGCGCCGACGTCCATCGCGCCCTGCGGCATGGCGTTCTATACCGGCAGCGTGTTTCCGCAATGGCGCGGCAATCTGTTCGTCGGCGCGCTGGCCGGGCAGGCGCTGTGGCGGCTGCAACTCGACGGCGACAAGGTGGTGTCGCGCGAGGCGCTGCTCACCGATCTGGGCGAGCGCATCCGCGACGCGCGCCAGGGGCCGGATGGCGCGATCTATCTGATTTCAGACGGCGCGTCGGCCAAGATTTACCGGCTGCAGCCGGTGTGAAAGCGGCTTCGAAGCGGGGTTAAGATCGCATTCACCCCAGGAGCGAACCATGTCCCGAGCCTACGGCTTCGACCCGCCGCATTACACCTACGATGACTACAAACTGTGGGAAGGGCGCTGGGAGCTGATCGGCGGCACGGCCTACGCCATGTCGCCCGCGCCGTCGATTGCGCATCAGGCGGTGAGCAACAAGATTGCCTGGCAACTGGAAGCCGCGTTGGAACATTGCGCCGATTGCCGCGCGCTGCTTCCCGTGGACTGGCGCATCAGCGACGATACCGTGGTGCAGCCCGACAATCTGGTGGTCTGCCATCCGGTCGAGGGCGCCTACATCACCCGCGCGCCGGAACTGGTGTTTGAAATTCTCTCCAAGTCCACCGCGAGCAAAGACCAGCATGCCAAGTTCACCATCTACGAGACCGAAGGCGTGCGGTACTACGTCCTGGTGAACGTGGACGATCATGTCTGCAAGGTCTTTCACCTGCAGCAGGGGCGCTACATCAAGCTGGCCGATGCGGCGGACGAAACCCTGGAATTCGACCTCGGAAAATGCCGCATCGCCTTCGACTTCAGCCGGATCTGGCCGAAGTGAGACGTTGGCTGTAGCGCAGGATCAGCCCGCCTTCTGCGGCGTTGCGCAGCGTCACCTCGCCGCCGAGGCGCAGCGCGATCTGGCGGATGATGGACAGGCCCAGCCCGCTGCCTTCGCTTTGCGCGCCTGGCAGGCGCACAAAGGGGTCGAACACCCGCTGCAACTGCTCGGGCGCAATGCCGGGGCCGCTGTCCTGCACTTCGATGACCGCGCGTTCGCCCTCGGCCCGCACCCGCAGATCGACCCGTCCGCCTTCCGGGGTGTAGCGCAGGGCGTTGTCCACCGCGTTGCGCAGCAGGGTGTAGAGCTGGGCGGGGTCGGTGTCGATCTCTAATTTCTCGGCGCGGTCGATGCCCAGGTCGATGCCGCGGCTCTCGGCCAGCGGCAGCAGATCGGTGATCACTTCGCGCATCACGCTGGCCGGGTCGAGCGTCTGCCGCTGCGTCGTCTGCTCGCCCTGCGATCGGGCGAGGCTGAGCAACTGTTCCACCACCGTGCGGGCGCGGCGCAGGCCGTCTTGCAGCGCGCCGATGCGCTGCCGCGCCTGCGGTTCGAGCTGCAGCGGCTTGAGATTGTCCACCTGCATGCTGAGCACGGCGATGGGCGTGC
Source organism: Thiomonas intermedia (assembly GCA_020722545.1). Taxonomy (GTDB): domain Bacteria; phylum Pseudomonadota; class Gammaproteobacteria; order Burkholderiales; family Burkholderiaceae_C; genus Thiomonas; species Thiomonas intermedia_B. The sequence continues at coordinate 57,754 of DYKQ01000002.1, read as the reverse complement.
GCAGTTCGTGCGCGGCGTCGGCGACGAAGCGGCGCTGCTGTTCCATCGAGGCATTCAAACGTTGCAGCAGGCGGTTGATGGAGTGCACGAAGGGCAGGATTTCCTGCGGCACATCGGTTTGCGGCAGGGGCTGCAGATCGGCTTCGCTGCGCGCGTCCACGCCCTGCGCCATTTGCCGCAGCGGTCGCAGCGCCCGCCGCACCACCCAAGCTGACAGCAGGGCCAGCAGCGGAATGAGCGCGAGCAGCGGAAATAGGGTGCGCTGCGCGCTGTCAATGGCGGCGTCGGTGCGCACATCGGTGCGCTGCGCCACGGCGATGCGGCCTTTGTCGCCCTGCTGCACGAACACGCGCCAGGCATGGTCGCCGCTTTGCACCACATGCATGCCGTCGCTCAGATCGGCCGCAAGCTGCAGCCCGTGCGCGCCCACGGGCGCTCCCAGCCGCTGCACCACGATGCGGGCGTCTTTGTCGACATCGGCCCCGGCGGGGTTGAGTGCGCTGTCGGGAAGATGGCCCCAGCGGTGCACCAGGCTAGCGATTTGGCGCAGTTGCGCGTCCTGTAGTTCGTTGGCTTCCTGATAGCCGAAAAAGTAGGACAGCGCCGCCGTGCCCAGACCGACGACAACCACACTCACTGTCATCCACAGCCATAGCCGACGCAGCAGCGATTGCGCGCCCCAATGGCGCAGTGCGGCCAGGGGATTCATGGCGTCTTGTCCGTATCGCCGCGCGGCGCCAGCCAGCCCACGCCGCGCACGTTCTTGATGACTTCGGGTGCGAGTTTTTTGCGCAGGCTGTGAATGAGAAACTCCACCGCGTTGCTTTCCACTTCTTCGTTCCAGCCGTAGATGCGGTCTTCAAGTTCGCTGCGCGACAGAATGGCGCCGGGGCGCAGCAATAGCGCGTGGAGCAGGGCGTATTCGCGCGCGGTCAGACGCTGCGTCTGCCCCTGAAACCGCACCTCGCGGGAAACGGGGTCAAGTTCGAGCACACCGTTGGACAGCACTGGCTGCGCCTGTCCGCCCTGGCGCCGCGCCACCGCGCGGATGCGCGCCAGCAGCTCGGCGCTCTCGAAGGGTTTGACCAGATAGTCGTCTGCGCCCAGGTCGAGGCCGCGCACCCGGTCTTCGAGCGCGTCGCGCGCAGTGAGGATGAGGATGGGCAGGTTGCTGCCTGACTGCCGCAGCGCCTGCAGCACCGAAAGGCCATCGCGCTTGGGCAGGCCAAGATCGAGCAGCATCAGCTCGTATTCGCCGCCTTGCGCCGCGCTCAGCGCCGACGCGCCGTCGAGCACCCAGTCCACCGCGTGGGTGGCGTCGCGCAGCGCTTCGCGCGTGGCGGCGCCCAGCATGTGATCGTCTTCAACCAGGAGAATGCGCATGGTTCACTCGGTAGGGGGGGAGACTGCAGACAGCGGAAGATTGTCGTCGGCCTCGGCGTCATCCAGCTTGCCTCGCATCAGCTTGAACAGCACGGGCATGACCAGCAGCACCAGCGGCATCTGTACCGCCAGCCCCGCGATGATGGCCACGGCCAGCGGCTGTTGCATGGCCGAGCCTTGCCCCAGCGCGAGGGCCAGCGGCGCAAGCGTCAGCATGGCCGCCAGCGTGGTCATGGCGATTGGGCGCATGCGGTTCTGCCCGGCGGACACCAGTGCGGCATCCAGGCCCTGCTCAGGGTGCTCGTGCAGCAAGGACTGCACTTCGCTGAAGTAGAAAATCGCGACCTCGGTGACGATGCCCACGATCATGGTCATGCCCATCATGGCCGAGATGTTGAGCTCGATGCCTGCCGCCCACAGGCCAATGAACACGGCGGGCAGCGCGAGCAGCGGCATGGCCAGGATGCTGATCGCCACCTTGAAGCGCTCGTACAAAAAAAGCAGCAGCAAAAACACCAGCAGCACCGCCGCGCCGAGCACGCTGATCAGGCCCTGAAACGCGATTTGCTGCTGCTTGTACAGCCCGCCGAGTTGGGCATAGACGCCGGGCGGAAAGTAGCCGGGCGCGTCGATGATTTTTTTGACGTCGGCAATGGTCGAACCCAGGTCTCGACCGCTGATGCGCGCGGTGACCGCGGCCATTGTCTTGAAGTTCTCGCGGTTGATTTCTGGTTGGCCGGTGAGCACCTTGATTCTGGCGATGCGCCCCAGGGTGAACACATGGCCGTCGGGCGCGCGCAGCGGCAGGCGGGCGATGTCGTCAGTGGTTTGGCGCAGCGCCAGCGGGGTCCACAGCCGCACGCCGACCATCTTCGGGCCTTGCTGGATTTGCGTCACCACGCTGCCGCCGATCAGGGTTTGCAACTGTTGCTGCACCTGCTGCGGATCGACGCCTTCGAGTGCCGCGCGGGTGGGGTCGATATGGATGTCGAGCGCGTCGCCCGCGGGCTTGATGCCGCTGCGCACATCGACGATGCCGGCAATCTTGCCGATGGCCGCCGCGGTGCGGTGCGCAAGCTGGGCGAGCTGCTTCGGGTTGTCGTCGAAAATTTTGATCTCCACGGGCTGCGGCACGGCGGTGAGGTCGCCGATCAGGTCTTCCATCAACTGCGCCATTTCGATTTTCACGCCGGGAACCTGGGTTTCGATGCGCTGGCGCACCTCCTCCATCACCACATCGATCGACTTGCGGGGCGGGGGCTTCAACCGCACGAAAAAGTCGCCCTCGTTGGCTTCGGTCACGCCGCCGCCGAGCTGCGCCCCGGTGCGGCGCGACCAGGTTTGCACCTCGGGCGTGGTGCGCAGAATCTGCTCCACTTGCGCGAGGATGCGGTCGGTCTCGGTCAGCGAGGTGCCGGGCGGGGTGCGGTAGTCGAGAATAAAACCGCCTTCGTCCATATGCGGCATGAAGCCGCTGCCCACTTGCCCGTAAGCCAGCCAGCCCGCGAGCAGCAGCGGCGCCAGTCCCAGCGCGGCCAGCCACGGGCGGCGCAGGCTAGCGCCCAGCACCCGCGCATAGCCGCGTTGCACTGCGGAGAGCCAGCGGCCGTTTTCACGCTGCGCTTCGCGCGCGATGTCCTTGGGCGAGAGCAGCTTGTCGGCCAGCAGCGGCACGGCCAGCCAGGCGACGAAAAAGGAGATGACGAGGGCGGCGGCCATGGTCAGCGACAGCGCCTTGAAAAAAGCGCCGGTGACGCCGGAGAGGAAGGCCAGCGGCAGGAAGATGACCACGGTGGACGCACTCGACCCGGCCAGCGGCCGCAAATACTCCATCGCCGCATGCAGGATGCCGCTGTGCCGCGCTTGCGCTTCGCCGCGATGGCGCGCTTCACTCAATCGCCGCACGATGTGCTCGCTCATCACGATGGCGTCGTCGATCACCAGGCCCACAGCGGCCGCCATGCCGCCCAGGGTCATGATGTTGAAACTCATACCCAGGGCGTAGAGCAGCACCACGGTGGCGGCCAGCACGGCGGGCACGGTGATCATGGCGATGAGGGTGATTTTCAGGCTGCGCAAAAACAGCAGCAGCACCAGCCCGGCCAGCGCCACGCCGATCAGAATGGCGTCGCGCACGCTGGCGGCGCTGTCCACCACCAGGGTGCTCTGGTCATACCAACTGGCTAGGTGCGCGCCGGGCGGCAGCGGGGTTTTGGCGAGCAGTTCGCGCACATGGCGGGCGATCTGCACGGTGTTGCCGCCCGGCTGCTGGTAGATGTTGAGCAGCACGGCGTCTTGCCCGTTCGCGGTGATGCGCACCCATTGCGGCACGGTGCTGCGCGAGATGCGCGCCACGTCTTTGAGCCGAATGACGCCGTCCGGCCCGGCCCGCAGCACAATGTCACCGATTTGCGCGGCATCATGCAGGCGCGAGTCGGCCAGGGCGAGCAGGAGCTTGTAGCGGTCTTGCAGATGGCCCACGGCCTGCACGCCGTTGGCGGCGCTGACCGCATTGCTCACGTCCTGCAGCGCCAGACCCAGCGCCTGAAGTTTCAGCGGATCGAGAGTGACGTGATATTCCTCCTGCGCACCCCCCTGAATCTGCACCCGCGCCACCCCGCCGATGCTGGAGAGCAGCGGCCGCAACTGGAATTCGGCCAGGTCGTAGAGTTGAGTCGGGGTGAGCGTTTTGGAGGTCAGACTGTAGGCGATGACCGGATCGACCGTGGGGTCCATGCGCTTGCTCGACACCTGGGTGCCGGGCGGCAGTTGCGGCAGCATCTGCGTGACCGCTTCGTTGACCTGCACCGCGGCCAGCGCCATGGGCGTGCCCCAGTTGAAGCTCACCGAAATATCGGCGGTGCCGCGGCTGGTGGTGGATCTCACATCCACCACGCCGGGCACGCGGCGTACCGCCTGCTCCAGCGGCTGCGTGACTTGCAACATCATCTGGCTGGCGGGGCGGTCGCCCGCATCGGCGCTGACCACCACGCGGGGGAAGTCCACATTGGGAAACAGTCCCACCGGCAGCTTGAACGCGGCAAACACCCCGCCGACTGCCAGCAGCGCGAGCAGAAACAGGATGGAGCGTCGATGGCGTTGCAGCCAGACCGAGGCGCCGCTCATCGCTGGGCTCCTGTCACACGCAGCGCCATGCCGGGGCGAAGTTCATAGTTGCCGGCGACGACCAGCGGCATGGCCGGGTTCAAGGCGCCGGTGATGCCGGTTTGCAGGCCGCTTTCAATGGCGATCTGCACGGGGATGCGTAGCGCCTTGCCGTGGTCGTCCTGAAACACGAAGGCGCCGCGCTCGTCCTGCAGCACGGCGTCGCGCGGCACGACCCAGCCGCGCCAGCGGCCGAGCACCATGTCGGCCTGCACGCTGGCTCCGGCCGGAGGAAGACCGGCCTGAGCAGGCAGGGCGATCTGCACGTCCAGGCGCTGGGTCTTGGGGTTGATGGCCGCTCCAACGCTGCGGATGGTGCCCTGCCAGTGCTGCGCCGGGTCGAACACCGAGGTCAGCCGCACGGGTTGCCCGGGCTGCAGGCGCGGCGCGTCTTCCGGAGGCACGCCGGCCAGCGCTTGCAGGCTGCCGCTGCGCCCGAGTTGCAGCAACGGGCTGCCTGCGGCCAGCAGATCACCCGGCGCGGCGTTCACCGCCAGCACGATGCCGTCTTGCGGCGCCAGCACCCGCGTTGCCGCCTGTCCCGCGCCTTGTTGCTGCAGGCTGTGCAGTTGCGCCTGCGCGTCGGTCAGGGCCTTGCGCGCGGCATCGACCTGCGCCTGCGTCGCGAGTTGTTGCGCCTTGAGCGCGGTCAGGCGGCCCAACTCGCCCTGCGCAAAAGAAACGGCGGTCTGCGCCTGGCTGTAGGCCAGCGCGGTGCTGGCATCGCTGTGCAGCGTGGCCAGCACCGCGCCCTTGCGCACGGCCTGGCCGACATGCACGTCCACGGTTTGCACCTGCATGGCATGCTGAAAGGTGATGGCCTGAGTCTGGCTGGCAGGCACCTGCACCACGGCATAGGCGCGCAGGGTATGCAGCAGTTCTCCGCGTTGCAGCGGCGCGGTCTGTACCTGTGCGGAGATGGGGCTGTCTGCAGCGAACGCACTCGGCAGGCGGCCAAGGGTCAGGAAAAGCGAGGGCAGACTCAGCGCGGCGAGAAGAGCGATGCGGGCACGAGTGGGCAGGGTCATAGCGGTGCGGCGTTGGATTTGGACGGGGAAACTAGGGCGGCGGTCTGACGGTAGGGGCCAAGACCGGTGAGTAGTTGCAAGGCCAGAATTTGCTCGGCGCGCTGTTGCGCGTTGGCTTGCAGCGCCAAGCGCTGGTCGAGCAGGGCGGTGCGCTGGTTGATGAATTCCAGCAGGCTCATGCCGCCCTGCTGCAGCGCCTGTTGTGCGGCGGCATCTGCCGATTCCAGCGCGGGCAGGGCCTTCAGCAGAGTCTGACGCTGCTGCTGCAGGAGCGCGATGTCGGCCTGCGCCTGCCGTACATCGGCATCAGCCTGATCGAGCCGGGCCTGATAGTCGGCCAGCAGTTGCGCACGAGTGGCGCGCTGCGTAGCAATCACGCCCTGATTGCGGTTGAACAGCGGCAGGCTGATGCTCACGCCAAAGCCCACGGTGTTCACTCCGGCGGTGTCGCGCGCGCGGGTGAAGCCCAGATTGAACGCCGGAAACTGCCCGAGCACGGCCTGCCAGACTTTCTGCTCCTGCGCGGCATAGCCAGCCTGCAGCGCCATCAGATCGGGGCGGATGCGCGGCAGTTGCTTGAGCGCTGCGGCCACCTGCGCGGCGGCGGGCGCGGCTTGTTCAGAGGGCGCGGCCAGTGGCAGCGGTACATCGGCCTGCAGCCCGAGCAGGGCATGGAGCTGAGACTGCAGGCCGAGCTGCTGGCGTTCGATCTGCTGAATGGTCTGGGTGAGGGCTTGCAGCGGGACGAGCTGGGCGTCCACGTCGAGCCGGGTGACATTGCCCTGCGCCAGCGCGGTCTGGCTGCGCTGCAGGCGCTGCGCGAACAAGGCGCGCTCCTGCTCCAGCAGTTTCAGCCGTGCAGCGTTGCCGGTGATCTGGGTGTAGAGCAGGCGGGCTTGCGCCACGGTCTGCCATTCGGCCCACAGCACTTGCAGGTTGACCTGGGTTGCGGCGTGCTGTGCGGCGCTTTGCGCGGCGTGGTGGGTGATGAGCGCGGCAATGTCGTAAGACAGCCCGAGGTTGTACGCCGAAGTCGTTGCTCCCGCGCTGTTTCCGGGGAAGTCTTGCGACAGGCCGAGTTGCGGATCGGGCAGCAGCCCGGCGTCGAAGGCTTGCGCGCGGGCCACGCCCAGCCTTGCGCGCTCGGCCTTGAGCTGCGGGTTGTTGAGCACGGCGAGGATGGCCAGCCCGGTGGCGTCCAGCGGCTTGGCGGTATCGAAGTTGTAATGCGCCAGTGCGGGCAGCGCGATCTTGCCGCGCGCCACATCCAGACGGTTCGTCGATGCGGCCAGATCGGCGGAAGTCGGCAGCGGCTCGGGGTGATAGCTGGCGCAACCGCCTAGAAGCAGAGCGGCGAGCAGAATGCTGCGGGATAAATGGGGAACCGTCATGGCAGTGGGCTGTGGGGTGACAATTTGTTTCATCGTAAAACCCAACCTTGACGAATGGCCGGTGCGAACAGTTTGCGATAGAGGCCAGTGAGTATGGGCATGGCGGGCTCCAGCAGACGATGCCGCGCCGGATGGACGACGAGCGCGGCCATCAATCCCACCAGCGCGGCGCCCGCCATGTCCAGCGGCCAATGCACGCCGAGATACACCCGCGCCCAGGCCACAGGCAGACCCAGCAGCGCCAGCAGCAGACCGGCCCGGCGCCATGTCGGCGTGAGGAGCAGGCTCGCCGCGACCGAAGCGATTACGGTGAGGTGATCGCTGGGAAAGCCGCTGTCGGGCGCATGCGCCAGCAGCGCAGGGCCGAGGCCGATGGCGAAGGGGCGCGGCTCGAACACCGCCAGCCCGATGAGCTGATTGATGCCTAGCGCCACGAGGGCCGCCACTGCGGCTTGCAGCAGCGGCGGGCGCAGCGCGTCCGGGTGGCGCAACCAGCCCCAGATCAACAGCAGGGGCGCGGCGTAGATGGCGTATTCGGCAAAGAACAGCGCTACGTCGATGCTGGCTTGTGACGCCGTGCCGTGGGCGGCCCAATGGGTGTAGAGCCCCAGATTGAGGGCGTTCCAAAAAGCGGGGAAATGCAGCATGGCGTGGCGGTGTTCTTGTGGTTTTGCAAAACGAGATCGCCCCTGCGCAACCCGGTTGATTTCCGGCGGCGCGGGGGCGGTTGAAGCGATCAGTCCTGCTGATCGTGGTCGTCGTGATCGTTGCGGTCTTCGGTCGAGGCGATGACCGTGCCTTGATCCGGGCTGATCTTCACGTCGAACACCTGCGGGCCTTTGACCACTTCCACGTCATACACCGCCTTGCCCGCGTGCTGCTCGACTTCGGCCTTGGAGGCCGTGCCGCCCACATGCTGTTCGGCCGCGATGACAGCCTGGCTCAGGCTGATCTTGGCGTTGGGGATGATGCGGGCGTCGTTGCCCGAAGCGCTTGATGCGAATGCGCTGACCCCGGCGGCGGCCGAAGCGAGTGCGAGCGTGGCGATGAGGATGGATTGGCGAATTTTCATGATGAAGCTCCCTAAAGAAGAAGTTGAACAAACGCCGACTTGGCGTGAGAAGAACTTTAGGGAGCCCGTCTTAGCGCACACATAGCACGGGGCAGGCTTATCCTTTGGTCATGCAAGCAGCGCCTCTCTCCACCTCTTCAACCGCAACGCCAAGACCCCGGCTCGGCCTGGCGCTGGGCGGCGGCGCCGCGCGCGGCATGGCGCACCTGGGCGTGCTGCGGGCCTTGGCCGACGCCGGAGTGCGGATCGATTTCATCGCCGGGTGCAGCATCGGCGCGCTGGTTGGCGCCATTGCCGCAGCAGGGCGCACCGACGGACTGGAGGCCACGTTCAAGACCTTCGACTGGCGCAAGACCCTGTCGTTTTTCGACGTGGTGTTTCCTCGCTCGGGGCTGATCGACGGCGCCAAGGTCACCGAACTGGTGCGTGAGCATCTGCCGGCGACGCAGATCGAGGCGCTGTCCATTCCTTTTGCCGCGATTGCCACCGATCTGCACAGCGGCGCCGAGGTGGTGCTGCGCTCGGGCGATGTGATCGAAGCGGTGCGCGCCAGCATTGCGGTGCCGGGCGTGTTCACCCCGGTGCGCGTGAATGGGCGGGTGTTGGTGGACGGGGGCTTGAGCAACCCGGTGCCGGTCAGCGTGGTGCGCGCCATGGGGGCGGACCAGGTGATTGCGGTCGATCTCAATCATGGCGTGGTGGACAGTCGGCTCAAGCGACGGGCGCGGCCCAAACCCCGGCGCAGCGAAACTCCGGTGGAAGAACTGGCAGGCCGCTGGGCGGCCGACTATCGGCGGGTGATGGCCGATCTCAGGCAGCGCCTGCAAGCTCCGAGCGCCCCGGCCAAGGATCAGTTCGAGCGCTGGGCCGACCGCGAGGAGCCGCTGCCCAATGTGTTCGAGGTCTTGCTGGCTTCGGTGAATGTGATGGAAATGCACATCACCGAAAGCCGTCTGCGCATCGAGCCGCCCGATTTGCTCATCCGCCCGCCGCTGGGCGATATCCGCTTTCTCGAATTCGGTCGCGCCGAAGAATCGATCCAGATCGGCTATGACGCGGCGATGCAGGCGCTGCGCGGCTGGAAGCCGTAACTGCCCTCAGCCCGTATTGCGCAGCCCCGCAGCGATGCCGTTGATGCTCAGGTGAATGCCGCGCTTGGTGCGCTCGTCGGTCTGGCCTTCGCGGAAGCGGTAGATGAGTTCGATCTGCAGGTGGTTGAGCGGATCGATGTACGGAAAGCGGGCGTGGATCGAGCGCTTGAGCGTGGGGTTGTCGGCCAGTCGTTCGGTGTGGCCGGTGATGGCGGCGAACATGTCGGTGGTGAGTTGCCATTCGCGCTGCAGCGCCTTGAGCACTTTTTGCCGCGTTTTCGCGTCCGTCACCAGCTCGGCGTAGCGCTCGGCCACGCGCAGATCGGCCTTGGCCAGCACCATGTCGATGTTCGACAGCAGGGTGGCGAAGAAGGGCCACTGCTTGGCCATGCGCTGCAGCAGCTTGAGGCCGTCTGGGTTGGCGTCGAGGAAGGCCTGCACGCCGCTGCCGAAGCCATACCAGCCGGGCAGCGCCACGCGGCACTGGCCCCACGAGAAACCCCAGGGAATGGCGCGCAGGTCGGCAATGGCGCGGGTGGCCTTGCGCGAGGACGGACGGCTGCCGATATTGAGTTCGGCGATCTCGGAAATGGGCGTGGCGCTGTAAAAGTAGTCGGTGAATTCCGGGGTCTCGTACACCAGCTTGCGGTAGGCCGCCATGGAGGCTTCGGACAGGGCGGCAGCCGCGTCGAGGAAGCGCGCCGGGGGCTTGCTCGCGGTCTTGGTCTGCGGCAGCAGCGTGGCCTGCAGCGTGGCGGCCACCAGGGTTTCGAGGTTGCGCAGCCCGATTTCGGGATTGCCGTATTTGCTGGTGATGACCTCGCCTTGTTCGGTCAGGCGGATCTGGCCATTGACCGTGCCCGGCGGCTGGGCGAGGATGGCGTCGAAGCTCGGCCCGCCGCCGCGTCCCACCGTGCCGCCGCGGCCGTGGAACAGCCGCAGGGTGATGCCATGCTCGGCCTTGAGCTGTTCGAACTGCTCGGCCAGCGCGACCTCGGCGCAATACAGCTCCCAGTTGGAGGTGAAGAAGCCGCCGTCCTTGTTGCTGTCGGAATAGCCCAGCATGATTTCCTGCTCGCCGCCGGAGCGCTGCACCAGCCCTGTGATGCCGGGCAGGGCATAGAAGTCGCGCATGATGGCCGGGGCGTTGCGCAGGTCGTCGATGGTCTCGAACAGCGGCGTCACCAGCAGCTCGGCGTAGCTGTCGTGGCGGTCCAGCGTGCCGTGGAACAGCCCGGCTTCCTTTTGCAGCAACAGCAGTTCGAGCAGGTCGCTGACGGTCTCGGAGTGCGAGATGATGTATTGCCGGATGGCGCGCGGGCCGAAGTCGCGCCGGGCGCTGTAGGCGCGGTCGAACACGGCCAGCTCGCTGCATGTCCAGTCGGAATAGACGTGGTGCGGCAGACGCAGCGGGCGCGGGTCGTTGAGGCAGCGGATGAGCAGCGACTGCTTGGCGGCTTCGTCCAGATGGCTGTAGTCGGGGCACAGACCGGCGGCGGCAAGCAGTTCGCGCAGCACGGCTTCGTGCTGATCGGAGCTTTGCCGCAGGTCGATGGTGGCCAGGCGGAAGCCGAACACGCCGACGGCGCGGATCAGCGGGTCGAGCCGGGCGCGCGACAGCGGCGCGGCATGGTGGCTGTGCAGCGAGGCGCGGACGACGTGCAGATCAGCGATGAATTCGTCGGCATTGGCATAGGGCTCGGCGCTGCCCACTTCCTGCAGCGCGGCCTCGACCCCGGCGAGTTTGCGCAGATTGGCCGCCAGGCGGGCGTACATGCCGATGAGCGCACGGCGGTAAGGCTCGTCGCTGCGGTGTTCCGACAGATCGGGCGAACGCTCGGCCAGGGCCATCAGTTCCGGGCTGGCGCTGGCCAGCATGGCCGAGATCGACAGCTCGCCGCCGATGGCGTGCACTTCGGCCATGTAGTGCTCGATGGCGGTGCGCGACTGCATGCGCAAGGCGTAGCTCAGCGTGTCGGCGGTGACGAAGGGGTTGCCGTCGCGGTCGCCGCCGATCCAGTGGCCCATGCGGAAAAAGGCGGGCAGATCGGCCTTGGCCGCGTTTTCCTCGTCCGCAGGGAACAGGGTGTCGATGTCGCGCTGCAAGTCGCGGTACAGACGCGGAAATCCGGAGAAAAAGGTCGTGTTGTAAAACGACAGCGCATTCTTGATTTCATCGGAGACGCGCAGCTTCACGAAGCGCAGCAGCCGCGTCTGCCAGAGCTGCACCACGCGGGCGCGCATGGCGTCCTCGATCTCGGCGCGCTTTTGCGGCAGGCGGGTCGCGTCGCGTTCGACCAGCAGTCGCGCCAACGCCCGTTCGGCGTCGAGCACGCTCTTGCGCTGCACCTCGGTGGGGTGGGCGGTGAGCACCGGGGAGATGAGCGCCTGATCGAAGAACTGCAGGAGCTGTTGGCGCTGCACGCCGGAGTCCTTGAGCACTTCGAGCGCGGCGCGCACACTGTCGCGCTGCGGCGGCGCGCCACGCTCGGCATCCTGCTCGGCGCGGCGCAGCACATGGTGATCTTCAGCGATATTGGCCAGAATGGAAAAGTAGCTGAAGGCGCGAATCACGCTCACGGCCTGGTCGCGGCTCAGGCTGCTGAGGAGCTTGTCGAGGGCGCGGCGATCCTTGGCGTCGCCGTCGCGGTGAAACTTCACCGAGAGCTGGCGCACCGTCTCGACGATGTCGAACATCTCCTGCCCCTCCTGCTCGCGGATCAGGTCGCCAAGCAGCCGCCCGAGCAGGCGGATGTCGTCGAACAGAGGGGCGTCGGGATCGGAGGCGTTGCGTGCGGCTGAGGGGCGTGTCGACATGGCGTGGCGTGTTGTGAGGGGCACGAAAACAGGGCGGGCTGATGCTATCAGCGCCGTGCCAAATTTAAGCAAGATGCGCGCCCGCATCGCCGCAGGATTTGCGCTGCCGCAGCGCCGATGAAATGATTTTTCGCCATGCGCAATGCAATGGGGTTTTGCACGGCAGGGCAATGGATGGGCGATCTTAGAATCCGCGCATGACCTCCACTTCCTTCACTCCCCCCCCGTCCCTCGTCATTGCCACCCGCGAAAGCCGTCTGGCGCTTTGGCAGGCCGAGCATGTGCGCGATCTGCTCAAGGGGCTGTATCCGCAGTGCGATGTGCGGATTTTCGGCATGACCACGCAGGGCGATCAGATTCTCGACAAATCGCTGTCCAAGATCGGCGGCAAGGGGTTGTTCGTCAAGGAACTCGAAGTGGCCATGGAGCAAGGGCGCGCCGACCTCGCCGTGCATTCGCTCAAGGACGTGCCCATGGTGCTGCCGACCGGATTTGCGCTCACCGCGGTGATGGAGCGTGAAGATCCGCGAGACGCCTGGGTCAGCCCGCATTACGCCAATCTGGCCGATCTGCCCGCAGGCGCGGTGGTCGGCACCTCCAGTTTGCGGCGCGAATCGCAACTGCGCGCACGCTATCCGCATCTGAAAGTCCAGGCGCTGCGCGGCAACCTCGACACCCGGCTGCGCAAGCTCGACGAAGGGCAGTACGCCGGCATCCTGCTGGCGGCAGCGGGGCTCAAGCGGCTGGGTCTGGGCGAGCGCGTGCGCACCGTCATCGAACCTGAAGACATGCTCCCGGCCGTCGGGCAGGCGGCGCTGGGCATCGAAATTCGCGCCGACCGGCCCGATCTGGCGCAGGCGCTGGCTGTGCTCAACCATCCGCCCACGGCCTTGTGCACCCATGCGGAGCGCGCGGTGTCGCGGGGGCTGGGCGGCAGCTGCACCACGCCGATGGGCGCCTATGCCACGTTGGAGGGCGAGGCAATGCATCTGCGCGCCGTGTTGGGGCTGCCCGACGGCAGCCAGGCGCTGCACGCGCAGCAGCGCGGGCGCGTCACCGATCTGGCGCAGGCCGAGGCGCTGGGGCGGCAGGTGGCCCGGCAGCTGCGCGAACAGGGCGCCGACGCGCTGCTGGCGCAACTCGGTTCGCATTGAGTTCTCCCGTTTGCTGGCTCCATGCAAAGCGGGGCGAGGATGCTCAACACCACGCTGATCTCCACACGGGCCTCCTCGCAGACCGGAGGAGCGCACGAGCTTTTGGCCGCGGCCGGTGTGCAGATGCTCGACTTTCCGCTGCAACACATCGGCCCGCCAGTCGATCTGCCCCGTTTTCATGCCGCCTTGGCCGCTTTGCCGCAGACCGATCTGGCCATTCCCGTCAGCCCCACGGCGGTGGCTGCCGTGTTCGCGGCGCTGCGCCAGCCCTGGCCCGCGCGTTGCGCCATCGGCGTCGTCGGCGAGGGCAGTCTGCGCGCGGTGCGCCGGGCTTTGACGGCGCAGCCCGACGACGTTCCATGGCCGCGGCTCATCGCACCGGGCTCGGCGCCCCCAGGGCCGGGCTTCGCCCAGCCCGCCCCCCGGGGGGGTCAAGAAAACTTGGGGCGGCCCGGCGTTTTCTTGAGAGGCGATGAGCCGGGCGGCGAGGGCGATTCCGAGGCTTTGTGGAACGCGCTTCAACTCGCTTTCGCCCCGGGGCCGGTGGCGTCTTTTCCGTGGGCCGGACGCCATGCGCTGATCTTCCGGGGCGGGCCGGGGCGCGACCTGCTGCAGCGCAAGCTCGAAGCGGCGGGCGCCAAGGTCAAAGTCATCGAGGCCTACAGCCGACTGGCGCCCGAATACAACGCGCAGACCGCGGCGTTGCTGCAGTCGGCGCTGGGTAGCGGCGGCTGGTGGCTGTTTTCCTCGACTGAGGCCGTGCATAACCTGCAGCGCTTGCTCGAACCGGCTGGGCTGGACGCCGCCGTGCTGCGCCCGCAGCGAGCGCTGGCCATCCACCCGCGCATCGCCAGCGCCCTGCGCGCGGCAGGTTTCGGGCGGGTGGAACTGACCCGCGCGCCGCTTGAAGAGGTGCTGTCCACTTTGCATCGCCTCGTCTGCGCCCCAGGTGATTCAACTCCTAGAATGCCCGCATGACTGAGCCCAGCACCCTTCCCGAGGCAGAGCCTTCTCCGGCGCAAGCGCCTGCGGCTGCGCAGGTTGCTGCTTCGGCGGCTACTTCTCCTGAGCCTGCGGCCACGCCGCCATCGGCGGAACTGACGAAACCGGCGCCTGTCGGTCTGCCGGGCGCGCGCTGGGTCTGGCCGGTTCTCGTTGCGCTCGTCGTCGCTCTGGTGGCGATGGCGTGGTGGCTGAACAACCGCCTGTATGCCACTCAGGCGGAAATTGCGCAGCGCCTGCAAACCGCGACGACCGATGCCATCGAGGCCAAGACCCTGACCAAGCAGGCCAGCGATTCGGTGCGCGATCTCACGGCACGGCTCGCCGTGCTCGAATCGCGCCAGCAAGACTTCGCGGCGCAGCGTCAGGCGCTGGAAACGCTGTATGCAGACTTTGCCAAAACCCGCGATCAGGCCCGCTTGTCTGAAACCGGCCAGCTCATCGCCCTGGCCCAGCAGCAGGCCCAGCTGATCGGCAATGTGCAGCCGCTCATCGCCACCCTGCAAAGCGCCGATGCGCGACTGGCGCGCTCGCCCAACCCCAAGGCGCAAATCCTGCGCCGCGCGGTGCAGTCCGACCTGACGCGGCTGCGCAGCGCCGTCACGCCCGACATCGCCGCAGCCGCGCACAAGCTCAACGATCTGGCCGCGCTGGTGGATAGTTTGCGGCTGGTTTCGGCGGCGGGACCGGCCCACGGCGCCAGCGCATCGAGTACGCCGCCCGTGGCCGCGGCGTCGGCCGCAGGCCCGCGCTGGGCGCCGTGGCTGGGCGACTGGTTCGAACGCTTTCGCGCCTCGCTGGTGCAGTTGTTCGGCATCACCCGCGTGGGCTCGCGCGACGCTTTGCTGGCTTCGCCGCAGCAGGGCGAATTCCTGCGCGAGAACCTCAAACTGCGCATCCTCAATGCCCGGCTCGATCTGCTTTCGCGCAACGCGGTGGCGTATCGCAGCGATATGCGCGGCATCAATGAAGCGCTGAAAACCTATTTCGACAAGCGCCAGCCGCGCATGGTGCAGGCGCTGTCGCTCGCCCGTCAGGCCGCCCAGCTCGACCTCTCGGCCAATCCCGCAGCCAATCTGGAGTCGCTGGCCGTGCTTTCCACGCTGGATAGCGGAGCCCCCTGATGCGCTGGCTCATCTGGGTGCTGATTCTGGCCGCGGCCGCCGTGCTGCTGGCGCTGGGCACGACCCTCAATACCGGCAACGTCGCCGTGCTGCTGCCCCCCTGGCGGGTGGATGTATCGCTCAACTTCGCGGTTTTGTTGCTGCTGCTGGCTTTTGTGGTTTTCTACCTGGTGCTGCGCGGTCTGTCACTGCTGCTGGGCATGCCGCAGGCGGCGGCCGAGTTCCGGGCGCGGCGGCGGATGCGACTGGCCGCGCAGGCCCTGCACAACGGCATGTTCGACTATTTCGGCGGCCGCTTTCGCAGGGCCGAACGGGCGGCGCAGCGCGCGGCCGAGTTCACCGATTTCGCCCCCGCAGCGCTGATGACCGCGGCGCAGTCGGCACAGCAACTCCAGGCCTATGACCGGCGCGACGCCTACCTCGAACAACTGCCGCAACCGGCCCGCGACGCTGGCGCGCTGCTGAAGGCGCAGTGGCAGCTCGACGCCAAGCAGCCGCGCGAAGCGCTGGCCCAACTGCGCGCGCTGCCCGCCGGGGTGCAGCGGCGCACCCACGCGCTGCGCATCGAGCTGCAGGCCGCGCGCAAGGTGGGCGATCACGCTGCCGTGCTGCGGCTGGCGCGCACTCTGCTCAAACATGGCGCGCTGCATCCCGCAGCCGCGCAGGCCATGCTGCATACCGCAGCCACCGGGCTGTTGCGACAGGCGGGCGACGACCCGCAGGCCCTGCGCACGACATGGCGTCGGCTGACCGCGCAGGAGCGCACCGACCCCACCCTCGTGATTGCGGCCGCCCGGGGCTTCGCTGCGGCCGGTGAAGTGGGCGAGGCGCGGCAACTGCTCATCGACGCGCTCAACCGCCCGCAGGCTGAGCCGGGTCTGTTCATGCCCAGCCTGCGCGCCATGTTGCCGGGCATTGACGCCGGTTTTGTCGCCCAGACCGAGCAGTGGCTGGGCCGCTGGCCGCAAGAGGCGCAGGCGTATTTCACTGCGGGCGCGGCCTGTGCCGAAATGCAGCTCTGGGGCAAGGCGCAGCAGCATCTGCAAAAGGCCATCCAGTCTTGCAGTGACGACGAAAGGCGTTTGCGCGGGCAGATTCATGCCGCGCTGGCGCAACTGCTCGAAGGCATCGAGCGCGAAGACCAAGCACAGCGCCATTGGCGCGAGGCGGCGATGGATCTCTCCGCCCTCGATCTGCCGGGCAAGGCCAACGAGCGGATCTGAAGCGGCCCAAGCTGCCCGCCGCTGATTTCCGCTGACACTTTCAGGAGACTTCCATGTCCTACCTCACCATCGACCAGGTGATCGGCAACACCCCGCTGGTGCAGTTGCAGCGCATCCCCGGCGCCGACAATGCGCGGCGCGGCAACGTGATCCTGGGCAAGCTCGAAGGCAACAACCCGGCCGGATCGGTGAAAGACCGGGCGGCGATTTCCATGATTCGCCACGCGCAGGAGCGCGGCGCCATCAAACCCGGCGACACGCTGATCGAGGCCACCTCGGGCAATACCGGCATCGCCCTGGCGATGGCCGCCGCCATTCTGGGCTATCGCATGGTGCTCATCATGCCCGAAGACCTCAGCATCGAGCGCGCCCAGACCATGAAAGCCTTTGGCGCCGAGCTGTTGCTCACCCCCAAAAGCGGCGGCATGGAATATGCGCGCGATCTGGCCGAGCAGATGCAGCGCGATGGCAAGGGTCTGATGCTCGATCAGTTCGCCAATGCCGACAATCCGCGGGCGCACTTCGAGACCACCGGCCCAGAGATCTGGCGCGACACAGAAGGGCGCATCACCCACTTCGTCAGCGCCATGGGCACGACTGGCACCATCACCGGGGTGTCGCACTTTCTCAAGGAGCAGAACCCCGCGGTGCAGATCATCGGCGCGCAGCCGGAGGAAGGTTCGCGCATTCCCGGCATCCGCAAATGGCCGCAGGAATACCTGCCCAAGATCTACGAACCGCAGCGGGTGGACCGGCTGGAGTATGTCAGCCAGACCGCAGCGGAGAACATGGCGCGCAAGCTCGCCCGCGAGGAGGGGCTGTTCTGCGGCATCAGCGCGGCTGGCGCCTGCGAAGTGGCGCTGCGCATCGCCCGCGAAGTGGAAAACGCCACCATCGTGTTCATCGTCTGCGACCGGGGCGACCGCTATCTGAGCACCGGGGTGTTTCCGGCTTGACGCTCAGCTTTGCGGCGCGGCGGCGCTTGCCGACAGCGCCGGAGTCTGTGCAATGTCCTGGTCAGGCACGCTGTACGCGTTGGGCGCGAAAACATGGCTGTAGGCCACATAAAAGCCAATCGACAGACAGACGATGAACAGAATGCCAAGCGCGGTGAGATAGATTTTGGTTCCCATGATGCGTCAGATAGAAGGAGAAGAAGAGGGCTGGCGAGGTCCATGCGGGCATTCGCACAAACTGATGTTGTTTGAAGATTAGCCCTCCAATCGCCGCAGGCAAGCCCGGTTCACCAAACGTCACAAGCCATACGTCCCGACAGGGCGGCGTACTTTTCGTAAGCCTCTCATGACCCCTTCTCCAACACCCTCTTCGCAGAACGCTTCGCTCCATCAGGGCATCACCCTGGCGCTGGCCGCCGCCTTGTTGTTTGGCGCGAGCACGCCGCTGGCCAAGCTGCTGCTGGCCGACACCAGCCCGTGGTTGTTGGCGGCCTTGCTGTATCTGGGCTCGGGCGTCGGCCTGGCCGCCTGGCGGGCGCTGCGCGCCGTGCTGAGTGGCGAGAGGGCTACATCCCATTTGCAAGCCGGTGAGTGGCCCTGGCTGGCCGCCGCGATTTTCAGCGGCGGTGTGGCGGCGCCGGTGCTGCTGATGTTCGGCCTCTCGCACATGTCGGCCGCGGGGGCCTCGCTGCTGCTCAATCTGGAGAGCGTGCTCACGGCCTTGCTGGCCTGGTTTGTGTTCCGCGAAAACTTTGATCGCCGCATCGCCCTGGGCATGGGGGCCATTGTTCTGGGCAGCGTGGTGCTGAACTGGCCCGGCCAGGGGGTGAGGCTGGACTGGAGCAGTCTGTGGCCGGGGCTGGCGGTGATCGGCGCCTGCCTGGGCTGGGCGCTCGACAATAACTTCACGCGCAAGGTCGCCTTGTCCGATGCCGGTTTTATCGCCATGAGCAAGGGGCTCATCGCCGGGACTGTGAACCTGCTGCTGGCGATGCTGGTCGGCGCGCAATGGCCGACTTTGCCCGTCGTGCTGGCGGCAGGCGCGCTCGGTTTCGCCAGCTACGGCCTCAGTCTGGTGCTGTTCGTGCTCGCGCTGCGGCATCTGGGCACGGCGCGCACAGGGGCGTATTTCGCCGTGGCGCCGTTTTTCGGCGCCGCGCTGGCCGTGCTCTTGCTCGGCGAAGCCCTCACGCCGGGACTGGCGCTGGCGGGCGGACTGATGGCGCTGGGCGTCTGGCTGCACGTCAGCGAACGCCATGCGCATGCGCACGATCACGAGGCGATGCACCATACGCATCGCCATGTCCACGGCGGGCCGAAAGACGACGGCCATCACGATCATGTGCATGAGCCGCCCGTGCCGGTGGGCACGCAGCACAGCCACCCGCATGGCCATGCGCCGCTGCGGCATGCGCACGCGCACTTTCCCGACGCGCATCATCGACATCGCCACGGGTGATGCGCCTGCGGCACGATTGCTTCGCGCTTTGACAAATCGCTAAAATCAGTCTTTTTTGCTGCGCAGTGAAGCTGCACGGAAGCCGCACGGCAAAGCGAGCGTCAGGTCATCCCGGGCCTGCGCAACGCAATTCTCCGGGATGTCTTGGCTGGGCGATACATCATGGCGTTTGCGGAGCAAGGCGGCCTGCCGTCGCTGGAGATTCTGTTTGGGCACATGGCCGATGCGGTGTATCTGCTCGACCCGGTGACGTCCAACATCCTCTGGTGCAACCGCGCGGCCTACGCCGATCTCGGACTGCAAGCCAGCGAGGTGCTGCATCACTCGGTGCTCAGCCTGCAGAAGGACGTGCAGGGATTGCCGCAGTGGGCCGAAATCGCCCAAGTCATCCGCGCGGCCGACTGCTACACCTTCGTCGGGCGCCATCGCCACCAGGACGGCGGCGAAATTCCGGTCGAGGTCAACACCACGCACTTCAGCCATCAGGGACGCGACTACTTTCTGTCCGTCGCCCGCAATATCAGCAAGCGGCTGAGCCTGGATGGGGCAAGCAGCACGCGCGATGAGCGGCTGCGCTTTGCCCTGGAACAGGCCATGGACGGGCTGTGGGACTGGAACCTGCTCACCGACGAGGTCTATTTCAGCCCGCAGCTCAAGCGCATGCTGGGATACGGCCCGGATGAAATGACGCCGCATGTCGAGACCTGGAAACACAATGTCCACCCGGATGACCGCGATCAGGTCATGTCCCTGATCGGCCAGCATTTGCGCGGACGGTTGATGCGTTTCGAGGCGGAATACCGCTTGCGCAACCGCAACGGTCACGACATCTGGGTGCATGATCGCGGACAGGTCTGCGAGCGCGACGACCAGGGCCGTCCAACCCGGGTGGTCGGCATGGTGCAGAACATCACCGACCGCAAGCTGCTGGAGTTGCGGCTGGAAAAAATGGCCAGCATCGACGATCTCACCCAGATTCCCAATCGCCGCGCGGGCATGGCTGCGCTGGCCCAGCAGATCGCCTTGAGCGAGCGCAGCGGCGGCGCGCTGAGTGTCGGCGTGCTCGACATCGATACCTTCAAATCGGTCAACGACCGCTTCGGTCATGCCGTGGGGGATGAAGTGCTCTATCAGGTGGCCATGCTGCTGCGCCAGACCTTGCGCCCGAGTGATTTGGTGTACCGCTCCGGTGGCGAAGAGTTCGTGCTGGTTTTGCCCGCAACCGGGCGCGAGACCGCTGACGTGATCGCCGCCGATATTCACGCGGCCTTCGAGGCCAAAGACTGGGAAGGGGATCTCGGCGTACCCGACGTGACCGTCAGCATCGGGCTGGCGAGCTATCCGCAGGATCAGCCGCTGTTGCACAAGCTGCTCGATCAGGCCGATCTGGCGCTGTATCGGGCCAAGGAAAGCGGTCGCAATCGCACCTGCCGCGCCGACGATCTGCTCGCCGCCCCAGCGCCGTCGGTCTCGCCGATCGACGGATCCTGATGTGGACTGCGATTACCCGCCGAGCAACAGCTTGAGGGCCAGCGCGCCCATCGTCAATCCGATCAGCACGTCGAGCACTTTCCAGGTGAAAGGGCGCGCAAACACCGGCCGCAACAGCCGCGCGCCATAACCCAGAGCGAAAAAGAACACCAACGAGGCCGACGCCGCACCCGCGCCGAACGTCCCGGAAACTGGGCGGACACCGAGTCGAGCAAGACCACGGTGTCGAGATAGACATGCGGGTTCAGAAACGTGAACGCCAGCACGGTGGCGAGCGTCTTGCCGAGCGGGCAGGCGCCGCCACCGGCCGGCGCCAGCACCGCTGACGAGCGCAGGGCCGCCCGGAAACTGCGCGCCCCATACCAGAGCAGGAACGCGGCTCCCGCGTAACGGCTGAGCGTGATCAGCCAGGGCGCCCGCGCCACCAGCACATGAAACCCGGACACGCCGACGCCGATGAGCAGCGCATCGGACAGCGCGCACACCAGCACCACCCAGAAGATGTGTTCCCCCTTCAACCCTTGTTTGAGGACGAAGGCGTTCTGCGCGCCGATGGCGACAATGAGTGACAGACCGAGCGCGAAACCGGAGAGGTAGGCGTGCATCAGAACATTTCAGGGTGTCGTCTCTTCGGGGTAACGCCGCCTGAGCAACAGGAACAGCAACACCGGCACGATCAGCAGGGTGAGGAAGGTGCCGACGATCAGCCCGCCGATGGCCACCACGGCCAGCGGTGACAGCCGTTCCAGCCCCACCGCCCACTCGAAGGCCACAGGCACCATGCCCACCGCGGCAGCAGTGGCGGTCATCAGAATCGGGCGGGTGCGCAGATCGACCGCCTGCAAAATGGCCTGCTTGAGCGGCACTCCCCGGCTCAGCGCCTCTTGCGCGAAGTCCACCAGCAGAATGCCGTTTTTAACGATGATGCCCATGAGCAGAATGAGCCCCATGAAGGAGGGCATGCAGCCGTGCTTGTCGGCGATGAGCATGGCCCAGGCGGCGCCGATCACCGACAGCGGCAGGGTGACCAGAATGGCGATTGGCGTGATGAAGGAGCGGAACGCAATCACCAGCACCACGGCCAGCAGCACGATGCCAAAAGCCAGCGACTTGCCCAGCCGATCGAACGAGGCGTTCATTTCCTTCATCTCACCTTCGTCCGAGATTGTGTAGCCGCGCGGCAGTTGCAGACCCTTGAGCGCTTCGGTCACATGCTGGTCGAGTGCGGTCACCGCGATATTGCGGCGGTAACCGATCACATCCACCGTGCGCATCAGGTTCTGGTGGGTATAGGACGTGGGCGCATAGACGGTCTTGACCGTGGCCACCTGCGCCAGCGGCACGATGGCGCCATTCGGTGTGGTGAGGTTGAGCGCCGCGACCGCCGCCGGACTGGAGCGTTCGTCAGCCCGCAGCCGTACCCACACCGGAATGCTGTTTTCGCCTTCGACCTGCAGGCTGCCGCCGGGGATGCCGTTGACCTGCGCGGCGACCTGCTGCGCAATCGCGCCGGGCGTCAGGCCATAGCTCGACGCCTTGGCCGCATCCACGTCGAGCTGCAGGCGTTTGGAATCGCCTTGCCAGGAGCGCTCGAAGCCGGTCAGCCCGCCGACCTTGGCCAGCCGCTGTTCGATCTCGTCGGCGATCTGGTTGAGCACTCGCCAGTCGGGGCCGCTGACCATCAGATCCACCGTGCCGCGAATCGACGACAAGGGCGTGGCGCCATAGACCACGGCGTTGGCGTCGATCACGCCGGGAATGGCGCGCACCTTGTCTTGAATGACCTTGTTGATCTGAAAAATGGTCTCGTTGCGGTGGAAGCGGTCGACCAGGTTCACTGTGGTCATGCCTTGCGAAAAAATGCGCGCCGCACCGAAGGATTTGTCCTGCGGCTCGGCGCCGACCACGGTCGAGGTGGAAATCAGCCAGTCCGGTTTGACCGAGTCGCGAATCGCGGCATCCACCTGTTGGGCGATGCGTTGCATTTGCGCGGCGTCCGTGTCGGGCTGCGCCTCGAAGCTGATCTGGCTAATGCCGGAGTCCATCAGCGGCATGAGTTCGCGGCCGACCACCGGCAACTGCCGCAGCGAAACGACCGTGAGCACCAGGGCAATGAACAGCACGCGCTTGGGGTGTTCCAGTGCCCAGCCCACCGTGGCGGCATAAAAGCGCTTGAGCGGTTGGATGACCCAGCGGTCGAAGTAGGACAGCGGCTTGCGTAGCGGATCGCGCGCGCCGGGCTTGAGCAGCCAGGGCGTGAGCAGCGGAATGATGGTGACGGCGACGATGAACGATGCGGCCAACGCCACCATCAACGACACCGACAGCGGCCGCAACACCGTCTGCACATAGCCGCCGATGAACACGATGGGCAGCAGCACCACGGCGTTGGCGAGGGTGCCGGAGAGCACCGCCAGCATCACCTCCTGCGTGCCGCCTGCCGCCACCGCCAACCCCGATTCGCCGTGCTCGCGCATGCGCCGCTCGATGTTCTCGATCACCACGATGGCGTCGTCTGCCAGCAGCCCTACCGCGATGATGATGGCCGTCAGCGTGATCATGTCGAACTCGTAGCCGATCAGCTTCATCACCAGAAAGGTGAGCAGATAGGTGAAGGGCAGCGAC
Organism: Thiomonas intermedia; assembly: GCA_020722545.1. GTDB lineage: Bacteria > Pseudomonadota > Gammaproteobacteria > Burkholderiales > Burkholderiaceae_C > Thiomonas > Thiomonas intermedia_B. The sequence goes on along the minus strand of DYKQ01000002.1, from coordinate 34,773 downwards.
AAGGCGGTGATGAAGGCCGCGCGGGTGTCGGCGAGGAACAGCAGAATCACGAACACCGTCATGATCAGCGCGTCGCGCAGCGCGCCGAGCATGTTGTTCACGGTGAGGTCGATCAGCCGCAACTGGCCGTCGGCCTGGGCGATGTGGAGCATCGGGAACTCGGCGCGGACGGCGGGCAGTGCCGCGTCGATGGCGCGCGCGGTGGTTGCGGCATAGCCGTTTTCTCCGCGCAGCAGCGACACGGCGATGGCCTCCTTGCCGTTGCCGCGGTAGATGGAGGTCGGGTCGGCATCGCCCCAGCCCACCTTTCCCAGATCGCCCACGCGCACGAAGCCGCCGCCGGGTAGCGGCACTTGTACGTCGGCCAGTTGCTGCGGGTTGTGCGCCAGGCTGTTGAGCGTGAGCAGGAACCGATAGCCGTCGCGGTGCACCAGGCCTTCGGGCGCGGTGATATTGCTCGCCGCCAGCGCCGCAGCCACTTGCGCCACATTCAGGTGATGCGAAGCGAGCGCACTGCGGTTGAGATCGATCTGCGCCTGCCGTTCATGCCCGCCGAACACCTCGACCTCGGCCACACCGGGAATGCGCAGCAGCCGGTCGCGTAATTGGTTTTCGGCAATGCGTCGCACTTCGCTCAAATCGAGGTTGGACTGCGGTGCCGGGGTGAGCGCCAGCACCGTCACCGGCTGCGCGGCATTGGTGATGCGGAAGATTACCGGCGCGCGCGTGCCTGCGGGCAGGCTGGACTCGACCCGTTTGAGCTCGGTGAGCACCTTGGTGGCGGCGATGTTGATGTCGTTGCCGTATTCGAATTCCACCGTCACCGCTGAGACCTGGTCGCGCGACACGGAGGTGACGCGACGCACGCCGTCGATGGCCGAGAGTTGGGTTTCGATCGGGTGGGTGACGTCCTGTTCCACATCGCTGGCCTCGGCGCCCGGCCATTGCGTGACCACGGTGATCATCGGCCGGTTGCTGTCCGGGAACAGGTTCATCGGCATGGTGAAGTACGCCGCGATGCCCGCCACCACCACCAGCAGGGCGATGGCGATGATGGCGTGCGGCCTGCCGAGCAGGCGTTGCATGAAGTTCATTGCGCCGCTCCTGCTGCCGCCGTGGACGCCGCAGTCGTTACCGCCGCGTCGCCGTCGCGCATTTGCGCCAGCACGGCCGTCTGGCCGACCACCACCGACTCACCGGGCTTGAGCGACCCGCTGACTGCGGCGCGGTTCGCGCCTTCCTGCAAGACCTTGACCGGCACGATGCGCAACCGCCCGGGCTCGCTCGCCTTGGCGCCCGGCGTGAACGCCAGCACATGCGCCTGTTCGCCGCTGCCGATTACCGCGGCGACCGGCACGGTCAGCGTCGCGGCCGTCTGCGACCGCAACTCGATGCTCGCGGCCACGCTGCTGCCGCTGGGCAGGCCGAAGGGGCTGCTGGGCGCATCGGCCTCGACCGTGCCGAGCCCTGCGGCGTTAACCGCCGGGGCGATGCGGGTGATGGGTAGATCCAGCGTCTGCCCGCCCTGGGTGAGGCGCAGGGTGTCGCCCACCTTCACCTGCGCGAGCTGGTCGGACGGCAGGCTCACGCGCACGATGGCGCCCTTGCCGGCGGTGAGTTGATACACCGGCTTGCCGGGCGCGGCGGTGTCGCCCACCTCGACCAGCCGCTGCGCCACCACCGCGTCCTGCGGTGCACGCATCTCGCCATAGCCGAGTTGCACTTGCAGCGCGGTGATCTGATCGGACAGCGCCTGCACCGAAGCGCGAGCGGCGTCGGTGGCAGTGCGCGCCTGATCGGCCTGCGCCTGGCTCACCCCGCCTTCGGCCAGCACCGCGTCGATGCGTGCCTGCTGTTTGGCGGCATAGTCGGCATTGGCGCGTGCGGCGATGCGTTGTTGCGAGAGCGCCTCGATATTGCTCGCGATCTGCCGCGCGTCGATGCGCACCAAGAGCGCTCCGCGTTTGACCGCCACCCCGGCGCGCGGGCCGACATAGGTCACCGTGCCTTGGATCTGCGGCGCCAGCGTGATGGTGTTGGGCGCTTCAACGGTGGCCACGCTCTGCATGCTCGCGGCTACGGCGCCGCGCTGCACCGTGCCGGTTTGCACCGCCCAAGGCGTGGCGACTGCGGGCGGGCTGGCATCGGCCTGATGCAGGCGGTGAAAGTGCAGCCACAACCCGCCCGCAATCAGCAGGATGGGGATGGGCAGCAAGTACCAGGGTTTGCGCTTAGGTTTGACGGCGGAGGATTTGACGGGTGTGTTCATGGCTGAGTGCTCGAAGAGGTGGAATCGACGGCTTGCAGTGCGGCGGGCGGCTCGCCATAGGCGTAGCGCAGGGCGTCATCGGCCTGCCACCAGCCGGCCAGGGCGCTGGCGACACTGGCGCGGGCCGAAGCCAGCGCGGCCTCGGCGGCGATCAGATCGGTGGCCGAACCCAGGCCGTGCTTGAAACGGTCTTGCTCGATGCGGGCACTCTCGGCTGCAGCGCGCAAGCCCGATTCGGCGGCACGCCACGACTGATCCTGCGCGTTCCACAGCGCTACCGCGCCGTCACGCGCGGCGCGCAGATTGTCTTGCGCGGCCTGAAGTTGTTGCTGCGCCTGGTTGGCTGCGGCCTGCGCGGCATCCACGGCGGCGGTCTGCGCCCCGCCCGACCAGAGATTGAAGGTTACGCCGAGGTTGAACTGCCAAGTGTCCACAGGACGATGGTCCCAATGCACCGCGTTGCGGTTCCAGCCGCCGGTGGCGGCGAACTGCGGCAACATGGCGCGCTGCGCCGCGCGCACCTTGTCCTGGCTGGCCTTGAGCGCGCTTTGCGCCGCCTGGATCGACGGGGGCAGCACATTCCCGTTGGCCGGGAAGTGCGTCGGCCCGGCGTCGGGCGTCGGCACGGCGGCATCGACACGCGGCACGCCCATGAGCGCGGCGAGCTGCGCGCGCATCTTGCGCTCCTGCCCGTCCACGCCGGCGATCTGCGCCTGCACCGCGGCCACCGCCGCCTGCACCCGCAGCAGATCGACGCGGGCGATATTGCCCACCTTCAGTCCCGCCTCGGCCACGCGCTCGCTGACTTGCAGCGACTGCAACTGCTTGTCGAGCGCCTGCCGCTGTCCCGCCAGCGCCTGCAGATTGCGGTAGAGGGTGGCGCCTTGCAGCAGCGCGCGCAGCCGCACGTCCTCGGCGCTCCACTGCGCGCCGGCGGCGCGAGCGCGCGCGGCATCGACCTCGGCGGCGATCTGGCCGCTGAGGTCGATGGGGAGTTGCGCGTTCAGGCCGTAGCCGAACTGATCTGCCGAAAAGGGGTAAGCCGCCACATTGGGCGGCAGGGTGATCGCGCGAGTCAGCCGCGGGTCGTTGTAGTGCTGGCTCGTGGCGTAGGCATCGACCTTGCCGAACCACGCCGCGCGCGCCTGCCGTACCTGCGCATCGGCCTGCGCTTTGGCGGACTGGGCGGCGAGCACGTCGGGGGAGCGTGCGGCGATGGTCTGCAACACCGCAGCCAGATCGGCCGCGGGCGCCGAGGCTGCGGCAGCGGCGGCGCCCGTTAGCGCAACGGCTGGGCTTGGCGCCTGCGTCGCAGGAGGCTGCTGCGCCAGCGATGCCTGGGCCGCAGAAAGGAAAACGAGCGCTGCAAGAGCGCGCAGCCGCGTGGGCTGGTGCGGAAAATTTCGCTTCATGATGGATCGGCACAGGGCTGGGGCGAGGGCAGACTGCCGCGTTCGATGCGGCCTTCGAGAGAGGTACATCCCGCGACCGTGTTGTACACCGTGCCGAACTGCTGCACATTGCGATGCAACAAGGCGAGGCGGTGGTCGTCTTCGTCGGTATCGATGACGATGCGGTAAGTGATTCGCGCCATTTTCGGCGGCGCATCTTGTCGCTCGCCGTGCACGGCGATGTGCACTCCGCGAAAGCGGAATTTGAGAATGGGCGCAACGCGCTCGATGTTCTTGAGCATGCACGCGCCCACCGCGGCGAGCAGCAACTCGGCGGGATTGAACGCGTCCAAGCGGCCGTCGAGCGCCGAATCGATGGCGATGCATGCGTCTTTGCAACGCGCCTGCGCGCCGTGCGCATCGAGGCGGTCGAGCGTCACGTCATAGGTGAGCATGGAAACCTCCAGGGGTTTTGGTTTGTCTTGTGCAGAGAAGACGATGCACGGGGTGAAAGGATGCAGCCAGGCTGGGCATCGGCCGGAATGCGGTCGCCTTCATGCAGCACCAGCAGGTCGCGGGCGCGACGCCAGGCAGCAGGGAGGTGGAAAACAGCAGCGCGAAGCCGGGCAGGCTCAGTTCCGCATCCACCGCAGCATCGGACGACCGAGCTGCCGTCGCCAGGCGGTTCATCGGGCTGGGCTCGGCGCGGCGCTTCCCGGGCAGGCTGCGGCTGCGGCGGCAAGCGCGCAACGCGCTGCGAAATCCTCGGTTTCCAGTTGCAGCGTGACATGGGTGATGTCGAACGCGTCATGCAGCATGTGTTCGGCGTGTTCGAGCAGCGCGGCGGAATCGACCCCTTGGCGTACCACGAGATGCGCGGTCAGGCTGACCTTCGAGGTGGACAGCGCCCAGACATGCAGATCGTGCAGCGCCAAGACGCCTTCCAGCCCGAGGAGTCGACCGCGCACCGTCGGCAGATCGACTTCCCGCGGCACGCCGTCGAACATCAGGTGCAGCGATTGCGAGAACAGCGACCAGGTTCCCCACACCACCACGGCGACGATGACCAGGGAAATGGCCGGGTCCAGCCACATCCAGCCCGTTGCCAGAACCACGACCGCGCTGATGACCACGCCCAGCGACACCAGCGCGTCCGCCGCCATATGCAGGAAGGCGCCACGGATGTTCAGATCGCTTCGGGCGCCCGAAGCGAACAGCCAGGCCGTGGCGCCGTTGATCAGAATCCCGACCGCCGCAACGATCAGCACCGGCCATTCATCGACCCCGCCGGGGTGCGCCAGGCGCTGGAACGCTTCGAGCGCCAGCCCGCCCATGAGCACCAGCAGCAGGACGGCATTGAGGAAGCTGGCCAGGATGGACGCACGCTGCCAGCCGTAGGTGTGGCGGTCGCTGGCGTGCAGCCGACCCGCGGCCAGTCCGGCCCAGCCCAGCGCCAGTCCGCCGACATCGCCCAGGTTGTGCCCCGCATCGGCCAGCAGCGCCAGCGATCCCGCGCGCCAGCCATAGAACGCCTCGATCACGACGAAGGCGATGTTCAGGCCGATGCCCAGAGCGAATCGGGCGCCGAAGTCCTGCGGCAGGTCGTGATGCGCGTGAGCGTGGTCGTGACTCATGGTCGTTCAGGTGAGATCGGGGGGCACGCCGATGCGCGCTCGCAGCAGCGCTTCGAGTTCTTCTGTGCGCGGCAGCCCCTGCGCAAACAGAACCCCGTCGGCCAGCAGAACCGGGTCGCGGGTGGCGCCCAGGTCAAGGGCCCGATGCGCATCCGCTTGCAGCCGAATCTGCGCTCGCCACCCCAGGCCGCCGAGTGCGCAGGACAGACGGCGTTTGAGTTTTTCCGCATCGAGGCCGGAGCCGAGAATCTCGAACCGGATGGGGCAGTCGTGGGAGCCGATGGCACAGGTCATGAACTGATCTTATCGCGATCAAGCTCGGACGAGGGCGTCAGTCGAGCAGAAACACAGGCTCTTGATCGGCGGGCATCTGCGCCAGTTCGGCATCGGTGAGCCGGGCATAGACCTCAAGCAGATAGCCGCTGGGGTCGCGCAGCCACAGTTCGTGCAGCGGCGTGCCGCGCCAGGTGGTGCGCGGGGGCTTGACGATTTCTGCGCCCGCGGCCACGGCGGCATGGTGGGCGGCGATGACCTCGGCCTTGCCCGCCACACCCAGACCGAGGTGGTAGAGGCTGTAGGTGTCGAGCGTCTCGCCACGGTCGTTGACCAGCAGAACCAGATTGAGGTGCAGATGCGGCACGATGAAGGTGCTGTAGCGGGCGGTGCGGTCTTTGGGCGGCAGGCCGAAAAACGCGGTGTAGAACGCCGTGCTGCGCTCCAGATCGGCGACGCGCAGGCTCATGTGGAACTCATGGGCGGCAGGAAATGCGGGGGCGGAAGTCATGGTGGTCTTTCCAGTGAACGAGTGAAGTAGGTGAGCGCTGCGATCAGGGTTCGCGCGGCGGTTTGTCCAGGCCCAGCCAGGTGCCGTAAAACAGACGTGGCAGGATGAGCAAGGCCAGCAGCGCGCCGACGATCTGCGCCACGATGAAGCCGGGCGCGCTGGCCGGGGCGATGCCGGCAAAGGTGTCGGTGAGGGTGCGGGCCAAGGTCACTGCGGGGTTGGCAAAGCTGGTGGACGAGGTGAACCAGTAGGCTCCGGCAATCCAGGCGGCTACCAGCACCGGCACTTGTCCGGGCATCTGGCGTTTGCCGCCGAGAATGGTGAGGATGAGGCCGAATGTGGCGATGACTTCGCCCAGCCACTGGCCGCTGCCGCCGCGCAGATGGGTCGAGACCTGCAGCACGGGCAGATCGAACATGGCATTGGCCAGCCACACCCCGACCACGGCGCCCAGCAGTTGCGCCAGGATGTAGCCCAGAGCGAGCGATCCCCTGATGTCGCGCTTCAGCCAGAACACGCCGGTCACCACCGGGTTGAAATGCGCGCCCGAGCGCGGCCCGAAGACCGTGATCAGCACATACAGCACGCTGGCCGTGGCAATGGCGTTGGCCAGCAGCGCCACGCCGGTGTTGGTCGGCGAGAGCTGCGCCGCCATGATGCCCGAGCCGACCACGGCGATGAGCAACACGGCGGTGCCGAGAAACTCCGCCAGCATGGGGCGTCCCAGGCGCTCCCAGGCGCTCGGGGCGGAATCGACGGCGGCCTGCGGGCTCATTCAGTCAGCCAGCACGAGGCGGCGAGTGAGGTAGAAGGGCTCCACCGGGCCGACCACGGCCGCGGCGCCCACCGGTCCGGCGGCCGCAATGAAACGGGCGTCGAGGTGCGAGTTTTCGTGATCCCACACCGACTCCCATAGCCCGTGCATGATGTACGCGCGCAGGCCGCCATCGGCATGCGCGTTGCGCAGGATCTCGGTGGACAGCGCTTTGCGATAGAGGCGGTTGTCGCGCGTGCCGGGCTGGCCCACGCCCGCCGGGTCGCTCTGCGGCTCGAAGGTGTTTTGCGCCACTTCGAGCAGAGCCATGACCTTGGGTTCCCATGCCGCACGGTCGGTATCGTTGATCATCACATGGTTTTCCACGGTGACGGTGTTGCGCTCGGGTCGGTCGAGCGGAGCGCGCAAAAAGGCTTCGATCTGCTGCGCCGTGGTGTAGATGCCTTTGCGGTCGCCTGCGCCCACGGTCTGATACACCGCGCGGTAGGCCGCCATCTCGGGCGACTGCGGCGCGGCACCGGCATGCAGCAGGGGTTGCAGGCGCGTGGCGAAGTCGGCTTCGAGATCGGCAGCCGCGGCGCTGGCCGCGTCGGCGAAGCGGATGAACAGGCTATAAAAGTAGGGCTGCACGCCCGCTTCGGCGCCGTCGAGATAGGCCGTCGCCAACACGCCTTTGTAGGTCTCGGGATAGTTCTTCACCATGGTGGAGTCGCCGCTCATCTGCTTGAGCGCGAGCTGCACGAAGCCCGGCTTGTCGCGCAGCGCCGCGCCCAGGGCATCGATGGCGGCGAGCAGGGCGCTGTGCTGCGCGCCGATCACACGCAGCTCGGCGTACAGGGTGACGGCGCCGTCGAGCCCGCGCAGGGCATCGGCAGACCAGGGATGCGCAAGCGTATAGCCGTGCATGGGGGCCGTGGGACTTGAAAGGGTGTTCATGCTGGATCTCCTGGAAGCGGATTACTTCTGCGCGCCAACCAGCGCGTCGAACACCGGCTCGGCATCGCCGATCATCTTGGTGGCCATGGCAAAGCGGGCGATGTGCACGGTTTCCAGCACTTTGGCCTTGGGGATGCCCTGCTGCACCACTTTGTCGGCCATGGCGCGCACGCAGGCCGGGCTGGAGCCGGCCAGCGCCGCGGCCAGGTAGATGAGGGTGCGGGTCTGTTCGTCGAGTGCGCCTTCTGCCGGCATGGCGTACATGCGCGAGCGCATGTGCTCCTGAATCAGGCCGTCATCGACCACGGTGGATTTTTCGATCGCGGCAGGCACACGGCCCATGCCGGCGCGCATTTTGGCCAGCAGTTCTTGGGCAGAGGGTTGGGTCGGGGTGGTCATTTCGAAGCTCCTGTGTTGGGGTTGGGTGGATCTGGGCGCCGTAGATCGGCGCCTCATGGAAGTTGACGCATCAGGAGCCAAAAAGATGCTGGGCAAGGTGTCGCAAATTGTGTCTGGCGATTTTGGCGCCGATCAAATCCGGCCCTGGTCGACTCGGGCGCTCAGGGCGGCGGCATTTTCCTTGCGCTCGCTGTAGCGGTCGACCAGGAGGTCGGAGATGTCGCGGGTGAGCAGGATGAATTTCACCAGTTCCTCCATGACATCGACGATGCGGTCGTAATACGCCGAAGGCTTCATGCGCCCCGCCTCGTCGAACTCCTGGTAAGCCTTGGCGACCGAGGACTGATTGGGGATGGTGATCATGCGCATCCAGCGGCCGAGAATGCGCATCTGATTGACCGCGTTGAAAGACTGCGATCCGCCGCAGACCTGCATCACTGCAAGCGTTTTCCCCTGGGTCGGGCGCACCGCCCCGATGGACAGCGGAATCCAGTCGATCTGCGCTTTCATGATGCCCGTCATGGCGCCGTGCCGCTCGGGCGACGACCACACCATCCCTTCTGACCACTGCACCAGTTCGCGCAACTCTTGCACCTTGGGGTGATCGGGCGATGCGTCGTCGGGCAGCGGCAGGCCGTGCGGATGAAACAGCCGCGTCTGCGCGCCCAGATGGTGCAGGATGCGCTGCGCCTCAAGCAGGGCAAGGCGGCTGTAGGAGCGCTCGCGTACCGAGCCGTACAGCAGACCGATACGCGGCGGGTGGGTGCTTTGCCCGATGGTCTCAAACGCCCGCGCGCTGTTTGAGGGCAGCAGCGCGGTATCGAGGTTGGGTAGGTCTTGCAGCAGGTCGATGGACATCGCCGAACCTCAAGGAAATGCAGAGCCGCCACTGGCGGCGCGCTGAGTCAGTTAAAAAGAGTCAAAAACGGCTCAAAACGCCAGATCGCCCTCGACGGCATTCAACCCGGCTTTGGCGCAGAGGTCATCGTTGGCGCCGCCCGGCGCGCCCGATACGCCGATGGCGCCCACCATCTGTCCGGCCGCGTCAATCGGCATGCCGCCGCCGATCATCACCACGCCGGGCAGGTTCTTGATGGCTTGCTCGGCAGAGCCGGGTTTGTTCACCCGCTCCGCCAGCGAGCTGGTGGACTCCCGCCAGCTCGCCGCCGTGCGCGCCTTGCCTTCCGCCGCTGCCACGGTGTGCCAGCCGGCGAAGCGGTCGCGCAGCATCACCAACGGCAGCCCCGACGGGTCGGTCACGGCCACCGCCACCTGCCAGCCGCGCTTGACGCATTCGGCCTTGGCGGCTTCGGCGGCCTTGAGCGCCGTTTCCGGCGTGATGATTTTCTGCGTCCAGGTAGCCGATTCGGCCTGGGCGTTGGCGGCAAGGGTGCTGGCCGCGGCCAGGGTCAAAGCAATGAGGGTTTTGTTCATGGGATTGTGGGTCTATGAAAAGAGAAAGGTTGAAAAAGGCTCAGGCGCTGATCCAGCTCTCGACCATCGCGCGGCTGGGAACGCCGCCCGCATGCACCACCTTGCCGTCGATCACCACGCCGGGGGTGCGCATCACGCCGTATTGCATGATCGAAGGGATGTCTTCGACTTTTTCCACCTGCGCCTGCACGCCTTTGGCGGCAACCACCTCTTCAACGAGCCTTTGCGTGGACTTGCAACTGGCACAGCCTGTGCCGAGAATTTTTATATGGATCATGGTGCTCCTCGATCAAAAAAGATGTGAGAAATGAATGTGAGAGCGCGTCACATCACCGCGTTGAACACATAGCCCACAACGATGATGCCCACCGCGACCACACCGGCGAACAGCGCGATCAGCCTGGGTTTCATCACCTTCTTGAGAATCATGAATTCGGGGAGGGACAGCGCGGTGACGGCCATCATGAATGCGAGCGTCGTGCCCAATGCGGCGCCCTTGCCCAGCAGCGCCTGCACCACGGGGATGATGCCGGCCGCGTTGGAATACATCGGCACGCCGATCAACACCGCCAGCGGCACCGACCACCAGTTGCCCTTGCCCATGAGATGCGCCATGAAGTCCTGCGGCACGTAGCCGTGGATCCACGCGCCCACGCCCACGCCGGCGATGATGTAGGGCGCGACTTTGAGCACGATCTCGCGCACATGCTTCCAGCCCTGAGCGAAGCGGGCGTCCCAGCCCAGCGCGCCCTCTTCGTTGCTGACGGCGGGAATGTCGAACACCCAAGGCTCGACCAGTTTCACCGGGTTCATGCGGCCGATCACCAGCCCGGCGACGATGGCCACGGTGAGCCCCAGGCCGAGGTAGATTGCGGCGATCTTCCAGCCGAACAGGCCAAACAGCAGCGCCAGCGCCACCTCGTTGACCATGGGCGCTGATACCAGAAACGAGAAGGTCACGCCCAGCGGCACACCCGCGGTGAGAAAACCGATGAACAGCGGCACCGCCGAGCACGAGCAGAACGGCGTGACGATGCCCAGACTCGCCGCCAGCACATTGCCCACGCCCTGACGTTTGCCCGCGAGGATGGCGCGGGTTTTCTCCGGGGTGAAAAAGGTCTGAATGACGCCGACCAGAAAGACGATGAGCGCCAGCAGCATCAACACCTTGGGCACTTCGAAGGCGAAAAAGCTCACCGCGCCGTAGAGATGGCTGGTGGCGGCCAGGCTGGTGGCGGCGGAGAGCCAGCGCATGAAGGCGTCGGTGGCGGGCTCTAACTGGCTGTAGAGCACAAACCAGCCCACGACATACAGCACGGGTACGACCCAGGCCCGCCAGGCGGGGGCGAGCTTGGGTGCGGCGGCAGGGGTGGAATGAACTTGAGTGTTCATGGCGACGGGGACTGAAAATGGGGAACTCGCCTTGAAGACGCAAGGGGGCCGAAAAGGATGCAGGCGGAGGGGCCGTTTTTGCGATTTCTACGGGTTTGTCCGGAGATGCGACTCGCAGCGAGACTCGCCAGCCGAAGTCAGTCTTGCGGTTTTCCGCAGCAGTCGCGCGGTACGTGGCAGCACACGGCGCCGGTCTGCGCGTCGAAACGCACGCCGCAATGCGCCACCAGGGCGGCGCGCAGCCGGGTGCGGGCACGTTGCACGCGCGACTTCGCCGTGGGCAACTTCAGCGCGCGCAGCTCGGCGTATTCGAGCTGAGACAGCCCCCCGAGCTCGCATTGCTCGATGGCGTCGCGATCTTCGGCCGACAGGCTCGCCAGCGCGAGCGGAAGACAGTCGGCCAGCGCTTCGACCGGAGCCGGATCGTCGTTGATCGCGGGCAGATCGTCGGGCAGGGGGTCGTGCGGGCGCGCAGCGCGTTGCAGATCGACCAGCGCATTGCGCGCCACCTGAAACAGCCAGGCGCGGGCGTTGTCGATCTGGCAGAAACGCCCGCCCTGCCGCATGGCCTTGAGAAACACCTCGTGCAGCAGGTCATCCGCCGCGTCGGCGTCATGCAGCTGGTGGCGCAGAAAACCGCGCAACTCGGCCTCGGCGGATTGCCAGGCTTGCAGCATGCAGGGGGCGGCTTGGGGGGCGGTCATGGTCAGCCCAAACGCCAGGCCAGCGCCAGCAAGGTGAACAGCAACACCGGCGTGGTCAGCACCAGCCCGATGCGCATGTAGTAACCCCAGCCGATGTGCACGCCCTTGCGGTCGAGCACGTGCAGCCATAGCAGCGTGGCCAGGCTGCCGATGGGGGTGAACTTGGGGCCGAGATCGCAGCCGATGACGTGGGCGTAGATCATGGCTTCGCGCACCGCCGGGGCTATGCCTTGCGCGTGGTGGATGCCCAGGGCGCCCACCAGGGTCATGGGCATGTTGTTCATCACCGAGGACAGCACCGCGCTGATGAAGCCCGTGCCCACCACAGCGACCACGGCGCCGTGGCGGGCCAGCGCTTCGAGCGCCAGCGCCAGGTAGTCGGTCAGCCCGGCATTGCGCAGGCCATAGACCACGAGGTACATGCCCAGCGAGAACAGCACGATCTGCCACGGCGCGCCCTTGATGACGTGACGAAGATCGATGACCGCGCCGCGCCCGCCGCGCCACCAGCGCCCGGCCAAGGCCAGCATCAGCAGCGCGGCGACGCCGGTGACCAGCGACACCGGCGCCTGCCACGCGGCGGTGACGAAATACGCCACCAGCAGCGCGGCCATCACCGGCCAGGTCCAGCGGAACACCAGCGCATCCTTGATGGCGCTGGCTGGCGCGTCGAGCCGGGCGAGGTCGTAGCCCGCGGGAATGTCGCGGCGGAAAAACAGCATCAGCACGACCAGCGTCGCGGCCAGCGCGGCCAGATCGACCGGCGCCATCACCGCGGCGTAGCGGTCGAAGGGAATGTTGAAATAGCCCGCGGTGACGATGTTGACCAGATTGGAAATCACCAGCGGCAGCGAGGTGGTGTCGGCGACGAAACCGCAGGCCATGACGAACGCCAGCGCCGCCGCCGGACCGAAGCCCAGCGCCAGCAGCATGGCCAGCACGATGGGCGTGAGGATGAGCGCCGCGCCGTCGTTGGCGAAGAACGCCGCAATCACCGCGCCCAGCACCACGATCAGCGGAAACAGACGCCGCCCGCGCCCGCCGCCCCAGCGCGCCACATGCAGCGCGGCCCAGTGAAACACCCCGGCGTCGTCGAGGATGAGCGAGATGATGATCAGCCCGACGAAGGTGAAGGTGGCATCCCAGACGATGTGCCACACCACCGGAATGTCGCCCCAGTTGATCACGCCGAACATCAGCGCGATCGCCGCGCCGCCCAGGGCGCTATAGCCAATGCCAAGACCGCGCGGCTGCCAGATGACGAACACCAGGGTGAGGATGAAGATGAGCAGGGCGGCGATCATGGGCGTGGAATTTTTGTTGGGAAATGAACGCAAACGAAACGCAAACGGCAGGCCGTTCTGCCTGCCGTTGGGCGTGTGCAAACCGATTATTGAACGACCGGGTCGAGATCGTCTTTGGCGCAGGATTCCGGCAACGGCATGACCTGGGTCTTGCCGATGTCCACGATTTCCCGCTTGATCGCGGCTGCGTCCAGCCGATCCAGCGGCAGGCTGACGAAGGCACGCACCCGGCACATGATCTGGCGGAAGATGGTCTGGAAGGCGCGCCGCTTCTCTTCGTCGCTGCCCTCCACGGCGGCCGGGTCTTCAAAGCCCCAGTGCGCAGTCATCGGGTGTCCAGGCCAGATGGGGCAGGTCTCGCCCGCGGCCTTGTCGCAGACGGTGAAAACAAAGTCCATCTGCGGCGCATCGGGCGTGGCGAATTCATCCCAGCTCTTGCTGCGCAGGGTGTCCGTCGGGTAGCCGATGCTTTTGAGCTGCTCGATGGCGTAGGGGTTGACCACCCCGCCCGGATGGCTGCCCGCGCTATAGGCCTTGAAGCGGCCCTTGCCCAGCGTGTTGATCAGCCCCTCGCCCATGATCGAGCGGGCGGAATTGCCGGTGCACAGCACCAGTACGTTGTAAACCTTGTCCATGAACATCTCCAAGTGGGTAAAAGATCAGCAGCAGGATGATTTGGAAGTGGAGGCGCCGCCACAGCACGAGGTCGCAGGGCGCGGCGCCGGTGACGGAACGGCAACCACTTCTGTAGGTACGCAGCAAGCGCCGGCATCGGGCGAATCATTGAACATGGGGATTGTGTCCAGGGTGTGATAGGTCTCCCAGGCGATGCCGACTGGGTCGTTGGCCCAGTATTTGTCGGAGCGGGCATAGCAGCAGGCGGCGCCGGTTTCTTCGATGAAGCCAGCCTCGGTGGATTCGAGCCGTTGTTGCATCTCCAGCAGTTCTGCATCGCTTTCCACCTGAATGCCCAGGTGGTTCAAACCGGGCTCGGCGCCGCGCTGCGAAATGGCGAAGTTCACCCGCGGGTCGTCGAGCATCCACTTGGCGTAGTCGGCCTTGCGCACCGTGGGCTCGGCGGCGAACAGGCCGGAGTAGAAGCGAATGGCGTCGTCCAGCGCGGGCACGCTGACGTGAACATGGAAGCGTTTCATGGGCGGGTCTCCTCAACAGTTGAGCGCACGGGGGTGGTGCAGTTCGCCTCGACCGGGCCGCAGGGATTGCCGCCGCAGCAGTTGTCGGTGAGGTAGCCGATCAGATCATTCATGGTGGAAAAGCGCGCGGTGTAGATCACAAAGCGCCCCGCCTGGCGAGACTCGACCAGATCGGCGTGGGCGAGCTCCTTCAGATGAAACGAGAGCGACGAGGGCGCAATGGCGGTGAGCTCGGCAATTTTGCCCGCAGCCAGCCCTTCGGGGCCCGCCTGCACCAAGACGCGAAACACGCGCAGACGCGAGTCTTGCGACAGGGCGGCGAGAACAAGCAGCGCGGCTTTTGTTTCCATATTTCGAAGTTTATGGAACTGTTGAAATTAAGGCAAGTGCCTTTTTGGGGCCATGCGAGCTTGGCGGGCGGCTGTCTCTGCGCAGTGTGCGTCGCAGCAAAATCTGCTTACAGGTGTGGCAAGTCGGGTCGCACCAACATGATGCAAGTCAAGCTCCCGCTGCTGTTCTGTAGCACACTGCAAACTCACATTCACATTTGGGAGTTGCCATGAATCCGACCGAATCGCTGAAAGACTTGCAGAAGGCCGAGCTGGCAGCCGCCGTGGCCTTGAATCAGGTGCTTTTTCGCGGCTATGAGCAACTGACCCAGTTGCAGATGCAAACCATGCGTCTGATGGCGCAGCAAGCGGCGCAGACGCTGCAATCGGCGGTCGGCGGGCAAGAAACCCGATCTGCGCCCGGCGCTGAGTGGGCGAATGCCGCGCGCGCAGGGGGCGAAAACGTGATGAGCTACGTCGAGAAATTCGGGCAGATCGCCTCTGCGACCCAGGCCGAAATGACCGAGATTCTGCAGTCCAGACTTGAGCGCCTGCAAAACAGCCTGCACGACAGCCTCGGGCAGAACGCGAGCGCAGCAGCGCCCGCCGGAGTTGAGCCGATGCAGGCCTTGCTGCAAAGCGCCATGAACTGGACCACCCAGGCGCTCAACACCCTGCAAGACACGCAGCAGCAGGCCGCCAGGTTGATGAGCGCCCAAGCGCCCAAGCCAACCGCCGCAGCCAGCCGGGCTTCGGCGGCATCGGCTGCGCGCCGCAAGTGAGCATCACTCCCTTGAAACGAAAGGAAGAATCATGACCGAAGGCTCCATGCGCGAGCGTCTGCACGAGATCGAGTCGTTGCTGTCCACGCTCGGCAAAAGTCATCCCAACGAAGTGCAGGCCTTCATGAACTTCATGGGCAAGGCGGAATCCGGCCCAGCGCTGTCGGGCAAGCAGAAAGAACTGGTCAATGTGGCGCTGTCTGTCGCGGCGCAATGCGAGTGGTGCATCGCGTTTCACGTCAAGCAGGCAGCGCGTGCCGGGGCGAAACGCGACGAACTGATCGAGGCCGGGTTCCTGGCGGTGCTGATGCACGGCGGCCCCGCAATGATGTACATGACGCCCTTGCTCGAGGCCATTGATGAGTTTGTTCTTCCAGACGCGGTGCAGGTTTAGGGGCGGTGAGATCCCGAATCAAGGAGATTGAAATGAGACAGAAAAACGCTTCCAAAAAACAGGCTGTCGATCCCGATCACGGCTATGGCAAAACCCTCGAAGCCCTGCAGATCGAGCTGGTCAAATTCCAGAAGCACCTCATCGCCAAGGGCGACCGCATTCTCATCCTGCTCGAAGGGCGCGACAGCGCGGGCAAGGACGGCGCCATCAAGCGCGTCATCGAGCACCTCTCGCCGCGCGACACCCGCGTGGTGGCGCTGGGCAAACCGTCCACCCGCGATGAGTCGGAGTGGTACTTCCAGCGCTATGTGCCGCATCTGCCGGCGGCCGAGGAATTCGTGCTGTTCAACCGCAGTTGGTACAACCGCGCCGGGGTGGAGTGGGTGATGGGCTTTTGCACCGAGGCGCAGTACGAGGAATTCATGGAGACGGTGCCGACGTTCGAGCAGATGCTGGTGCGTTCGGGCATTCAACTGTTCAAGTACTACCTCGACATCGACAAGGCTGAACAGAAGCGGCGCCTCAAGGATCGGCTCACCGATCCGCTCAAGCAGTGGAAGATGAGCCCGATCGACGCCGTCGCACAAAAGCACTGGAAAGACTACAGCACCGCGCGCAACGCCATGTTCGCCCGCACGCACACGCCCACGGCCCCCTGGACCATCGTGCGCGCCAATGACAAGAAGCAGGCGCGGCTCAACCTCATCATGGATCTGCTCACCCGGCTGGATTACGCCGACAAGGATCACGCCCTGCTCTGCCCCGATCCCGACGTGGTGTTCAACTACACCCACGACGTGGTGGCGCAAGGGCGCGTGGCGGCCTGAGGGCGGGGCGCATGGCAACCACCATCCAGGCCGAGTCGCAGGGCGCTGCCGTTCACCCTGATCACGCGCAGATCATCGCCCTGCTCGATGCGGCGCCGATGCGCCTGCCGCACGATCTGGCCTGGGCGCTGGCCAGCGGCGGCACGCTGATCGACGGGCTGTCGGTGTTCATGCTGGGCATGGCCATTCCGCTGCTGACTCCGGGTCTGGGTCTGTCGGCCTTGCAAACCGGGCTGCTGGGCGCGGCGCTGGTGGCCGGGGCCATCGGCGGCGCGGTTTGGGGCGGGCGCTTGGCCGACCGCTTTGGCCGCAAATCGGTGTTTCTGCTCGACATGGCGATTCTGGCGGCGGCCGCGGCTTTCAGCGCGCTGACCTGGAATGCCTGGGGGCTGATTGCCGCGCAGTTCGTGGTCGGCGTGGGCATCGGCATGGATTTTCCGGTGAGCGGCAGCTATGTCGCCGAATGCATGCCGCATCAAAAACGCAGCAGCATGATGGTGGCCACCATCGCCTGCCAGTCGGTCGGGCTCATCGTCGCGGCGCTGCTGTCCTTGGCGCTGCTGCATCTTGTGCCTGAGCCGGGAGTCTGGCGCTGGTTCTTTGCCACGGAAATGCTGCTTGCGCTGCTGTTTCTGCTGGGGCGGCTGAATCTGCCGGAAAGCCCGCGCTGGCTGATCGGGCAGGGCCGCAACCGCGAAGCGGTACACATGCTCGAACGCTTCGTGCCCTCGGACCGCCGCCAGCTCGAACGCATGGCCTCGCGCCTGGGTGATACGGTGCATTAC
Source organism: Thiomonas intermedia (assembly GCA_020722545.1). Lineage (GTDB taxonomy): Bacteria > Pseudomonadota > Gammaproteobacteria > Burkholderiales > Burkholderiaceae_C > Thiomonas > Thiomonas intermedia_B. Next base: position 17,480 of record DYKQ01000002.1, on the reverse strand, counting down.
GTCGCGCGCGTGCCGCAGTCGGCCAAGACGCAGGGCTACGGCCTGCTGTTTCACCCGGCTTATCTGCGCAGCACGCTGCTGAGCACCGTTCCCTGGTTTTTGATGGATATTGCGACTTATGGCGTGGGGCTGTTCACCGCCGTGCTGCTGGCGCAGATGCATGTGGCGGGCGAGGGGCTGTCCCTGGCGCCGCATGTGGCAGCACTGGCGCGCGGCACGGGGCTGATCGATGTGTTCTTGCTGCTCGGCTTTGTCATCGGCCTGTGGGCGGTGGCGAAGTTCGGGCGCATTCGCATGCAGCTCATCGGCTTTGGCGGCATGGCCTTCGGCATGGCGGCGCTGTGGTTGAGCACGGTGCTCGCCGGGGGCGATGCGGCGCACGCGGGGCTGGTGTTCTTCGGTTTTGTGGTGTTCAACCTGTTCATGAATATGGGGCCGAACAGCACCACCTACATCCTGCCGACCGAGCTGTACCCCACGCAGTTGCGCGCCACGGGCGCGGGCTTTGCCGCTTCGGTCGCCAAGGTGGGCGCCACGCTCGGGGTGTTCACCTTGCCGCTGATCAAGTCTTCTCTGGGCGTGCCGACGGTGCTGGCGATGATGGCGGGGGTGAGCCTGCTCGGGCTGCTCAGCACCTGGGCGTTCAGCATGTACGGCCACGGGCTCACGCTGGAACAGCATCAAACTCAAACTTTGCCGAGGCGCCGCCCCAAGGCTGCACTGCCCGCATCTCTTACGGAAGGTGGAACATGAATCCGACGAATCCAACACTCGATGCCAAGGCCGTTGCCGCGATGTCGGCCGAGGCGCTGCTGCAATCGCTGGGCAGCACCGCGGATGGCCTCACCCAGGCCGAAGCCGCGCGGCGGCTGGCGCAGGGCGGCGCCAACAGCCTGCCGGAGCAGCATGTCAGCCTGCTCATGCGCCTGCTGCGCTATTTCTGGGGGCCGATTCCGTGGATGATCGAAGTCGCCGCGCTGCTCTCGGCGCTGGTGCGGCACTGGCCGGATTTCATCATCATCGTGCTGTTGCTGCTGTTCAACGCGGGCATCGGCTTCTGGCAGGAGTTCAAGGCCAGCAGCGCGCTCGATGCGCTGAAAAAGCAGCTCGCGCTCAAGTGCCGCGTCAAGCGCGACGGCCAGTGGGCGCAGATCGACACCGCGCAGCTCGTGCCCGGCGATGTGGTGCGCGTGCGTCTGGGCGACATTCTTCCGGCCGACCTCAAGCTGATCGAGGGCGACTATCTCAGCGTCGATCAGTCGGCGCTCACTGGCGAGTCGCTGCCGGTCAGCCGCAAGCTGGGCGAGGTGGTGTATTCCGGCTCCATTGCCAAGCAGGGCGAGATGGTCGGCGTGGTCTATGCCACCGGGGTCAACACCTATCTGGGCAAGACCGCGCAACTGGTGCAGAAAGCCGGCGCGGTGTCGCACTTCCAGAAGGCCGTGCTCAATATCGGCGACTACCTCATCTATGTCAGCCTCGGGCTGGTGGCGATTCTGGTGCTGGTCGAACTGCAGCGCGGTCTGCCGTGGATCGATCTGCTGCAATTCGCCCTCATCCTCACCGTGGCCTCGATTCCCGTGGCCATGCCCGCGGTGCTGTCGGTGACCATGGCGCTGGGCGCGCTGGCGCTCTCCAAAGAAAAGGCCATCGTCTCGCGGCTGGAATCCATCGAGGAACTGGCCGCGGTGGATGTGCTGTGCTCCGACAAAACCGGCACGCTCACGCAGAACAAGCTCACCCTGGGCGACCCGCTGCTGCTGGCCGCGCCCGATGCCGCCACGCTGAACCTGCACGCTGCGCTGGCCAGCCAGCCCGACAACGGCGACGCCATCGATCAGGCGGTGTACGCCGCGCAGCCCGTGCAAACCGCCACGCCCGCCGGCTACACCGCCGCCGGTTTCACCCCCTTCGACCCGGTGGGCAAGCGCAGCGAAGGCCGCTGGACCGACGCGCAGGGCACGCCGCTCGCCGCCACCAAGGGCGCGCCGCAGGTCATTCTCGATCTGTGCAAACTGGATGACGCCACCCGCAGCAAGGCCACTGCCTGGATCGACGCCCAGGCCGTCAAAGGGCTGCGCACCCTCGGCGTGGCCAGCAGGCGCGGTGATGGCGCGTGGCAACTCGATGGGCTGCTCTCGCTGTTCGACCCGCCGCGCAGCGACTCGAAACAAACCATCGCCGACGCCCGCAGCCACGGCCTGGCGGTGAAGATGGTCACTGGCGACAACGTGGCGATTGCCCGCGAAATCGGCGGGCAGCTCGGTATCGGCACGCAGATCGTGGCCGCGGGCGATGTGTTCGATGCGGGCAAGCAGCAGCCTGGAGTGAGCCTGGCCGACCGGATCGATACCGCCGACGGCTTCGCCCAGGTCTTCCCCGAACACAAATACGGCATCGTCAAGGCCCTGCAGGACGCCGGGCGCCGCGTGGCCATGACCGGCGACGGCGTCAACGATGCCCCCGCGCTCAAACAGGCCGATGTGGGCATCGCCGTATCCGGCGCCACCGACGCGGCGCGCGCGGCCGCCGCGCTCATCCTCACCGCGCCGGGGCTGTCCACCATCGTCAAGGCGGTGGAAGAGGCGCGGCGCATTTTCGAGCGCATGAACAGCTACGCCATCTACCGCATCACCGAAACCATCCGCATCATGGTGTTCGTGGTGGCGGCCATGCTCGCCTACAACTTCTACCCCATCACCGCGGTGATGATCATCTTGCTGGCCTTCTTCAACGATGTGCCCATCATGACCATCGCCTACGACCGCACTGCCGTCGATCCGCAACCGGTGCGCTGGGACATGCGGCGCGTCATCACCGTGTCCACCGTGCTGGGTCTGATCGGCGTGGGCGAAACCCTGCTGCTGCTGAGTTTTGCGCACGATTACATGAAGCTCGACATGGGCAGCATCCAGACCTTCATCTTCCTCAAACTGGCCGTCTCCGGCCATCTCACGCTATTTGTCGCGCGCAGCAAAAATGCCTTCTGGAAAAAACCCTGGCCGTCGCCCGCTTTGCTGTGGTCAGCCATTCTCACCAAGGCGCTGGCGACGCTGTTCGTGGTGTTTCCCATGGGCCTGATCGCGCCGATCAGTTGGTCGGCGGTGGGGTTGATCTGGGTGTATTGCGTGTTCTGGGCCTTCGTCGAAGACCAGGCCAAGCTCGCGGTCTATCGCCACTTCGATCGCAGCACGCCGCGGCACCGCAGCTTTTTGCATCTGCTCAAACAGCGCACATTCAACCAGATTGTTCATTAGGACACGGGATGAGGGCGCGGCGCCTTGGGCATCCCCCTCCCGACCTCCCCCACGGCGTGGGGGAGGTGAGATCACTCCCTCCCCACGAGTGGGGAGGGTTGGGGTGGGGATGGATTTGGCCCTGCGCTTCGCGCCCATAGCCGTCGCTATGGGCGCGAAGCGCGGGGGCAAAGACGCCCCAAGGCGCCCGCCAGCGCCCGTGTAGGGGCGTAGCCCCGCCTAATGGACAATCTGGTTCAAGCCAGGTCAATGAAATGACGGGTGGGCGCTGCTAACGTTGTTCTTGTGTATTCGCTTTCAAAGGGAGTTTCATCATGGCACATCGTCATGCAGTCGTCTGGGTCGATCATGCTCAGGCTCGCGTGCTGTTCATCGATCCGGCGGATATCGAAAAATCCATCATCATGCCCAAGGAGCATCCGCATCTGCACGTCATGAGCGGCGTCATCGGCAGCGGCAAGGCGCCTGAAGATCAGCACTTCTATCACAAGGTGGCGCAAGCCCTGGTCGGCATTCCCGAGGTGCTCATCACCGGCCCTGGGCAGGCCAAGCTGGCTTTGTTCAAGCATCTGCAGCATCATGACCCCGCTGTGGCCGAGCATGTGCTGGGTATGGAGTCGGCCGATCATCCGACCGACGCTCAGCTCGTCGCCCACGCCCGGCATTACTTCAAAGCCAAAGACCAGATGCTCGGCATTTGATGGGGTTTCCTTTCTTTTTGTATTCCTGTTCTATTCACCCGACGAGGCATCATGTCCACCTACAAAAAAATCCTGGTTCCCATAGACGCCAGTCGGACCGCTCAATCCGCCGCCGCCCAGGCCGCAGCCTTGGCGCGGGACCAAATGGCTGCGATTCGTTTCGTCGTGGTCGTGGAGGCGAACGGACTGCTGAGTTCCTCGCCAGAATTCCTCAGCGTCCTGGGCAACGACGCCCGGCTATTGCTCGACCGCTGGGTCAATGAAGCGCGTGCTCCGGGCATGGATGTCAGTTCCGCCGTGGTGGAAACCACGCAGGCCTTGCCGCGAGTGGCCGATGCCATCCTGGCGGAAGGGCATCGCTGGGGCGCCGATCTGATTGTCATCGGCAGCCATGGCCGCAGCGGCGTGCGCCGCCTGATTCTGGGCAGCGTGGCCGAAGGCGTGGCACAGCGCAGCACGGTTCCGGTATTGATCGTGCATGCTGGAGAAGAGCCCAAGGTTTGAGTTGACCAACACGCGGCGCACCTTTGCTCACAACCTTTCGCAAAGGGCTTGTTAGCATGCGCGAATTCACTGAATTCGCACATGAAACGCCATTCCATTCCGGCTCAGTTCCGCTCATGCCATCCGCATCCCTGCGACGGCAATCTGCCTGCAGACCTGAACGCAGTCTTGCGGCAGCGCGTGACCGAAGCCGCCGACGCAACGCTGGAATTGAGCAGGGGTGAAACCCTGGTGCACAGCGGCATGCCCTTCAAACATCTCTACCTGGTGGTGAGCGGGGGGTTCAAGGCGGTAGAGATTGGCGAAGACGGGCAATCGCAGATCGTCAGCTTTCACTATGCACGCGAATTGATGGGCCTGAGCGGGTTTGCACAGCAACGCTACACGACCGATCTGGTCGCGCTGGCCCCTTCGACGATCTGCGAGTTTTCGATGGCTGCGGTGGAGTCCATCGTTGGCGCTGACCGCAGCTTGCTCGAACATCTGCTGACCTATGTGTCCGAGAGCCTCGCTCGGGCCGAGCATGACCAGTTCAGGCTCGGCAGCATGAGCGCCACGCAAAAAATCGCCAGCTTTCTGCTGCGCAGGCAGGAACAATTGCGTCAGGCCGGAGAAGAGTCCGACCGGTTCGAATTGCTGATGACCCGAGAAGAACTCGGCAGCTACCTCGGTCTGAGTATGGAAACCATCAGTCGTCTTCTGTCGCACCTGCAAGAGCAGGGTGTGGTGCGGGTGGACAAACGTCATGTCGAGATCGTGCGAGAGGATGAATTGCGCGTCTGGCTCGACGGGACAGTGACTCTGCCCACATCGTCTCGCCGCAAGCCCGCAGCCAAACGTGCCGCGCTCAAGCTGGTGTGATCCCGGTCAAGCCCTGTTTTACTGCCCGCTTTGTTCGAGCAGGGCGCTCAGCGCGTCGATGTCCCGACGATCGAGCTGACCTGCCGCGTTTTTCAGCCGCAGGGTGTTGACCAGCACGTCATAACGCGCCTTGTCGGCCTGACGCTGGGTTTCGTAGAGTTGGGACAGGGCGTTGAGCACGTCGATGTTGACCCGCATTCCCACTTTGAACCCGGTTTCGTTCGCCTGCAGTGAACTGCGGCTGGAGGCAATGGCCGCGTCGAGCGCCTTCACCTGCGCCAGCCCGGATTGCACGCTGAGGTAGGCGGCGCGCGCTTCCTGCGCGGCGGCGAGACGGGCCGAATCCAGATCGGATTGCGATTTTTCGAGCAGATGCGCCGTCTGTTCGACATCGCTTTGCACCGCATAGCCGGTGAACAACGGCCAGCGCATCTGCACGCCCACGCTGGCGACATTGGCGCGGTTGCTGAAGGGAAACAGCGGGCTGCCGCCCGTCGTCGCGTTGTGGTCGACGCGGGCATAGGCGGAGACGGTGGGCCGGTAGCCGGCATCGGCCTTTTTCGCGCTGAGCTGCGCCAGTTTCACGCCCAATAGCGCCTCATCGACCCCGAGGTTGTGCTCTTCGGCCTTGCGGCTCCACGCGTGCATGTCGCCGAGCGGCGCCTGCAGTGCCGTGCTGCTGGGCAGAGGCGCGAGCGTGTGCACGGCAGCGCCCACTAACTGTTGCAGGCTGTTGCGCGCGAGTTGAAGCTGGTTCTCAGCCGCCAGCACTTGCGCGGCGGTGAGATCGACGCGCGCCTGAGCATCGCGCACATCGACAATGGTGCCGTTGCCCGCGTCGAAATTGGCCTGTGCCGATTTGACCTGTTGGGTCACCGCTTTTTGCTGTTCCTTGAGCGAATGCAGGCTGTCTTGCGCGGCGAGCACGTCGAAGTAGCGCGCAGCGACTTGCAGCATCAGATCCTGGTCTTGCTGCACGAATTTCAGGTAGGCGATGCGTGCGGCGACATCCGCCTGTTCGACCCCGAGATGATCGGCGGGTTGATAGAGCGCCTGCGTGGCCACCAGATTGACATCGCGCGAGGTGTAGTTCCACTGCGTGGGCAGGCCGAATTTCTGCAGCAGCGGGTTGTCGCTGTTGTCCTGCGCGTTGGCGCTCAAATTGGCGCCCGCCACCAGTTGCGGCAACAGCTTCGACCGCGCCAGCGGCACGCCGGACAAGGCGGCTTGATAGTTCGCCTGCGCACTGCGCAGCGCCGGGTTGTGCTGTTGCGCCAGCGTGAAGACCTGCGCCAGAGTTTCTGCGCTGGACGCTCCCGAAAAGGCCAGGCCGACGCCGACCACGCCGCCGATGAAACAGACGACGCGCAGGAGCCGAAGGTGACGCAGGCGCCGCGCGCAGCGGCGGGCAGTGAAAACAGACGTTGCCATCGGGACGGTTGAGGAGTGGAATGTTGTGGAATGTTGCGGTGGATGCTACGCCCCGCAGCACAGGCATGATTGATGTAAATCATGGCCGCGCGGCAAGCTGGCGCGACAATGAAAAAACAGTCCGCTCGCCCGTCTCAACCCAGCTTCAACCCAGGCATTCGCACTCCCATGAAAAACAAAAAACGGCCCTTCATCGTCGTGGTGTTGCTCATCGTCGTGCTCGCAGTCGGCGGGGCTTACTGGTGGAGCCAGAGGGAGAAACCGGTTGCGAACACGCTCACTCTCTACGGCAATATCGACATTCGGCAGGTGCAGCTCGCGTTCAACGATGCCGGGCGGGTGTCTGAACTGCTGGTGCAGGAAGGCGATGCCGTGCGCAAGGGCCAGGTGGTGGCCCGCATCGACGCGGTGCGCTACCAGGATGCGGTCAACCGTGCGCAGGCGGCATTGCTCGCGCAGCAGAGTGTGCTGGCCAAGCTCAAGGCGGGCAGCCGTCCGCAGGAAATTGCCGAGGCGCGCGCCGGGGTGGACGCGGCGCTGGCCGCGCAGGCCAACGCCAAGGCCACTTATGCGCGGCAAAAGACGCTGGTGGAATCGGGTTTCCTGCCCCGGCAAAGTCTGGACAACGTCACCCAGCAGCTCGACACGGCAGCCGCCGGCGTGCAGCGCGCGCGCCAGGCGCTGAGCCTGGCGCTGCAAGGCCCGCGCAAGGAAGACATCGCCGCGGCTGAGGCGATGGTCAAGGCCGATGAATCTGCGCTCGCGCTGGCCCGGCGCCAACTGACCGATGCGGTGCTGCATTCGCCCGAGAATGGGGTGGTGGAAAACCGCATTCTGGAAGTGGGCGACATGGCCTCACCGCAAACTCCGGTGATGACTATCGCGGTGAACAACCCGGTCTGGGTGCGCGCCTATGTGCCGGAAACAGATCTGGGCAAAATCGCGCCGGGCATGCGCGCCGACATTCTGAGCGACAGCTTTCCCGGCCAGCCGTTCAAGGGCTGGATCGGCAATATCTCCCCCACGGCGGAGTTCACGCCCAAGTCGGTTCAGACCACCGAGTTGCGTGCGCAACTGGTGTATCGGGTGCGGGTGTATGCCTGCAATCCCGATCAGAAACTGCGCCTGGGCATGCCGGTTACCGTGCAGGTGCCTTTGTTGAACAACGCGCCGCAATCGGTTCCCGAGCATGTCTGCCAAAACTGAGACAACGCCTCAGAAACAGTCGGCTGAAATACCAGCTGATGTGGCGCTTGAATTGGCGGCGGTACATAAGCAGTTCAGGCAGGGCAGCAGTGTGATCGATGCGCTCAAGGGCGTCGATGTGCGCATTCAGCAGGGGTGCATCACCGGCCTGCTCGGGCCGGACGGCGCGGGCAAGACCACCCTGATCCGTCTTGCCGCCGCCTTGCTGCTGCCCAGTTCTGGAGAGGTGCGGGTGCTGGGCTTGGACGTGCGGCAGTCAGCCTCGGCCATTCAGCAGATGATCGGCTACATGCCGCAGCGCTTCGGTCTTTATGAAGATCTCACCGTCCAGGAAAATCTCGACCTCTATGCCGATCTGCAGGGCTTGAAAGCCACCGAGCGGCAACAGCGCTTCGACGAGTTGCTCAAACTCACCGCGCTCGGCCCGTTTTCGCATCGACGGGCGGGGGCGCTTTCCGGCGGCATGAAGCAAAAGCTGGGGCTGGCCTGCACCCTGCTGCGCGCGCCGCGCCTGCTGCTGCTCGATGAGCCGACCGTCGGGGTCGATCCCATTTCGCGGCGTGAGCTCTGGAGCATCATCAAACTGTTGCGCAGCCAGAATGTCGCCGTGCTGGTGAGCACCGCCTATCTCGATGAGGCCGAGCAGTGCGATGACATCGTGCTGCTGCATGAGGGCAATGTGCTGGCGCATCAGCCGCCCCTGGCTTTTCGTGCGCCCTTGAAAGGCCATGTGTTTCTGGTGCGGCATGCGCAATGGCATCGCCGCACTTTGCAGGAATCGCTGCATGCGCGCGCCGGAGTGGTCGATGCGCTGGTGCAGGCCGAAGGGGTGCGGGTGGTGTTGCAGGACACCCTGCCCCTGCAGCAGCCCGGTGAAGATTGGCAGGCCGTCGAGCCGCGTTTCGAGGATGCCTTCGTCAGTCTGTTGCGCACGGGGACGCCTGCCGCGCAGGCACAGGCAGCGCCCAGGGCCGAGGCGGCTGTTGCCATCGCAGCCAAGCCCGATGAAGCGGCGCCAACCGTGATCGAAGTGAAGGAGCTGCGCCGCTTTTTTGGGGCGTTTCAGGCGGTCAAGGGCATCAGCTTCAACGTGGGGAAGGGCGAGATTTTCGGTTTGCTCGGCGCCAATGGCGCGGGCAAGAGCACGACTTTTCGCATGCTCTGCGGCCTGCTGCCGGCGTCTTCCGGCACGCTGCGCGTTGCGGGCGCCGACCTGCGCACGGCTCGCGCGGACGCGCGCGAGCGCATCGGCTATGTGTCGCAGAAGTTTGCGCTCTACGGCAATCTCAGTGCGCGGCAGAACCTGAATTTCTTCGCCTCGGCCTATGGTCTGCGTGGCGCACGGCGCAAACAGCGGCTGGCCTGGGCCTTTGATGAGTTCGACCTGAGCGAGTATGCCGATGCCGAGGCCATGGACCTGCCGCTGGGCTACAAGCAGCGCCTGGCGCTGGCCTGCGCGTTGATGCACGAGCCGTCCATTCTGTTTCTCGATGAGCCGACCTCCGGCGTCGATCCGCTGGCGCGGCGCGAGTTCTGGCAGCGCATCAACCATCTGGCCGAATCGGGGGTGACCGTCATGATCACCACCCACTTCATGGACGAGGCCGAGTATTGCGATCATCTGGTGCTGATGTCGCTGGGCGAGATTCTGGCTTTTGGCACGCCCCGTGAGATTCGCGGGCGCATTCGCACCGACGCGCTGCCCGATCCGACGATGGAAGACGCCTTCATCGCCCTGATCCAGTCGCACGAGGCGCAGATTCGCCGCGCCGCATGAGGAGACCCGGCCGATGAACCGACAACGCCTGCGCGGCCTGGTCCGCAAGGAATCTCTGCAGATCATCCGCGACCCCTCCGCCATCGCCATTGCTTTTGTCTTGCCGGTGCTGTTGCTGCTGCTGTTCGGCTATGGCGTGTCGCTCAACGCCCGCGACGTGCCCTTGGCGGTGGTGGTCGATCAGCCCAGCGCGCAGACCAGCAGTTTTGTCGGCGGGCTGCAGCAGTCGGCGTTTTTCGCGCCCAAGGCCTATCCCGACATTGCCGCCGCCCGCCATGCGCTGATGACCCGTCAGGTGGACGGCATCGTCTGGCTGCGGGGCGATTTCACCCGGCTGGCGCTCACCGGCCGCTCCGCTCCCGTGGCGGTGTGGATGAACGGCGTGGACGCCAACAACGCCCGCATCATGGAGGGTTATCTGCAAGGCGTCTGGAAAAACTGGCTGCAGCTTGAAGCGGAGCAGCAGGGCAAGCCCTTGCTCATGCCCGTCAGCGTGCAGCCGCGCATCTGGTTCAACCCCGCGGTGCGCAGCCGCGACTTTCTGGTGCCGGGGCTGATTGCCGTCATCATGACCCTGATCGGCGCCTTGCTCACTGCGCTGGTCATCGCGCGTGAACGCGAGCGCGGCACCATGGAAGCGCTCATGGCCAGCCCGGTGACCATGGCGGAAATCCTGCTGGGCAAGCTCATTCCCTACTTCGTGCTCGGCATGGGCGGCATGGCGCTGTCGGTGGCCATGGCGGTGTGGCTGTTCTCCGTGCCGCTGGTCGGCAGCCTGTGGCTGCTGGTGCTGTGTTCGGCGCTGTTCCTGCTGGTGGCGCTGGCGATGGGGCTGCTCATTTCCACTCTGGCAAACAGCCAGTTCGTCGCTGCGCTGGTGGCGGTCATCGTGACGTTTCTGCCGGCCTTCATTCTGTCCGGGTTCATTTTCGATATCGACTCCATGCCGGCGGTGGTGCAGTTCCTCACGCATCTGGTGGCTGCCCGCTATTTCGTGGCCATCCTGCAGACGGTTTTTCTGGCCGGCGATGTCTGGCCGGTGATTTTGACCAACAGCGCCGCGCTGGCCCTGATGGGGGTGATTTTCATGGGCATCGCCTGGCGCAAATCGCACAAGAGGCTGGACTGAAAACATGTTCGCCAGAGTTGTTGCACTCGTCATCAAGGAACTGCTCATGCTGCTGCGCGACAAGGCCAGCCGCGCGGTTCTGATCGGCCCGCCCCTCATTCAGCTGCTGGTGTTCGGCTATGCCGCCAGCTTCGACCTCAACCACATTCCTTATGCGGTTTACAACGAAGACTCGGGCTACGCCTCGCGGGAACTGATCGCGCGCTTTTCCGGCACGGACACCTTTCGCCAGGTGGCCGCCATCACCCACGATGCGCAGATCGCCCCGCTGATCGACAACAAGGATGCGCTGCTGGTGCTGCACATCGGTCCGCACTTCACCCGCGATCTGCTGCGACATCAGCCGGCCAAAGTGCAATTGCTGGTCGATGGCCGCGATTCCAACACTGCATCGCTGGCGCTGAACGACGCCAACAGCGTGCTGCTCGGTTTCAATGAGCAATGGGCTGCGCAACACGGCTGGCGCGGCCCGCCGGCGAGGCTGGAAATTCGCTCCTGGTTCAACCCCAATCTGCTGTCGCGCTGGTTCATTCTTCCAGGCATCGTCGCCTTGCTCACCTTGGTGGTCACCTTGCTGGTTACGGGTCTGTCGGTGGCGCGCGAACGCGAGATGGGCACCTTCGATCAGTTGCTGGTCACGCCTTTGCGGCCGGTGGAAATCCTGCTGGGCAAGGCTTTGCCGGGGTTCATCATCGGCGGGCTGGAGGCCGCCTTCATCGCCATCGTCGCCATACTCTGGTTCGGGGTGCCGTTCGTGGGCAGCGTGCTGGCATTGGGAGTCGGGCTGTTTTTCTTCCTGCTCGCCGCCACCGGCATCGGGCTGATGATCTCGTCCATCGCCGTGACCCAGCAGCAGGGTTTGCTGGGCGTGTTCATGTTCCTGGTGCCGTCCATCATTCTTTCCGGCTTTGCCACGCCCATTGCCAATATGCCCGAGGCGGTGCAGTTGCTCACCTACATCAACCCCATGCGGTATTTCCTCATCATCACCCGCGGGGTCTATCTCGAAGGCTATGGCGTGAGCGACCTGCTGTCGCAGTACTGGCCGCTGGCGCTGATCGGCGTCGTCAGCATGGCGTTTGCCGCCTGGCTGTTCCGTCACCGCATGGACTGAGCCACAAGACAAGGAGACGTCATCATGTTGCGCGTGCTGATCATCGAATGCCTGTTGTTTGCCGCGTTTGGCGCGGTGGCGTTTCGCCTGCTGTATGCCTTTATCAGCCGAACCTGGGTCGTGTGGGGCATCAGCCTGCTGCTGATCGCATTGATCAGCGCACTGACCTCGGGCGTGGTCGATCCGCATTTGGTTCAGGATTTCGGTGGCGACTCGCTGACCGGGTTTTCGCCGGGCATGCTGCTGGCCGCGCGCGCAGTGGCATGGATCATTGGCTGTGTTCTGGCCTGGCTGGCATTGCGCCGCCGCGCCGCATTGGGCCTGGAACAGCCTGAAAACATGCCGCCGGGCAACGATTAACGACGTTGCATTTTGGAGCGTGTCTGACATTCGCAGGTCTGGCGAGATTGATGCACATCAACCGCCATGTTGCGCCGCCGCAATCCAATGCTTTGCATTCTGCATGGAGTCTGGAGGATGCAATGGCACTCGAATTTCTAACCCCGCTCACCAGCCTGAGCCACGACGTGGATGTGCTCGTGCTCGGCGCCGGTGGCGCTGGCTATCCAGGGGCCTTTTTTCTCGCCCAGGCCGGGCTGTCGGTGCTGATGGTCGATCCCATCGGCAATCTCGGCGGCGACTGTCTGGCCGAAGGTTGCGTGCCTTCGAAGGCCGTGCGCGAGGCGGCGCTGGTGCGCGGTCTGGCGGACAAATTCGACGGCTTCGGTCTGCGCGGCGGCAAGCCCGCGGTGGACTGGGGCGCGGTGCTGGCGCACAAGGATCGCGTGCAGAACACCCGCTACGCGCAGCATGCGCGCGAGATCGCCGCGGGCGGCGTCGCCTTCGTGCAGGGGCGCGGCGTGATCGTCGCGCCGGATCGCGTGCGCATCGATGCCGGCGATGGCAGCGGTTCGCGCGAAGTCCGCTTTCGCCAATTGATACTCGGCACCGGCTCGGCGCCCGCGCGCCTGCCCATACTCGGGGCCGATCTGGCACTGACTTCGCACGATCTGTTTCGTCTCGGCGCCGATCTGCCGCTGCCGCAACATCTTGTCATCATCGGCGGCGGCTACATCGGGGTGGAGACGGCGTCGATGCTGCAGGCCCTCGGCGCCCAGTGCAGCATTCTCGAATATGCGCCGCAGATCCTGCCGGGTTTCGACGCCGAGCTGGCGTCTTTTCTGCACGCCAGTCTGTCGCAGCGCGTGCGCATCGAACGCTCCGCGCAGGTGCTGAGCATCGCGCGCGAGGGCGATGGCTATCACGTGCGCTACAAGCAGGACGGCGGCGAGCGCAGCATGCAGGGCGACGCCGTACTCATGGCCACCGGCCGCGTGGCTGTGCTGCCCGAAGGCGTGGAGCACCTCGGTCTGGCGATGGAGCGCGGGCATGTCAAAGTGGACGACACCCTGCGCACGTCCAACCCGCAGGTGTGGGCGCCGGGTGATGTCAATGGACGCAGCATGCTGTTCCATTCCGCCGTGCGGCAAAGCCTGGTGGCTGCGCGCTGCATCGCCGCTGGCGGGCAGGCGGTGGATCGCATGCCCTTCCACGCCGTGCCCATGACGGTGTTCACCGAGCCCGAACTGGCGCACGCAGGACAGACCGCAGCGCAGGCCGAAGCGGCGCTCGGCGCCGACGCCGTGGCCGTGATGCGCTACGACTACGCCGAAGACTCGCGGGCGCAGATCTATGCCGAGACGCAAGGCTTCATCAAACTGGTGTTCAATCGCCAGGACGCCCGCCTGCTGGGCGCACAGATCGCGGGCATGGACGCCGCGCAACTGATCGCCCCGCTGGCGCTGGCGCTCGAACAAGGGCTCGGCGCCAAGGCCCTGGCCGATACGGTGTTTCCGCATCCCATGCTCAGCGAAGGCATCAACAAGGCCGCACGCGCCTTCAAGCTATAGGAACCCACGATGGCCGCAACGACCCCTGCCCAAGCTGAAACCGAGCCCGTGCAGCCGGGCGACTGGCCAGAGACAGATCCAGGCAAGGGGCTGAGCGCGAGCGAGGCCGCCGCACGGCTGGCCCGTGTTGGGCCCAATGCCATCGCCGAGCAAACGGTGGCGCCGTGGCGGCAACTGCTGGCGAAGTTCTGGGCGCCGGTGCCGTGGATGCTCGAAGCCGTCATCGTGCTGCAGGTGCTGCTCGGGCGCGGGCTGGAATCGCTGGTCATCGCCGTGCTGCTGGTGTTCAACGCCGTGGTGGCGTTCGTGCAGGAACAGCGCGCCAAGGATGCGCTGGCGCTATTGCGCAAGCAGTTGCACGTCAACGCGCGCGTGCTGCGCGACGCGCAGTGGCGGCAGATTGCCGCCGAGCAGGTGGCGCCGGGCGATGTGGTGCACATCCGCGCGGGCGATATCGTGCCGGCCGATCTGCGGCTGCTCGATGGCGCCGTGTCGCTCGATGAGTCGGCGCTCACCGGCGAATCGCTGCCGGTGGATGCGGGCGTCGGCAAACCGGCCTACACCGGCGCCATCGTGCGGCAGGGCGAAGCCACGGGCGTCGTCACCGCGACCGGCGCACGCACCTTCTTCGGCCACACCGCCGAACTGGTGCGCACCTCCAATGCGCCCAGCCACATGCAGCGCACCATCTTCGCCATCGTCAAACGGCTGGTGGTATTCGACCTCGTGCTCGTGGCCATCGTCATCGGCTTTGCGCTGTGGCATCACCTGCCCCTGCTCGACACGGCGGTGTTCGCGCTCATGCTGCTGGTGGCCTCGGTGCCGGTGGCGCTGCCCGCCACCTACACCCTGGCGACGGCCGTGAGCAGCCAGTTGCTGGCGCATCAGGGCGTGCTGGTCACGCGGCTGCCCGCAGTGGAGGAAGCCGCGGCGATGGACACGCTGGTGTCCGACAAGACGGGCACGCTCACGCAGAACAGCCTGCGCTATGCGGGCGCCACGGCGCTCGTGCAGGGCGCGGATGAAAACGCCGTGCTGCGCGCTGCCGCGCTGGCCAGCGACGATGCCACGCAAGATCCGCTCGATCTGGCCCTCCTTGCCCCCGCACGCGAACGCAGGCTGCTGGCCGATGCGCCTGTGCGCAGCGCCTTTCGCCCCTTCGACCCCGCGACGCGGCGCAGCGAAGGGCTCTACACCGTGGACGGCCAGCCCTGGCGCGCGATGAAGGGCGCCGCCACGGTCATTGGTCCGCTGTGTCATCTCGACGCTGCGCAGCAGGCTGCGCTGGATGCGGCGGAGAAACAGCTCGCCGCCAGCGGCGCGCGCGTGCTCGCGGTGGCGGCGGGCGCGAATGATGCGCTGCAGTTGCTCGGCGTGGTGGGCTTGTCCGATCCACCCCGGGCAGACGCTGCCAACCTCATCACCCAGATCGCGCAGCTCGGCGTGCGCGTGTGCATGGCCACCGGAGATGCCGAAGAAACCGCGCGCGCCGTCGGCGGCGATCTGGGCCTTGGCACCCGCGTGTGCCACATTCAGAAAGACGTGGCGCTCGACCCCTCGCAGTGCGATCTCTACGCGCGCGTGCTACCCGAGGACAAGCACCACATCGTCGCCGCGCTGCAAAAGGCCGGGCATGTCACCGGCATGACCGGCGATGGTGTCAACGACGCGCCGGCGCTGCGCCAGGCCGAGATGGGCATCGCCGTGGCCAGCGCCACCGACGTGGCCAAGGCGGCCGCCGGGGTGGTGCTCACCGACCCGGGGCTGGGCGGGGTGCTCACCGTGGTGCGCGCCGGGCGGCAGGTGCACCGGCGCATGCTCACCTACACCCTCAACAAGGTGCTGCGCACGCTGGAAATCGTGGTGTTCCTCACTTTCGGCCTGCTGCTGACCGGGCATTTCGTCATCTCGCCGCTGCTCATCGTGCTGATGCTGTTCGCCAACGACTTCGCCACCATGAGCATCGCCACCGACCGCGTCCACCCATCGCCCCAGCCGCAGCACTGGCATGTGCGCCGACTCATGGGCGCGTCCATCGTGCTGGCGGCCTTGAGCCTGCTGTTCGCCCTTGGCATGTATGTCTGGGCGCAGGCGCAGGGGCTGAGCCTGGCGCAGTTGCAGACCGTGGTGTTTCTCATCCTGGTGTTCGGCAATCAGGCTGGCATCTATCTGCTGCGCAGCAACGGCCCGCTATGGTCGCTCGCCCCGTCGCGCTGGATGGCGGCAGCCAGCATCGGCGACGTGGTCATCGTTTGTCTGCTGGCGGCCTTCGGCGTGCTGATGGCCGCCCTGCCCTGGCTGGTCGTGTGCGTGATTCTGCTGGCCACGGTGGTCTTCACCCTGTTGCTGGACACGCTGCTCAAGCGCCCGCTATTTCACCGTTTTTCCATTGCCTGAAGGAGTCCTCATGTCCACGCCCCAACCCGCCCCGATCTCACCCAATATCAACGTGCCGTTTTTCTGGCCCATACAGCTTGCCGCCAGCATGGCCGAGGCGGGCATGGAACTGGCCGCGCGCAATGTGAAGTTTCTCGATGAGGAACTGCGCCTGCACGGCGGCATCAAACCCAGACTCGCCACCGAGCACACGGTGCGGCTGAAGCTGCGCACCCTCGATCTGTGCGATTACTCCGCGCCCGGCGCCAAGGGCATTCCCACCCTGGTCAATGCGCCCTATGCCGGCCATACCTCGATGATCGCCGACTATCACAAGGGCCAGAGCCTGATGCAGACCTTGAAAAACAATGGCGTCGGCCCGCTGTTTCTCACCGACTGGCACAGCGCCACGCCGGACATGAAAGACCTCGAAGTCGATCAATACCTCGGCGACTTTCTCGCCTGCATCGACGACCTCGGCGGCCGCGTCAACCTCGTCGGCCTGTGTCAGGGCGGCTGGATGGCGGCGATGCTGGCCGCGCGCTTTCCCGACAAGGTCGCCAGCCTGGTGCTGGCGGGTTCGCCCATCGACACCCACGCCGGCCACGGCCCGCTGCTGAAAATGGTCAAGCAAACGCCGATGAGCTTCTATGAAGAGCTGGTGGAAAGCGGCGGCGGGCTGATGCTGGGCAAATACATGCTGGCCGGCTGGAAGAACATGCACCCCGAGCAGCACTATGTGCAGGAGCACATCGACCTGTACGAACACATCGACGATCCGGTCTGGCTGAGCAAGACCGAAGCCTTCGAGCGCTGGTATGAAAATCCGCTGAATCTGCCCGGGCGCTGGTATCTGCAGGTCATCGACCAGCTGTTCAGGCGCAATCTGCTGGCCAAAGGCGAGTTCATCGGCCAGGGCCGTGCGCTGCACCTCAAAGACATCACCTGCCCGCTGTATCTGCTTGCTGGCGAGAGCGACGACATTACGCCGCACGAGCAAGTCTTCGCCGCTGAAACCCTCTGCGGCACGCCCGCCAGCCAGATCGAGAAGCGCATCGTGCCTGGCGGACATGTGGGCCTGTTCATGGGCAAGCGCACGCTCGACGAGGCGTGGCCGCAAATCGGCGCGTGGATTAAGACCAAGGGCGTTGACAGAGCCTAAACGTTCGCCGTGATTACGCGCTGCCGATCAGGATGCCTGTGGCGAAAACCAG
>DYKQ01000001.1 GCA_020722545.1 Thiomonas intermedia | reverse complement strand
CCCGGCAACGCCGGGACTGGTCGCCGCGATTGGCGATCAGGATTTTCGAGAACATCTCCGGTCTCCGGTTCGTGGCTTGCATAGACGCACGCCATCAGTCTGCTTTGTCTCGGTACGGCACGTCGGTCGCGCCGTGCGGGGGCTGCGTTGCAACAGGTTCGGGTCTGCCGCTGAACATACGCACCATGCGCCCTATCAGCCCGCGCACGAAATGAAAGCTCTTACGCGCCAGCCAGACCATGACGATCAGCACCAGCGCCAGGGCGATGAAAAACAGCACCGGGTGCAGCCAGGCCAGCCACAGCCCGCCCAGCACCAGCGCGTCTTCGCCCAGCGAGGCGCCCACATTGGAAAACGGCTCTGGCGAAGTGTTGATCGCCGCGCGGGTGGAGAGCTTGGCGCCGTGGCTCACCGCGGCCAGACTGCCGCCCGCCGCCGCGGCGAGCGCCGCGACAAAGGTGTGATCCAGCCCGAACACGCTGGCGGCAAGCACCGCTCCCGCCGGAATGCGCAGCAGAGTAGAGATGAAGTCGAGCAGGCTGTCCACGCCGGGTACCTTGTCGCCGACGAATTCGAGAAAGGCCAGAAACCCGGTGATGCCCACCGCCACCGGGCTGGCCAGGCCCTGCAGGCCCGCAGGCAGTTGCACCCATCCGGCCAGGCCCGCGGCGCCCACGGCGAACATCACCAGAAAGGCGCGCAGGCCGCTGGCCCAGCCCAGCGCCGCAGCCAGCGCCAGGAGTTGCAGGGTGTCGAGTGAGGACGGGGTCATGGCCGGGATACGGGTGACTCGGCTTGCAATGCGATCACTTTTTGCATTGGAATGGTGGCCTGCATGGGCGAAGCTTGCGCACCGGCATGCAGGCCGAGGCGGGCGAACAAGGCGCGGTCGGCATCGACCTCTGAGTTGCCGGTGACCAGCAGGGTGTCACCATAAAAAATGGAATTAGCGCCTGCCAAAAAGCACAGCGCCTGAATGCCATCGCCCAGTTCGCGCCGCCCGGCGGAGAGCCGCACCCGCGCCGTGGGCATGGTGATGCGGGCCGCAGCCACGGTGCGCACGAACTCGAAGGGGTCGAGATCCGGTGCGTGTTCGAGCGGCGTTCCAGCCACCCGCACCAGGGCGTTGATGGGCACCGATTCGGGGTAGGGATCGAGCCCGGCTAGCTCCGCTAACAGACCCGCGCGGTCGCGCCGGGTCTCGCCCATGCCGACGATGCCGCCGCAGCACACCGCCATGCCGGCTTCGCGCACGGCCTGCAACGTGTCCAGGCGTTCCTGATAGGTGCGGGTGGTGATGATCTGGCCGTAGAACTCGGGCGAGGTGTCGAGGTTGTGGTTGTAGTA
Source organism: Thiomonas intermedia (assembly GCA_020722545.1). Lineage (GTDB taxonomy): Bacteria > Pseudomonadota > Gammaproteobacteria > Burkholderiales > Burkholderiaceae_C > Thiomonas > Thiomonas intermedia_B. The sequence goes on along the minus strand of DYKQ01000001.1, from coordinate 69,805 downwards.
ATCGAGCCCGGCATCGGCCAGGCGCTGCGCCTGCGCGGGCTGCAACATACCCAAAGTCATGCAGGTTTCCAGCCCGAGGGCCTTGACGCCTTCGACCATGGCAGCCACGGCGTCGAGATCGCGATCTTTCGGTTCGCGCCAGGCCGCGCCCATGCAAAAGCGTGCAGCGCCCGCTTCTTTGGCCGCACGGGCGTTGGCCAGCACGAGGTCAATGTCCATCAGCTTGTCCGCCTTCAGCCCGACATCATGATGGGCCGATTGCGGGCAGTAGCCGCAGTCTTCGGCGCAGCCGCCAGTCTTGATCGACAGCAGCGACGAGAGCTGAATGTCGGTGGGGTCGAAGTGCGCGCGGTGGGTCTGCTGGGCTTGCCAGAGCAGTTCGGGCAAGGGCAAATCGAGCAGGGTTTCGATGCGCTCTGGCGTCCAGACGTTGGAAGGTTTCGGGGTCATGGAAAAAGGGGAGAGGGAGATGGAGGATTCAGTCAAAGCGCCTCGGAGTCGATCCAGCTCGGCTTGCGTTTGGAGAGAAAGGCCGCAATGCCCTCGCGTCCGTCGGTGCTGGCCCGGGCCACGGCGATGCGCTCGGCGGTGTCGGCCAGCAAGGCATCGCCCAGCGGGCGATGCGCCACTTCGGCCAGCAGCCGCTTGGCCGCAGCCAGCGCTTGCGGTGACGCATTTTGCAATGCGGCGCACCAGCGCTGCACCTGCGCGTCGAGCGCGGCAGCGTCTTCGGCCACTTCATGCACCAGACCGATGGACTGCGCGGTGGCCGCGTCGAGCACTTCGGCGGTCAGGGTGTAGCGCTGCGCCGCGCGCGCTCCGATGGCGCGCAGCACATGCGGCATGATGGTGGCCGGCACCAGGCCGAGCTTCACCTCGCTCAGACAGAAGCGCGCGGTCTGCACCGCCACGGCCAGATCGCAGGCAGCCACCAGGCCGAACCCGCCGGCAAACGCATCGCCCTGCACCCGCGCGATCACGGGCTTGGGGCATTCGGCCACGGCGCGCAGCATGCGCGCGAGCTGCAGGGCATCGTCGCGATTCTGCGCATCGGTGTAAGCCGCCAACTGCTGCATGTAGCGCAGATCGGCTCCGGCGCAGAACGCAGGCCCCTGCGCGGCAAGCACCACACAACGCACTTCGGCCTCCTGGCCGAGTTCGACGAAGACCGCATGCAGCGCAGCGATGGTGGCGGCATCGAAGGCGTTGCGCACTTCGGGGCGATGAAGGGTGACCGTGGCAACGGCCCCTTCGCGCTCGATGATGACGGGGGATTCGCTCATGGCTTGGTCGAGGCTGTCGCTTCATCGCGCAGCATATAGATCAGATCGAGTACGGGCGAGGGATGGCCCATGGCGGTGAGCGCCGCGGTGATCTGCCCGCGATGATGCGTGGCGTGGTTGAACACATGCGCCAGCGTGGCCGCGAACGGTGCGGTCATCGGCTCGCCCTTGCTGGTGGCGTAGCGGAAGGGCCGGTCGAAATCGGCCTCGCTCAAGCGTTCGACATAGGGCAGCCATGCCCGCGCGGTCTCCTTCAACCGTTGCGCCAGTCTGGCGCGGTCGGCCTCGGCCTCGTCGTCGAGCTTCAAGCCTGCGGGCGACACGCCCTCAAGGAAGCGTCGCTGCCACAGCAGCCCTTCGCCCACCAGTAGATGATTGAGGGTGCCGTGAATACTGTTGAAAAACAGCCCGCAATCGCGGCGGTAATCAGCTTCAGGGAGCAGTACGACATGCTCGTCGAGCAAGCGCTGCGTCGCCCAGACGTGATAGCGCGCCAGGGTGCGGAAATGATCTTGGAGTGTCATCGGGAAATTCGCAGGGAAAAACCGTCTCAGGGAAACGCCGGGGAGAGCTTGCAGTCAATGCCGCCAGACCTTGAGGCCGCGCAGGTCTTCCATGACGTCGAAGTCGGCGTCGTTGTGCAGCAGGGCGTAGTCGTGTTCGATGCAGTAAGTGGCCTGGAGCACGTCCACCGCGCTGCGGATGGTGTAGCCCATGGCCCGCAGCAGGCGGTCGTGTTGCGCGGCCTGCAGGGCGTTGTCTTCCCCGCCGATTTCAACCACGGTCAGCGCGGTCAGGGTCTTGCGCGCGGCCAGATAGTCGCGTTCATGACGGAAGCCGCGCAACACCTCGAACAGCACCAGATCGGCCACGGCCACCGGCGCCATATCGTCGAGCAGGAGCGCCAGATTCGCGACGCGCGGGGTGGCACGGCCATTGAAAAAATCGATCCACACCGAGCTGTCGACCAGGATCATGCGGCTACTCCTTGTTGGCGGACGTTTTGCGGGCGGTTGTCTTGCGCCCGGCCGTCTTGGCAGGGGCGCTGGCCGCGCTGTAAGGCGCGCGCCGCTCCTGCACCATGGGCGGCGCAGCGCCCTCGGCCAAGGGGTCTTCCCAATGAAGCTTGCCGCGCAAGGCGAGCAAATCGCGGTAGGCGGCGCGGCGGCGCAAGAGCTTGAGCCCCTCCTCGACCGCCTCCTTTTTGGTCTTGTACGGACCGGCGCGCATGGCGGCGTCCATGAGCTCGTCGTCGATCTCGATGTTTGTGCGCATGATGTGTACCAAGTCAATGAACGATGCACATTATAGGGGACGACAATCACATGCGGAACACGCCGAAGCGGGCGTCTGGAATCGGCGCGTTGAGCGCGGCCGACAGGCCCAGCGCCAGCACGCGCCGGGTGTCTGCCGGGTCGATGACGCCATCGTCCCACAGCCGCGCGGTGGCGTAATAGGGATGGCCCTGAGCCTCATACTGGCTGCGGACGGGCGCCTTGAAGGCTTCTTCTTCCTCCGCGCTCCAGCTGCCGCCCTTGGCCTCGATGCCGTCGCGCCGCACGGTGGCGAGCACGCTGGCCGCCTGTTCGCCGCCCATCACGCTGATGCGGGCGTTGGGCCACATCCACAGCTGGCGCGGGCCATAGGCGCGGCCGCACATGCCGTAGTTGCCCGCGCCGAACGAGCCGCCGACGATGACGGTGAACTTCGGCACCTGCGCACAGGCCACGGCCGCAACCAGCTTGGCGCCGTGACGGGCGATGCCTTCGTTCTCGGCCTTGCGGCCGACCATGAAGCCGGTGATGTTCTGCAGAAACAGCAGCGGAATGCGACGCTGGCAGCACAGCTCGATGAAGTGCGCGCCCTTGACCGCACTGTCCGAAAACAGGATGCCGTTGTTCGCCAGAATGCCCACGGGCATGCCGTGCAGATGCGCAAAACCGCACACCAGCGTGGCGCCGAAGCGGGCCTTGAACTCGTCGAATTCGGATCCATCCACGATGCGGGCGATGATCTCGCGGATGTCAAAGGGCTTGCGCGCATCGGCGGGAATGCAGCCATACAGCTCGCTGGCCGCATACAGCGGCTCGCGCGGCGGGCGCAGATCCACCGCTGCGCGCTCGGCCGGGCGCAGGCGCGAGACGATGCGGCGAGCGATGTCGAGCGCGTGCGCGTCGTTGCGCGCCAGATGGTCGGCCACGCCCGACAGCCGGGTGTGAACGTCGCCGCCACCCAGATCTTCGGCGCTCACCTCCTCGCCCGTGGCGGCCTTCACCAGCGGCGGGCCGCCGAGAAAGATGGTGCCTTGATTGGCGACGATGACCGACTCGTCGCTCATGGCCGGGACATAGGCGCCGCCCGCGGTGCACGAGCCCATGACCACCGCGATCTGCGCGATGCCCTCGGCGCTCAGCGTCGCCTGGTTGTAGAAGATGCGACCGAAGTGGTCGCGGTCGGGAAACACCTCGTCCTGGTTGGGCAGATTGGCGCCGCCCGAATCGACGAGGTAGATGCAGGGCAAGCGGTTTTCGCGCGCGATCTCCTGCGCCCGCAGGTGCTTCTTGACGGTCATCGGGTAATAGGTGCCGCCCTTCACCGTGGCGTCGTTGCAGACGATCACGCATTCGCGCCCGCTGACGCGCCCGATGCCGGTGATGATCCCGGCGCCGGGCGCCGCGTTGTCGTACAGACCGTGTGCAGCCAGCGGAGAAAACTCCAGGAAGGGCGAGCCGGGGTCGAGCAGCGCCGCCACGCGTTCACGCGGCAGCAGCTTGCCGCGGGCGACGTGCTTGGCACGGGCGGCCTCGCCGCCGCCTTCGGCTACACGGGCCTGGCGCGCGCGCAGGTCGTCCACCAGCGCCTGCAGGGCGGCGGCGTTGGCGGCGAACTCGGCGCTGCGCGGGTTGAGTCGGGTATCAAGAATGGGCATGGGGGTCTTCAGGCGGTGCGGTCAGGGTGGAGCCCGAGTTCTTGCTGCATGGTTTCGCGAATCTTGAACTTCTGCACCTTGCCGGTGATGGTCAGCGGGAAGCTCTGCACAAAACGGATGTAGCGCGGAATCTTGTAGTGCGCGATTTTCCCCTTGCAGAAATCGCGGATGTCGTCTTCGGTGGGCTGCGTGCCGGCCTTGGGAATGATCCAGGCGCACAGCTCCTCGCCGTACTTCGGGTCGGGCACGCCGACCACCTGCACGTCCTGCACCTGCGGATGGCGGTAGAGAAATTCCTCGATCTCTCGCGGATAGATGTTCTCGCCGCCGCGGATCACCATGTCCTTGATGCGGCCGACGATGTTGACGTAGCCGTCGGCGTCCATGGTCGCCAGGTCGCCGGTGTGCATCCAGCCTTCAGAGTCGATGGCCTCATGTGTCTTCTCGGCGTCGCCCCAGTAGCCGTGCATCACCGAATAGCCCCTGGTGCAAAGCTCGCCGGTCTCTCCGGGCGCCACGGTTTCGCCGCTTTGCGGATCGACGATCTTCACTTCCAGATGCGGCTGTACCTGCCCCACCGTACTCACCCGCTTGTCCAGCGGGGTGTCGGTGGAGCTTTGGCAGCTCACCGGCGCGGTCTCGGTCATGCCGTAGGCGATGGTGATCTCAGACAGATGCATGTCGCGCACCACCCGCTTCATCACCTCGATGGGGCAAGGGCTGCCGGCCATGATGCCGGTGCGCAGGGTGGACAGGTCGAACTCGGCAAAGCGCGGATGGTCGAGCATGGCGATGAACATGGTCGGCACGCCGTGCAGCCCGGTGCAAGCTTCGTCCTGCACGCACTCCAATGTGAGCAGCGGATCGAAGCCGTCGTTGGGATAGACGATGGTGGCGCCGTGCGTGAGGCAGGCCAGGTTGCCCAGCACCATGCCGAAGCAGTGGTACAGCGGCACCGGAATGCAAAGCCGGTCTTCGGCAGTGAGCTTCATCGCCTCACCAATAAAGAAACCGTTGTTCAGGATATTGCTGTGCGTGAGCGTGGCGCCCTTGGGAAAGCCGGTGGTGCCGCTGGTGAACTGGATGTTGATGGGTTCCTGCGCGTGCAGCGTCGCCGCGGCCTCGGCGACCGCCGGGTCGTCGGCGCTGCCGCGGGCGATCCAGTCGGCAAAGCGCAGCATGCCGGGTTCCTCGGCCTCGCCCAGATGCACCACCAGCTTGAGATCAGGCAGGCGCGCGGCGCGCAGTTCGCCCGGCGCGCAAGTGGCCAGCTCCGGCGCGAGTTCGCGCAGCATGGCGAGATAGTCGCTGGTCTTGAACGAGGTCATGGTGACCAGCGCCTTGCAAGCCACCTTGTTGAGCGCGTACTCCACCTCGGAGGTGCGATAAGCCGGGTTGATGTTCACCAGAATCACGCCGACCTTGGCCGTCGCCAGTTGCATCAGCACCCATTCCACGCTGTTGTGCGCCCAGATGCCCACGCGGTCGCCCTTGCGCAAACCGCTGCGCAACAGGGCGCTGCCCAGACGATCCACCTCGCGCTTGAGCTCGGCATAGCTCAGGCGAATGTTCTGGTGGCGCGAAACCAGCGCCTCTTGCAGGCCTTGGCGCGCGGCCATGGCGTCGAAAAATTCGCCTATCGTCTGCGTCAGCAGCGGCTGGTCGGTGGCGCCGCAGGCGTAGGCCTGCAGCAGCGGGGTTGGTTCGGTCATGATGATTCTCCAGTCTTCATTCTTGGCGGCTTCAAAACCCGCCGGTCTGCAGCCAATGTTCGAGCTGCGGCAGCCGGTCTGCTCCCCAGAAGGGTTGATCGTCCACCACCATATAGGGCGCGCCGCACATGCCTTGCTGCAGCGCGCGGTCGCAGTTGGCCTTGAGCTGAGCCTTGATGGCGGGATCGGTGGTATAGCGCGCCACCGCGTCGCTGGCCAGCCCCTGCTCGTCGGCAAGGGCTTCAAGCACGGGCAATTCGGCGATGTTGCGGTTCTGCGCGAAATAGGCCGAAAAACAGCGATGCAGCCACGGCGCGGCCTGCGCGGGCAGGTCGCGTTGCAGGCCGATGAGCACCCGTGCGGCCTGATAAGTGGCAATGGGAAACGGCTCCGGCTGCACAAAAGGCACGCCCAGAAAGCGGGCCGAACGCGGAATGTCGATGCGGGCATAGTCGCCCTTGAGCGGCTGATCCATCAGCGGCTTCGACCCTGTCGTCTGGAACACTGGCCCGAGCAGCATCGGCGCCCACTCGATGTCGCGCAGATGGCGCGCGGCAATGGCCTCGATCTGCGTGCTCGCCAGGTAGGCGTAGGGCGACGAAAAATCGAAAAAGAAGGTGATCGGGCTGACGGGCATGGGAGTCTCCTGGGAATCTCGTTTTACAGCGCACGGGCAATGAGCATTTTCTGCACATCGCTGGTGCCTTCGTAAATCTGGCAAACCCGCACATCGCGCCAGATGCGCTCGACGGGAAAGTCGGCCACATAACCGTAACCGCCGTGGATCTGCAGCGCCGCACTGCACACCCGCTCGGCCATTTCGCTGGCCATCAGCTTGGCCATGGCGGCTTCCTTCAGACAGGGCTGGCCCGCGTCTTTCAGGCTGGCCGCGTGCCACAGCAACTGCCGCGCCGCTTCGATCTGCATCGCCATCTCGGCTAGGCGAAATTGCACCGCCTGATGCTCGGCAATGGGCTTGCCAAACGCCGTGCGCTCGCGCGCATAGCACAGCGCCGCCTCAAACGCGGCACGCGCCATGCCGACCGACTGCGCCGCAATGCCGATGCGCCCGCCTTCCAGTCCGGAGAGCGCAATCTTGTAGCCCTCGCCTTCGGCGCCGATGCGGTTGGCGGCGGGCACGCGGCAGTCCTCGAAGCGGATCTGCACGGTGTCGCTGGCCGACTGTCCGGCCTTGTCTTCGAGGCGTTCGACGATGTAGCCCGGCGTGTCGGTCGGCACGAGGAAGGCGCTGATGCCTTTCTTGCCCGCGGCCCGGTCGGTTGCGGCCAGCACGATGGCGACCTGTCCGTTCTTGCCGCTGGTGATGAACTGCTTGACGCCATCGAGGACGTAGTGGTCGCCCTCCAACCTTGCCGTGGTGCGCAGGTTCGACGCGTCCGACCCGGCCTGCGGTTCGGTCAGTGCGAACGCACCGATCCACTCGCCGCGCGCCACCGGGCGCAGCCACTGGTCTTTCTGCGCGTCGGAGCCCCAGGCCATCAGGATGGAGCACACCGGGCAGTTGTTCACGCTGACGATGGTGCTGGTCGCGCCGTCGGCCGCGGCGATCTCCTCGATGGCCAGCGCGAGAGACAGGTAGTCGAGCCCGGCGCCGCCCCATTCCGCGGGCACGGCGATGCCCAGGCAGCCCAGCGCCGCCAAGCCCTGCAACGCCTCGCGCGGAAAGCGACTTTCGCGCGCCCAGTCGGCCGCATGCGGGGCGATTTCAGCCTGGGCGAAGTCGCGCACCGCGTCGCGGATCATGCGGTGATCGTCAGAAAGCAGCATGACGATTCAGAGCAGTTCAACCGCCATTGCCGTGGCCTCGCCGCCGCCGATGCACAGCGCAGCGACGCCCTTCTTGAGCCCGCGTTGCCGCAGCGCGCCCAGCAGGGTGACGACGATGCGCGCGCCCGACGCGCCGATGGGGTGGCCCAGTGCCACCGCGCCGCCGTGCACATTCACGATCTCGTGAGGCAGCTTGAATTCGCGCATGGCCGCCATGGTGACGGCGGCGAAGGCTTCGTTGACTTCCCACAGGTCCACGTCGGCCGCCTTCCAGCCGGTCTTGTCGAGCACCTTCTGAATGGCCCCCACGGGCGCCGTAGTGAACCACTCGGGCGCCTGCGCATGCACCGCATGGGCGCGAATGCGAGCGATCGGCGCGCAGCCCAGCTTGTCAGCGGCGGACTGGCGCATCAGCACCAGCGCGGCAGCGCCGTCGGAAATGCTCGACGAGGTGGCGGCGGTGATGGCCCCGTCTTTCTTGAACACGGGCTTGAGCGTAGGAATCTTGTCGAGCTTGGCCTTGAAGGGCTGCTCGTCGCGGGCGATTTTCACCTCGCCGCCACGTCCCGCCACCGTGACGGGCGCCATCTCCCACTCGAAGCTGCCGTCTTCGTTGGCTTTTTTGCTGCGCTCAGTCGAGGCAATGGCGAAGGCATCCATCTCCTCGCGGCTGAAGGCGTATTTGCTCACGCAGCTTTCGGCGAACACGCCCATGGCCTTGCCGCGGTCGTAGGCGTCTTCCAGGCCGTCAAGCGCCATGTGGTCGTAAAACTGGGTGAGGCCATATTTCACGCCCTTGCGCACGAAGGCCAGGTGCGGCGCGTTGGTCATGCTTTCCATGCCGCCGGCCAGCATCACGTCGGCCGAGCCCGCGGCCAGCATGTCGTGGGCGAACATCATCGCCCGCATGCCCGAGCCGCACATTTTGGACAGCGTGACCGCGCCCGCCGATTGCGGCAGCCCGGCCTTGAGTGCGGCCTGGCGCGCGGGGGCCTGGCCCTGCCCGGCCATCAGGCAGTTGCCCATGAGCACTTCATTCACGGCGTCGCCCGCGATGCCCGCGCGCTGCACGGCAGCGGCGATGGCGGTAGCGCCGAGCTCCCAGGCGGGCACGGCGGCAAAGTCGCCGAGCAGTCCGCCGATGGGCGTGCGCGCGGCAGAAACAATCACGATGGGGTCAGTCATGTCGAAGTCTCCTGAACAGGTTGAACGGGTGGGTTGGATGCCGCAAGATCGCTCTCGCGGGCGAAGCGGCGGGTGACGTCATAGGTGAACACGTCGTACAGATGGCCCTCGCGGATGCGGCTCTGGTGCTCCTGCCAGAACGCCACGTCGAGCAGATCGGCGTGGTGCTTCATGAACACGGCGCGCACCTTGGGATTGCCGAGCAGAAACTGGCCGAAGGTTTCGGGAAACACGTCGTGCGGGCCCACCGCGTACCAGGGCTCGGCGGCCATTTCGTCTTCTTCGTTGCGCGGCGCGGGCACGCGGCGGAAGTTGCAGTCGGTGATGTACTCGATCTCGTCGTAGTCGTAGAACACCACCTTGCCGTGGCGGGTGATGCCGAAGTTCTTCCACAGCATGTCGCCGGGGAAGATATTGGCCGCCACCATGTCCTTGATGGCATTGCCGTATTCGATGACGGCGGCTTCGAGCTGCGCGTCGTCGGCTTCCTGCAGATAGATGTTGAGCGGAATCATGCGCCGTTCGATGTAGCAGTGGCGGATGATGATGGAGTCGCCGTCGTATTCGAGCTGCGAGGGGCAGAAGGTTTCGATTTCCTGAATCAGCTCGGGCGAGAAGCGCGCGCGCTCGAAGGCCACGTTGGAGTATTCCAGCGTCTCGGCCATGCGGCCCACGCGGTCGTGCTGTTTCACCAGCAGGTACTTGCCCTTGATCTTGTCGCGGGTGGTGTCTTTCTGCGGCGGATAGAAGTCTTTGATGACTTTGAACACAAAGGGAAAGGACGGCAGGGTGAACACCACCATCACCATGCCCTTGATGCCCGGCGCCACGATGAACTGATCGCTCGAATGCCGCAGGTGATAGAGAAAATCGCGGTAGAACAGGGTCTTGCCCTGCTTGGCCAGACCCAGCGCGTTGTACAGCTCGGCGCGCGGCTTGCGCGCCATGAGGCTGCGCAGAAACTGCACATAGGCCGACGGGATTTCCATATCGACCATGAAATAGGCGCGGGCGAAGGAGAACAGCAGCAGCAGATCGTCTTCGGTGAGCAGCACCGTGTCGATGAAGAGCTGGCCGCGCTCGTTGTGCAGAATGGGCAGCGCCAGCGGAAATTCGGTAAAGCCGTTGATCACCTTGCCCACCGCATACGCCCCCTTGTTGCGATAGAACAGCGAGTCGAGCATCTGGATCTGGAAGTTGGCGCGCAGGCGCACATCGCTGCCGAAGCGCTGGCGCACGACGGCCAGCACCTGGTGCACGTCGCGGTCCAGATTTTCGAACGGCAGCGCGAGCTGAAAGTTCTCGATGGCGCGGCGCAGACAGGCGTGCAGCGCCTCGTGGGTGTGCGGGTAATACACACGGAAGGTCGGCTTGGCCGCAGGCTCTTCGTTCTCGATGTACTCGGTGGACAGTGCCGGGCGCACGAACAGAAACTCGTTGTTGAAATGCTCGCGCCGCAGAATCTTGGTCGTCACCGAGTTGAAAAACGTCTCGGCCAGCTCGGGCTGGTGGTGATTGGTCAGCAGGCCGATGTAGTGCAGCTTGGCCTGCTGCCAAATCTCCATGGGCTGGTTGCCAGCATCGAGTTCGTTCTGCAGGCGCTCGGTGGCTTCGTCCACCCGCTGGTCGTAAAACGCGATGCGCTCGCGCTGCGCCGCCTGCTGTCCAGCCCAGTCGGCCCGCTCGAACCGCTGCTTGGCCGCGGCGCTCACCTGACGGAACAGGCGGTAATGGCGATTGAAGCCGTCGAGCATGGTGCGCGCCATGGCAAAAGCCACCGGGGAATCGAGGCGGGGCGGAAATTGGTTCATCGGATCTCTGCAACGCGAAGACGCGCTGCCCACTGTAAGCCCGCGCCGCTGGCAAGGCAAAGCGCCCAGCGCCTGACGCCGCTGCGTGCTAGGCTTTTCAGGCTGTCGGCATAGACACCGCACCGACTTTTTCGAACCATAAGACCAGGAGATTTCTGATGCCCGCCTTGCTGCCCAACGTTGATCCCGATGGACTGCTGGAGTATTCGGTGGTCTACACCGACCGCTCGCTCAACCACATGTCGGCCAAGTTCCAGCAGGTCATGCGCGATCTGTCGTCCATGCTCAAACAAGCCTACAACGCGCAGGCGGCAGTCATCGTGCCCGGCAGCGGCACGTTCGCCATGGAGGCTGTGGCGCGGCAATTCGTCCAGGGCGCAACCGTGCTCATTGTGCGCAACGGCTGGTTCAGTTATCGCTGGAGCCAGATCATCGAGACCGGGCATTTGTCGGACAAAGTGACGGTGCTCAAGGCCCGCCGCGTCGACGAGGCGCCGGAGTCGCCCTTCGTTCCCGCGCCCATCGCCGAGGTGGTCGCCGCCATCGCCCGCGAAAAGCCCGCCGTGGTGTTCGCCCCGCATGTGGAAACCTCCGCCGGCATGATGCTGCCCGACGACTATCTGCGCGCCGTGGCCGACGCGGTGCATGCGGTGGGCGGCCTGTTCGTGCTCGACTGCATCGCCTCCGGTGCGATGTGGGTGGACATGCAGGCCACCGGCGTGGACGTGCTGGTCAGCGCGCCACAAAAAGGCTGGAGCGGCCAGCCGTGCTGCGGCTTTGCCATGCTGTCTGAGCGGGCTTTGCAACGGCTGGAGACGACCACGAGCGACAGCTTTTCCTGCGACCTGAAAAAGTGGCATCAGATCATGCAGGCCTACGAAAAAGGCGCGCATGCCTATCACGCCACCATGCCCACCGACACCCTGGCGGAAGTGCGCGACCAGATGCGCGAAGCGTTCAGCTACGGTCTGCCCGCGCTCAAGGCCGCGCAGATGGAACTGGGTCGCGCAGCGCGCGCTTCGTTGGAGCGGCGCGGCGTCAAGAGCGTGGCGGCGCCCGGCTTTCAGGCGCCGGGCGTGGTGGTGAGCTACACCCGTGATCCCGAGATTCAAAGCGGCAGAGCGTTTGCGGCGCAGGGCATGCAGATTGCCGCCGGCGTGCCGCTGGCCTGCGACGAACCGGCCGACTACATGAGCTTTCGCCTCGGCCTGTTCGGGCTGGATAAATGGAAGGACGTGCCCGCCGCCGTGCAGCGACTGGACGCAGTGCTCGACGCCGTGGGTTTGCACCTGCCGGAAAAAGCGCATCGGTAGCCGCCTCGGTAAGCGCCTCGGTAACTGAATCACACGCCGCATCAGTCGCTCAGCCCTGTTCGCTACCCAGCTTCACGGCTTCACGCCGTTTGCGCGAACAGTTCCCGGCCGATCAGCATGCGGCGGATTTCGGATGTGCCCGCGCCAATCTCGTACAGCTTGGCGTCGCGCCACAGGCGGCCCAGCGGGTAGTCGTTGATATAGCCATTGCCGCCGAAAATCTGGATGCCCTCGCCGGCCATCCAGGTGGCCTTTTCGGCGCACCACAGGATGACCGCGGCGCAGTCCTTGCGCACATTGCGGGCGTGGCCGTCTCCCAGCGCGTCGAGGTTCTTGCCCACGGTGTAGAGCAGGCTGCGCGCGGCTTGCAGCACGGTGTACATATCGGCCAGCTTGGCCTGGATGAGCTGGAACTCGCCGATGGCCTGGCCGAACTGCCTGCGTTCGTGCACGTAGGGCACCACGCTGTCCATCACCGCCTGCATGATGCCCACCGGCCCGGCGGCGAGCACTGCGCGCTCGTAATCCAGGCCGCTCATCAGCACCTTGACGCCGCCGTTCAAATGGCCCAGCACGTTCTCTGCGGGCACCTCGCAATCCTGAAACACCAGCTCGCCGGTATGGCTGCCGCGCATGCCCAGCTTGTCGAGCTTCTGCGCCACCGAAAAACCCTTGAAACCCTTTTCCACCAAAAAGGCGGTGATGCCCTTGGAACTTGCGGCCGGATCGGTCTTGGCGTAGACCACCAGCACGTCGGCGTCCGGCCCGTTAGTGATCCACATCTTGCTGCCGTTGAGCACAAACACATCACCTCGCCGGTCAGCGCGCAGCTTCATGCTCACCACGTCGCTGCCCGCGCCCGGCTCGCTCATCGCCAGCGCGCCCACGTGCTCGCCGCTGAGCAGCCCGGGCAGGTACTTCGCCTTCTGCGCGGCGCTGCCGTTGCGGCGGATCTGGTTGACGCACAGGTTGGAATGCGCGCCGTAGCTCAGTGCCACCGAGGCGCTGGCGCGCGAAATCTCCTCCATCGCCACCATATGCGCCAGATAACCCATTCCGGCGCCGCCGTCGGCTTCGGGAACGGTGACGCCGAGCAGGCCCAGGTCGCCGAACTTGCGCCACAGATCCATCGGAAACTGATCGGTGCGGTCGATCTCGGCCGCGCGCGGGGCGATTTCTTGCTCGGCAAAGTCGCGCACGGCCTCGCGCAGAGCGGCGATGTCCTCGCCGAGTTGGAAGTCCAGTCCGGGCAGTTGCATGGGGTCTCCTCGGTTGCTCCGTTTGTGATTCGGTGTCGGGTGTTCAGTAGCGCTTGGGCACTGGCGCGATGGTCTGCTGCATCAAGCCCTGGCGGGCAAAGCTCTGGCGAATGGCCGCCTCCTGCGCAGGCGATAGAACGGCGGGGGCGTTGGTCATGGCGGCAAGTCTCCGTAGTGGCTGCTCTGCTGGCAGATTTCCGGTGATCTTACCTTCCGTTTACGTCAACGTGAATAGTGACTCATGCAGCACCGATCCAGAACCAGCGCCCACCTCACCCGCCCTGCTTCTTGAGTAGCCCCCGCGCCTCGGTCTCGTAGGCGCGAATCTCCTCCAGCGTCGCCTTGAGATCGGCCATGCGGGCTTCGATGTCGGCGCGGTGCTCGGCCAGCACTTCCAGATAGCGGCGCAACTGGGGCACGGTGTCGCGCGGCGACTCGTACATCATCACCAGCTCCTTGATCTCGGCCAGGCTCAGGCCCAGCCGTTTGCCGCGCTGGGTGAGTTTCAGCCGGGTACGGTCGCCTTGGGTATAGACGCGCAGCCGACCCTCGCGCTGCGGGCTGAGCAGACCGGCTTCTTCGTAAAAGCGGATGGCGCGGGTGGTGAGGTCGAACTCGCGGGCGAGTTCACCAATGGTGAAAGTGGGGGCGGCGGGTGCAGCAGCGGCTTTTTTCATGCGTGCCTATACTCGGCTCCAGTTGACGTTAACGTCAAGTGTAGTTTGCCCCGCAACGACTCCAACCGAGCACCCGCCATGTCCGCCCAGCCCGCCTTTGATGCCATCCGCTACCCCTTCGGAGAAACGACGCCCGCATTGGGAGAAAGCATCGAGCTCGCGCCGGGGTTGCGCTGGCTGCGCATGGGGCTGCCTTTCGCGCTGAACCACATCAACCTGTGGCTGCTGGAAGACACCTTGGACGGCGTGCGCGGCTGGACGATTGTGGATTGCGGCATCGACTCCCCGCCCACCCGCGCGGCGTGGGAGCAGGTGTTCGCCACGCAACTGGGCGGCCTTCCGGTGCTGCGCGTGGTGGTCACGCACATGCACCCGGACCACGTCGGGCTGGCGCACTGGCTGACCGCGCGCTGGAATTGCCTGCTGTGGATGAGCGCCACCGACTATGCCGTCTCGTGCATGGCGGCGCGCGGCTGTCTGACCATTGGCGGCGAGCCGATGGCCGCGCACTACGCCGCGCATGGTCTCTCCGACCCGCAGACTCTGGCCGCCATCCGCAAGCGCACCGACTACTACACCGGCCTCGTGCCCGCCATGCCCACGCGCTTCGTGCGCCTGCAGGACGGCGACGTGCTGCGCATCGGAGAGCGCGACTGGCGCTGCGTTGCGGGCTACGGCCATGCGCCGGAACACATCAGCCTGCACTGCGAGGCCGACGCGCTGTTCATCGCCGGGGACATGCTGCTGCCTCGCATCTCCACCAACATCAGCGTGAACGACAACGAACCGCTGTCCAACCCTCTGCAACTGTTTCTCGACAGCCTGGCGCGCTTTGGCGCCTTGCTGTCGGACGACACGCTGATCTTCCCCTCGCACGGCCTGCCCTTCCGCGGCGCACTGGTCCGCATCGCGCAGTTGCAGCAGCATCACCGTGATCGTCTGGCTGAAGTGATGCAGGCCTGCGCCACGCCGCAGACCGCCGCCGACCTGCTGCCCGTGCTGTTCAAGCGCCCGCTGGATCTGCACCAGACGACCTTCGCCATGGGCGAGTCCATCGCCCATCTGCACAAGCTGTGGTTCGATGGGCAGCTGCGCCGACAGTTTGACGACGGGGTTTACCGCTTCGGGCGATAGGCCCTTTCCCGCATGGTTTGTGCGGCGGCAGGATGGTATTTTGAATCCATGCCTGACAACACGACCTCCGCCGACAACCCGCCGCCGCAAAGCGCGGCGCTGGTGCTGCTGGGCGGCGGGGCGCGCACGGCCTATCAGGCCGGCGTGCTCGGCGGCGTGGGCGAGATTCTGCAGGCGCAGGGCTGGCCCGCGCAGCGCAACCCGTTTCCCGTGGTATGCGGCACCTCGGCCGGGGCGATCAATGCGGCGTATTTCGCCAGCCGCTGCGCCAACTGGCCTGCCGCCCTGCATGAGCTGCAAACAATTTGGAGCACCCTGCAGGCGCACGAGGTCTTCGAAGTCGGCACAGGGCAACTGCTGCGCGGCGGCGCGCGCTGGCTCGGGCTGATGGCGTTCGGCTGGCTGTGGAAGCAGAACCCGCGCGCCCTGCTCGACAACACCCCGCTGGCCGACACCCTGGGTCGGCGGGTGCACTTCGACGCGGTGGACGCCGCGATTCAGAGCGGCGCCTTGCGCGCGCTATCTGTGGCCGCTTCCAGCTATACCAGCGGGCGGCACATCACCTTCTTTCAGGCCCGTCCCGAGGTGCAGCCCTGGCGGCGGCCTGGGCTGTGGGGCATTGCGCAGCCCATCGGCGTGGAGCATCTGCTGGCCTCCAGCGCCCTGCCGTTCGTGTTTCCGGCTACGCCGCTGTATGGCGAAGTCGGGCCGGAATACTTTGGCGACGGCGCCATGCGCCAGCTCGCCCCGCTGGCGCCTGCCATTCATCTGGGTGCAGAACGCGCACTGGCCATCGGCGTGGCCGAGCCGCATCCCGAGGCGGGGCAAATGCGCCGGCATCTGCCGCCCTACCCCAGCGTGGCGGAGATTGCGGCGCACGCCATGTCCAGCGTGTTTCTCGACACCCTGCGCGCCGATGCGCAGCAGGCCGGGCGCATCAACCGCATGTTGTCGGATCTGCCGCCCCAAGTGCGCGCCAACCTGCCTTACCGCGCCCTGCCCACGCTGACCCTGCTGCCCTCCACCTCGATCGACGCCATTGCCGCGCGGCACTGGCACAGCATGCCCCGTGGCGCGCGGCTGCTGCTGCAATCGGTGGGCATGGGCGCAGGCCGAGGATCGGCGCTGGCCAGTTATCTGCTGTTCACGCCGGATTACCTCTCCGCCTTGGTCGAACTCGGCCGGGCCGATGCGCTGGCGCAGCGCGATGCGATCACGGCATTTTTCAACCCCGCCGCGCCCGACCCGCATTGCGCATAATGCAGCCCTATGCTCAATGTGTTCACCCTCAAGAATGGTCGCCTGGTGCAGCAGGAAATCGGCGACCCGCAAAGCCTCGCGGAGCTGCAGCCCGTCTGGGTCGATCTCGAATCGGCCGATCCACGCGAGCTCGGCTGGGTCGAGGCCCGCTTCGGCCTGACCATCCCCGCCGACGTCCTCGATCAGGATCTGGAAGAATCCGCGCGGTTCTACGAAGAGGAGGACGACAACCAGCTCCACCTGCGTTCCGACTTTCTCATCAGCGACGAAGAGCGTCCGCGCAACGAGCGCGTGGCCTTCATCATTCACGGCAGCGTGCTGTTTTCCATCCACACGCACGATCTCACCGTGTTTCGCCTGCTGCGGCTGCGGGCGCGGCGCATGCCCGGGCTGATTGAAAACGCCACCGACGTGCTGCTCGCGCTCTACCTCACCGACGCCGAATATTCCGCCGATACGCTCGAAGGCATTTACGACGATCTGGAGGCCATCGGCGCGCACATCCTCAAGCCGCGCCCCAGCGACCAGGACGCCTCGCAGGCGCTCACCGGCATTGCGCAGCAGGAAGACCTGAACGGCCGCATCCGCCGCAATGTGATGGACACCCGCCGCGCGCTGAGTTTTCTGCTGCGCAGCCGCCATCTCAGCGCCGATCAGTCGCAGGAGGCGCGGCAGATCCTGCGCGACCTCGACTCGCTCGACGGCCACACCGCCTTTCTGTTCGACAAGATCAACTTCCTGATGGACGCCACGGTCGGCTTCATCAACATCAACCAGAACAAGGTCATCAAGATTTTTTCGGTGGCCTCGGTAGCCATGCTGCCGCCCACGCTCATCGCCAGCATCTACGGCATGAATTTCAAACACATGCCCGAACTCGACTGGCCCCTCGGCTACCCCTTCGCCCTGGCGCTGATGGTGTTCTCGGTCATCGCGCCTTTCTGGTTTTTCCGCAAAAAGGGCTGGCTCGATTAGAGCCTGTTCAGCCAGTAGCGGCAGCGCGTTTCAGCCGTCGCATCACGGCGTCGGCCACGACCTGCGCAGACGCGCCCTTGCGCAGCGCGAAGTGGAAATCCCAGGACATCCAGCCGACGTGGTTTTGCGCTGACGTGACCTCGTTCACCACAAAACGCGGCGCATGCAGTTTGGCGTACATATGCGCAAACTGCGCCGTGATGGCGTGCAGCCCCTGCACGCGGTTGAACGGGTCTTCAAACGTGGCCTGCGGGGCGTGAACCTGCGCCAGCACGTCGAGCTGGTCGGCGCGCAGTTGTTCAAACACGCGGGCAATGCGGTGCAAAGGCGAGGCGTGCAAAGGCGGGGCGGCGTCGGTTTTCCATGACGCCCATCTTAGGCAAGAGCGCGCAGCGATGCTGACTCGGACCCGGCCGGACTCAGACCCAGCGCGGCAGCAGCACAGCCGCCCAGATCAACACGCACAGCAGCAGGGTGAGCAGCACGGCGGCGCTGCCCAGGTCTTTGGCGGTCTTGCTCAGATCGTGTCGCTCCAGCGAGACGCGATCGACGGTGTACTCGATGGCGGTGTTGAGCAGCTCGACAATGAGCACCAGCAGCACGCTGCCTGCGAGTACGGCCCGCTCGGTCCAGGTGCGCCCGAGCCACAGCGCCAGCGGCAGCAGGATGAGGGCCAGCGTGAGCTCCTGGCGAAACGCCGACTCGGTCTGCCACGCAGCGCGCAGGCCACTCATGGAGTTGATGCCCGCGTGATACACGCGCGAAAGCCCGGTGCGGGTTTTGTAGGGATTGGGCGCCGCCTGCGGCTTGGGGAGGGGCGCGCGTTCGCGCTGCTGGGCCATGGGTTCAGAGGGTGTGAATGAATCCGGCGTGGCCGAGCAGCGCGCCCAAACGCCTCCGATCAAGGCGCAAAGCACAGCCGTGCCCGTCGGCACGGCGCGCATTTGCAACGCCGAGCGGGGGTGTTTGGGCGCGAAGAGCGGACATGGCGGATTTGTTCACACCCTCTCAGTGCGCCGTTTGCGTCGCACTATTAGCTGCACTACTTTCGCGCACCGCCTTGCGCAGATGATCGAGAAACTGCCGCGAGGCCGCCTCCCAGGTGAATTTGCGCGCATGCGCCAGCGCCGCGCTGCGCGGAATCTGCAGGGCGCGCAGGCAGGCGGCCTTGAGGTCGTTGTCGAGCGCACCGGCCGGGCTCTCACCGATCACGTCCAGCGGGCCGGTCACGGGAAACGCCGCCACCGGGCAGCCGCAGGCCATCGCCTCGATCAGCACCAGCCCGAAGGTGTCGGTCTTGCTCGGGAACACGAACACATCGGCGCCGGAATAGACCTTGGCGAGTTCGTCCTGCGTGAGCACGCCGAGAAAGCGCACGCCGGGGTATTGCTTGCGGATGCGCTCCATCTCCGGCCCTTCACCCACCACCCATTTGGTGCCCGGCAGATCAAGTTGCAGGAAGGCGTCGATGTTCTTCTCCACCGCCACCCGGCCTACGTACAGAAAAATGGGCGGCGTGCCATCCAGCCGTTC
This sequence comes from Thiomonas intermedia, assembly GCA_020722545.1. Taxonomy (GTDB): domain Bacteria; phylum Pseudomonadota; class Gammaproteobacteria; order Burkholderiales; family Burkholderiaceae_C; genus Thiomonas; species Thiomonas intermedia_B. The sequence goes on along the minus strand of DYKQ01000001.1, from coordinate 50,946 downwards.
ACCTTCGCGCGGGTAGAACATGCGGTGATCCACCCCGCGCGACCACAGCCGCACATTGCGAAAACCATGTTCTTGCAGATCGCGCTGCACCACTTGCGTGGGCGCCAGCACGGCGCGGCCGGCGTTGTGAAATCGGCGCAGATAGGCATAAGTCCAGCCCAGCGGCACACGAAAGCGGGCCTGGACGTATTCGGGAAAGCGGGTGTGATACGCCGTGGTCAGCGGAATGTCCAGACGCCGTGCGATGCGCCGCGCGGCCTGGCCCAGCGGCCCTTCGGTGGCGACATGCACCACGTCGGGCATGAACTCGGTCACCCGCTGCATGATGCGCGACCGCGGCCACAGGCTGAGGCGGATTTCGGGATAGGTCGGGCAGGCAATGGTGCGAAAACTGCCCGGCTCCACCACCTCGACCACCTGCCCCATGTCGCGCAGCTGCCCGATGGTGGTCTTGAGGGTGCGCACCACGCCGTTGACCTGCGGCTCCCAGGCGTCGGTAACGATGAGGATGCGCAGCGGCAGCGTGCCAGCGGCGGCGGGCCAGGGCTTTTCGGCCGCGGCGGCCACTTGGGGAGCGACAGCGGAAGCGATCATGCGTGGACGGGTTGTGTGGGGGAGGGATGCAAAGGGGCGGGAGACGTTGCGGTCTGCGGCGCCAGCTCCGTCAGCACCTGCAGCCCGGCATTCCAGTGCAGCAGCTTGAGGCGGCCGTCGAAGTCTTCGGCCAGCGCGGTGAGGCTCTCCACCCAGTCGCCGCAGTTGGCGTAGATCTGCCGGTCTTCGCTGCGCAGCTCGGCGCGGTGAATATGGCCGCAGACCACGCCGTCGCATTGCTGGCGTCGCGCTTCTTCGCTGAGCAAGGTCTCGAAACTGGAGATGGTGTTCACCGCCGCCTTCACCTTGTGTTTGAGGAACTGCGACAGCGACCAGTACGGCAGGCCGAGTTTGAGCCGCGCGTAATTGAGCCAGCGATTGAGCTTGAGGGTGAACATGTAAGCGGCGTCGCCCAGGTGCGCCAGCCACTTGGCGTACAGCACCACGCTGTCGAACAGGTCGCCGTGCACCACCAGCAGGGTGCGGCCGTCGGCGGTGACGTGCCGCACCTGGTTGATGACTTCGATTCCGCCGAAATGCAGCCCGTCGTAGGGCCGCGCGAACTCGTCATGGTTGCCCGGCACGAACACCACCCGCGTGCCCTTGCGCGCCTTGCGCAACAGCTTCTGCACCACGTCGTTGTGCGGCTGCGGCCAGTAGATGCCCTTTTTCTTGAGCTGCCAGCCGTCGATGATGTCGCCCACCAGGTAGATGGTGTCAGCGCTGCAATGCCGCAGAAATTCGAGCAGCTGCGGCGCCTTGCAGTCGCGCGTGCCGAGGTGAATGTCGGACAGCCACAGAGTGCGCCATTTCAACTCCGGCTCGCCTTCACCGCCGGCTTGCAGAGCGTCGATGTGGGCAGCCGTGCGCTGGGTTCCCGCCGCGGCGCCGTCTTGCGGAATCACGGCACTGCTGCGCATCATTCGGGACAGGGTTTGGATCACCATGTCGCGAATTGCATAGCTTCAATATGTCAATCTGGTGAATGTCACGAAAAATATCGCCACCCACTTGACGCCGTGACTTGTTTCACTCGTGGCGAGCAGGTCAAATGACACCCTCCTTCCCTCGAACAATCCCTCGCCATGAGCCAGGAACGCGAACTCAAATTCCGACTCGATCCCGCCCTGTTTGATGTCGTGCGCCGCCATCCAGTCTTGCAATCAATGGCGCAGCCGCCCCGCGTCCAGGCGCTGCAAACCTGGTACTTCGACACCCCAGCGCACACCCTGCGTCAAGCTGGCCTGGCCCTGCGGGTACGACACACGGGCGACGGACGGCGCATTCTCACCCTCAAGAGCAGCCCGGCGCAGGGCCTGCAGCTCGCGCGCGGCGAATGGGAGTTCGACATCGACGCCGACACGCCCGACGCCGCGTCGCTGCAACGCCTGAGCGAGACGCCACTGGCCCGCCTGGGCGACCTTGATGCCCTCGCCAGCCAGTTGCAGGCGGTGCTCGGCACACGGGTACAACGCACCCTATGGCGGGTCGATTGGGAAGGCTCGCAACTTGAGGTCTGCCTCGATGACGGACAGGCGCTGGGCGGCGTCACCCCAGACGCGCCCAGCCTCTTGATCAGCGAGCTGGAGATCGAGTTCATCAGCGGTCATTGGCTCCACGCTTTCGACCTCGCCTGGGCCCTGGCGCAAGACCTGCCGCTGCTGATCTCACCCGTCAGCAAGCTTCAGCTCGCAGCGATTGCCGCGGGCGCCGCCACGCTGCAACTGCCCGCGCTCGCCCGCGAACTGCCCGCGCATGAACAGGGCGGGCAGGCCGTGGCCGACGTGCTGCAGCAGGCAACCGCCGTCATTGCCGTCGGCGCCGATCTGTTGCACGACCAGGCCCTGCCCGAAACCGTGCACCAGATGCGGCTGCAGTTGCGCCGACTGCGGGTGCTGCTGCGGCTGTTCCAGACCACGGGGCCGAAGTCGCAACGCGCGGCCTGCCGCTGGCTGCGCGACGAATGGCGCTGGGCCGGACAACTGCTGGGCGCGGTGCGCGACGTCGACGTCTGCCTTGAACAGACCAGCACACCCGACACTGTGCGCGACGGTCTCGCCCAGCGCCGCCAGGCGCGTCTTCAAGCCCTGCTGGCCTATCTGCGCAGCGCCCGCTTCGGCCGCGTGCTGCTGGCGCAGACGCGCTGGGCCGAGTGCTGGAGCGGCGGCCGGATCATTGCCGCCGAGATGTCCACCGAACAACTGGCCCGGCGTCTGCTGCGCTTTCACCGCGACGACCTGCATTTGCACCCGCTGCGCTGGGCCGAACTGCTGGCCATCTGGGACGGCTTCGCCGCGACGCCGCTCGACGCCCCCTGGAGCGCACTGCACGCCCTGCGTCTGCGCGCCAAGCAATTGCGTTATGCGCTGGAATGGCTGACCCCCTGGATCGGCCAGTCGCTGGGCGACGAAGGCAAAGCCTGGCTCAAACTCACCAGCGTCCTGCAAACCGACCTGGGCAATGCGCTCGACACCCTGCGGCTGGCGCGCTGGATCATCAGCGACCCAACCACTCAGCCGTCATTGCCCAACGCGTTCGGCGAACATGCCATACACGATGCCTTCAAGCAGGCCCGCACCGGTTTGCAGCGCGCGCTCCAAGCCGCCCGCAGGAAGTCAGGAGAGGGTTGAACTTGGGGCTGAACTCATCTGCAACTGGTCTCGCCGTGTCGCAGTGAGGTAAATCACCAGGGCCAGAATCGTGACCAGGAACAGGGCGCTGGTTCCCATGGTTCCCAGACCGAACCCTCCTTCAGTACCGGGTTTGGACAACCAGTCCCCCAAGGTCGCTCCCAGCGGACGGGTGAGGATATAAGCGATCCAGAACGTGGTCACGGCGCCGACCTTGAAGATGTAGTAGGCCGCTGCCGTCAGCGCAATGGCGCCGCCAAACAACAAGGCCGACAAGGCATAGCCGAGTTGCAGCCGCTCAGCGGCCAGATCGCCTCCGGCAGTACCCAGCGCAAAGGTGAACAGAATCGTCGCCCAGTAAAACCCTTCTCGTTTTGGCGTGGCAATGCTGTGGATCGACAGATCACGCTCGCTACCCCACCAGATCGCAAACGTCGCCAGCAAGGCCAGCGCAAACAGGGCTGTGCTCACCGGCAGCGGCACGCCCAACTGATCGGTCAGATTGTCGGTAAGCAAGGTGCCCACCACGCTGATGAGCGTCACCGTCAACCAGTAAAGCCAGGGAACGTAACGGCTGGCGCGCATCTGCGCCGTCAGCACACCGATGAACAAGAGGGTCATCACCGCGCTGGTGGCGACCAGGCCCAGATGCAGATCCACGGCCAGATAGTCTGCGGCGGTTTCGCCCACCGTGGTGGCCATGATTTTGATCAGCCAGAAGTAAAGCGTGATGACGACCGGAACCTTGACCGCCAGCGCCCAATCGGGCTGCGAGATTTTTGCTGCGTTTTGCATGATGAACTCCCTGAATGCCGTTTGCGTTGTCGTGGCGTCGCGTGTGGCGCGACAACGGCATTCTGGAGAGGACGACTTAGCGCAAGGTGAGCGACTGGCTCCGCTAAGGGCTGCGGGCCCTCAGCCGCTCTTGCGCAGGTTGGCGGGAGGGATGCGCAGCGCCTCGCGGTATTTGGCCACGGTGCGCCGCGCCACCTTCACGCCCTGCTGCGTGAGGCGTTCGGCCAGTTCGCTGTCGGACAAGGGCTTGGCGCTGTCTTCTTCGGCCACCAGGCGGCGGATGATCTCGCGTACCGCGGTGGATGAGGTGTTGCCCCCGGTATCGGTGCTCAGGCCTGAGCCGAAAAAGTATTTCAGCTCGACCGTGCCGAAGGGGGTGAGCATGAACTTCTGCGTGGTCACGCGCGAAATGGTCGATTCGTGCAGCCCGAGCTCGTCGGCGATTTCGCGCAGCACCATGGGCCGCATGGCCACGGGGCCGAAGTCGAAAAATCGCTGCTGGCGCTCGACGATGGTCTGCGACACGCGCTGAATGGTCTCGAAACGCTGCTGCACGTTTTTCACGAACCAGCGCGCCTCCTGAAGCTGTCCCTGCATGGCGCCGCCGCTGTCGCGCGCGCGGCGCAAGGCGTCGGCGTAGATCTGGTTCACGCGCAGCCGGGGCATGACCTCGGCGTTGAGCTGCGCCACCCAGCCTTGCGGCGTTTTGCGGGCGATCACATCAGGGGTCACGGCCTGCGCGTCATCGCGGCGGAATGCGCCCCCGGGATGGGGGTCGAGCTGGGCGATGCGTTGCTGCGCCAAGCGCAGCGCGGCTTCATCGGCTTCGAGCTGGCGTTCGAGCTTGCGCCAGTCGCGCTTGGCCAGCAGATCGAGATGACCGCCGCGGCAAATCTGCAAGGCGAGGTCGCGCACGGGGCAAGACGGCTGGCGCTGAAGCTGCAGGCAGAGACAGTCGGGCAGATCGTGGGCGGCGACACCGGCCGGGTCGAAGCTCTGAATCAGACGCATGGCCGTGGTGAGCGCCTCGGCCAGGTCTTCGAGCTGCTCGGCATCTGCCGCGGGGGCGAGGGCCTGCGCCAGTTCCAGCGGGGTGTCGGGCAGGTAGCCGTCGTCGTCGAGCGAGTCGATGATGGCTTCGGCGGCCGCGCGGTCGGTGGCGCTCAGCGCGAGCCCGGCCAACTGGCCGCGCAGGTGGTCGCGCAGATCGAGGGGTTCGGAGGCGATGTCGAGCGCGCTGAATTCGTCGTCGTCACCCCCGCTGGCGGACTGGCCTGAACTGACCCAGGAATCGGCGTCGGCATCGGTATCCGCACCGTGATCGGTTTCGCCGCTGCTGGCCGTCCAGTCCTGCGTGTCGAGTTGCAACTCAGCGGCGGGCTCGGCGGCGTTGTCATGCCCTTCGACCGACGTCTGAGACGAGTCGGGCGTTAAAGGCGCTGGCGACTCGGATGTCGGCGCGGCGGCAGGCGCCTCTTGCTCTTCTTCAGATTCGAGGAAGGGATTGGATTCGAGCAGACCCTCGATTTCCTGCGTGAGTTCGAGTGTGGAGAGTTGCAGCAGCCGGATGGACTGCTGCAGTTGCGGCGTGAGCGCGAGATGCTGGGACAGGCGCAGGTTTAACGACGGCTTCATCGCGGCTTACATGCGGAAGTTTTCACCGAGGTACACCTTGCGTACCGCGGGGTTGTCGATGATGGATTGCGGGTCGCCCTGCGCCAGCACCTGTCCTTCGCTGATGATGCAGGCCCGGTCACAGATGCCCAGCGTTTCGCGCACATTGTGGTCGGTGATCAGCACGCCGATGCCCTGCTCTTTCAGGAACTGAACGATGCGCTGAATCTCGATGACCGCAATCGGATCGATGCCGGCAAACGGCTCGTCGAGCAGGATGAAGCGCGGCTGCGTGGCCAGAGCGCGGGCGATTTCCACCCGCCGCCGCTCGCCGCCCGAAAGCGCCGGGGCGGGGCTGTCACGCAGATGCTCGACGTGCAGTTCGCGCAAGAGATGATCTTCGCGTTCGCGGATTTCGGCCTTGCCCAGGCGGCGCCCTTGGGCGTCGCGCTGCAATTCCAGCACCGCCCTCACGTTCTCGGCCACCGTCATGCGGCGGAAGATCGACGCCTCCTGCGGCAGATACGACAGCCCCAAGCGCGCACGGCGATGCATCGGAGAATCGCTCACGTCCTGGCCGTCGATGTGGATGCGCCCCGCGTCGGGCCGCACCAGACCGACGATCATGTAGAACGACGTGGTCTTGCCCGCGCCGTTCGGCCCCAGCAGACCGACCACCTCGCCGCAGCGCACGCTGAAGCTGACGTCGCGCACCACCTGCCGACCGGCATAGCGTTTCTGCAGATGCTGAACGTCGAGCTCCGGACCTGTCGCCGCGCGGATCGAGGGGGCAGAAGGCGTCCGCGCGGCTTCCGTCGGGGCGACGGGCTCCAGGCCGCCCCGCACCACGGTCTGTCCAACGGAATGCGGCTGGACGCTCAAGGCTGCGTCCCCAGCTTCGGGGCGACTTTGAGCGCGGGAGGCGATTTGGGCGCCGTCGGCGCGGATGGGGCGGCGGGCTGCGGCGTCAACATCACCCGCACCCGCCCGCCAGGATTGGTGGCCGTGGCGCCCTGCGCTCCGCCTTCGACGGTGAACACATCGGTGATCTGGTTGTAGGCAATCACATTGCCCTGGCTGCGGTCGGCCAGCTTGCCGTCGATCAGTCGGCTGAGCATGGCCTGGCCACGCAGCGTCACCACATCGGTCTTGCCGTCGTATTCGATGCGCTGCGCGGCGCCGTCCATGGTTTGCGCGGGCTGGCCGGGCGCCCCATCGAGTTGTTGCTGGAAGGTGGCCAACTGCCCCGGCGCGGCGATCGCCGTCGCGTACTGATAGCCGTCCGGCGCCTGGCGCACATCGACCGTGGCGGCGCGCAGCACCAGAGACCCCTTGGTGACGACCACGTTGCCGGTGAACACACTGGTCTGGTGCACGTCGTCGTACCGCATGGCGTCGGCCTCGATGTGAATCGGCTGGTTCCGGTCGGTCTGCGCCGCAAGCACGGGCAGCGCCAGGCTCGGCGCACACAGCAGGGTCAACAACAGGATTCGGGCCACTCGTTTCATCGGCATGGGTTTTGCTTTAGTCGGGCCATTCTAGGGCCAGTTCAGGCGATTTCGCAGCAATTTTGCGGGACTCAAAAAACACTGCCCGCGGTACGCGGGCAGTGTTGAGATGCGACAGGGCGACGCGCTTACTTTTTCTCCGCCTGCACCTTCTTGATCAGGTAGTCCACGACCTCAAGCACCTTCTTGTTGTTATTGGCTTCAGGCATCGCCGCAGAAGTGGTGTAAGTGCCCTGAACCGCCATGGTCGGCACGCCGCTGATCTGATAGTCCGTCACCATTTGCGTGGCCTGCCGGACTTGCGCATTCACGCCGAACGAGTTGTAGGCGTCCAGGAACGCTTTTTTGGGAATGCCCTGCTGCGCCAGCCAGTTGGCCATCTGATCGGCCGTGCCCAGAGGAATGTGCTGTTTGTGAATGGCGTTGAAAATCTTGGCCTGCATCGCATCGTTGAGCTTGCCCAGCGCCTTCAGGGCGTAATAGAGATGCTGTTGCGGCACGAACTGGGGAGAAAAAGCGACGGGCACGCGCTCGAGCACCACTCCGGCGGGCAGTTTTTTCTGCCAGGCCTCGAGCAGGGGGTCGAAGTCGGCGCAGTGCGGGCAGTCGTACCAGAAAAATTCGTACACCACGATTTTGTCCGACGGGCTCACCGGCTGCGGCACGGCCAGGCGGTTGTAGGCAAAGCCCTCGTTGAAGGGGCTGCTCTTGGCGGGCGTCTGCGCCTGCGCGCCCGCAGCGAAAAAGCCCATTGAAAACACCATGAACACCACGGCAAGCCAGCGTTGAAACATGAGTCGTCCTTTGGTTTGAAGATCAGAAAATGATTTTATGAACCGGTGCGCAGCAGGGCGGTTTGAACCCCGTTATCGCCCAGAAGTTTCTGCGTCTGCTCGGCCTGCTGCGCCGAGGTGAACGGCCCCACTCGAACGCGATACAGGGTGCGCCCGTTGACAACGCGCTCGTCCACATGCGCTTCCTGACCGATCAGAGCCACCTTGGCGCGCTGACGCTCAGCGTCTTCGCGCGTGCTGTACGCCCCGATCTGCAGCACATACTGCACGGGGCCTTGGGCGGTCGGCTTGGTCGGGGCGGCCGGGGTTGTCACGCCACCTGTCGTCGGCGCAATTGCCGCCTGTGAGGCGCCCGCAGCGGGTTGCCCCAGTTTGGCCAGCGCCTGAGGAGACAGCGGCTTGCTCGCCACTGTCACGGGCATGGAACCGCTGCCCGCGAGCGGCGCTGCGGTTGCGCCGCTCAAGCCCTGATTGGGATTCCAGTTGCCGGCCCCGGAAGCCGCACTGGCGGGGCGCTCCTGAAATCGATTCATGAAGGGCAGCGGCGCCTTGGTGATGTAGAGGGCAACGCCGAGTGCGATACCCAGGCCGATGACCAGGCCGACGATCAGGCCGATCACGGCGCCGCCGAACTGGCCGCGGAGTGTGGTGCGTTTAGACATGGAAGACAGGAGTGTGCGTTGTCGATGAAGCCCTGCGGAAGCGCCGTGCGCTTACATGCGCTGCGGCGCGCTCACGCCGAGCACGGCCAGTGCATTGTGCATCACCTGACGTACGGCGCGCAGCAGTCGCAGGCGCGCATGCCGCAGGGGAAGTTCGTCGACGAGCACGCGTTCGGCGTTGTAGAAAGCGTGGAAATCGGCAGCCAGATCGCGCAGATAGAAGGCTACCTGATGCGGCGCCAGTTCTTGCGCCGCAGCGGCCAGGACTTGCGGATAGCGCGCGAGCGTGAGGAGCAGCGCTCGTTCGCGCGGTGCGGTCAGCAGCGACAAGTCGGCTTGCTCGATGAGCGCGGGCTGCGCGGCCTCTTGCGGGGCGCGGGCGGCCCATTGCTCGAACACCGAGTTCACCCGGGCGTGGGCATATTGCACGTAGTAAACCGGGTTTTCGTCGCTTTGCGCCAGGGCCAGATCGACGTCGAACACGAATTCGGTATCGGCCTTGCGCGAGACCAGAAAAAAGCGCACGGCGTCGCGCCCTCGCTGCAAAGCCGCCTGACGCTCGTCGTCGCTCATGTCGTCGCGCACGCCGCCCGACCATTCGATCAGGTCGCGCACGGTCACATAGCTGCCTGCGCGCTTGGAGATTTTCACCTCCTGTCCGCCCCGCATCACCGTGACCATTTTGTGCAGCACATAGTCGGGATAGCCGACGGGAATATCAAGGTCGAGCGCCTGCAGCCCGGCGCGCACCCGCGCGATGGTGCCGTGATGATCCGAGCCCTGAATGTTCACCGCGCGGTGAAACCCGCGCTGCCATTTGGTCAGGTGGTAGGCCACATCGGGAACGAAATAGGTGTAAGTGCCGTCGGACTTGCGCATCACGCGGTCCTTGTCGTCGCCGTATTGCGTCGTGCGCAGCCACAACGCGCCGTCCTGCTCGTAGGTGTGGCCCGAGGCCTGCAAGCGCTGCACCGCGTCTTGCACCCGGCCATCGGTGTAGAGACTGGATTCGAGGTAATAGTTGTCGAACCGAATGCCGAAAGTCTTGAGATCGAGATCCTGCTCGCGGCGCAGGTAGGCCACGGCAAAACGGCGGATATTGTCCAGATCGTCGGCTTGACCATTGGCCACGATGGGCTGACCCTGATCGTCTGGTACCGATTCGCGCGCCAGAAAATCCTGCGCGATGTCGGCGATGTAGTCGCCGTTGTAGGCCGATTCGGGCCATTGCGCATCGCCCGGCTTGTACCCACGCGCCCTGGCCTGAACCGACAGCGCGAGCGTCTGGATCTGCACCCCGGCGTCGTTGTAATAAAACTCGCGCTGCACCGCCCAGCCTTGAGTGGTCAGGACGGCGGCAATGGCATCGCCCAACGCCCCCTGGCGACCATGCCCCACATGCAGCGGCCCGGTCGGATTGGCCGAGACGAACTCCACCAGCATGGGCTGCTCGCGCCCCGCGCGGGAATGCCCGAACTTCTCCGCGCCCTGTTCGACTTCCACAATCACCTGATGCAGCACCGCAGCATGGAGATGAAAGTTGATGAATCCGGGCCCGGCGATTTCGGTGCGGGCGATGCCCTCGGCCAAGTCAGCATTCGCGCTCAGCATGTCGATGATTTGCCGGGCCACATCGCGCGGGTTGCGTTTGAGCGGTCTGGCCAGTTGCATCGCCAGATTGCTGGCCAATTCGCCATGATCGTCGCTGCGCGGACGGCTGAGTTCGATAGAGCCTGAAAACTCGGGCTGCAGGGCCGTTGCCGCTTGTTGCAGCGCCGTGGTCAACCGCGCGGTGAATTCGATCATTATGGGAATGTTGTGAAGACGCAAAGTCGGCATTTTATGGGTCTGTCGCCGTTCTTCGCGCCCGCACAACCTTATGGTGTAATGAATTGCCGGTTCGCAACCTTTCGTTGCACGGCTTGATCGCACTACCGCCTGCTGCGGTCCGGTCACAACACAACTTGGAGGAATGATGAAAAAACTGTTCGCCACCCTCGGTTTCGCCCTGGGTCTGATGGCCCTGCCTGCGCTCTCTCAAGCTCAAGGCGCGCCGCAGCAAAGCCGCATGGCTCAATGCAACAAGGAAGCCACCGGCAAGACCGGCGAGGCCCGCAAGACCTTCATGAAAGAGTGCCTGGCCAGCAAGCCCGCAGCCACAGCCGAAACAGCCAAGCCTGCGAGCAAAGAAGCCGCCAAGCCTGAACGCAAAGCAGAACACAAAGCCGCTGCCGGAGAGAAGAAACTTACCCCCCAACAGCAGAAAATGTCGTTCTGCAGCAAAGATGCCAAGGCCAAAGGCATGAAAGGCGAAGAGCGTAAAAAATTCATGAGCGAATGCCTGCGCAAGAAGTAATTCAAACGCCTGCACGCGGTTTGCACGCACCTTCGGGTGCGTTTTTCATTTTCTCTTCGATAACCGCTACTGCCGCACCACGGAATAGCCGCTCAAACCCAGTCCCTGCAATTTCTGCACTAGCGTGGCATCTAGTCCGACGCCTTTGATCGGTCCGATCTGCACACGATAGAACGTCTGACCCCGGATATAGCCGGGCACCACCAGTACGTCGTCGATGCCCGCGGCCTGCAGACGCGCCTTTTCCGCCTCGGCATTGGCTTGCAGCGTGAACGCGCCGGTCTGCACGTAGCTTTGTGGTGAAGCGGCGTTTTCGGGCAGAGTCAACGCAGGCTGCGGCATCGGCGGCTGAGCGCTTGTGGAAGCGGCAGGCACAGGAGTTGACAATGAAGCGGGCGTGAGCGGCGGCAACGCTTGCACTTCGATGGGCGCAGGCTCTGGCGCCTGCTGGGGCAAGCTCGCACCGGGCGTTTGCCCCGACGGCGCCTGCGCGACGGGCAACGCCGCGAACTGTTGCGGCGCAAACGCCGACTGATCCGACAAGGGAGTGGATGGCGGGCTCACAACCGGTACTGACCTGGTTTGCGGCGACGGTTGCGGCGGGGCCGCCTGCGCGATCCGCAAGGGGGCGTTGGCCCCATCGGGCAGGGCCACGATGCGCACCCGCGCCGTTCCCGTTCGGGTCACGCCCAGAGCCTGCGCTGCGCCCATCGACAGATCGAGCAAACGTCCGCTGACAAACGGGCCCCGATCATTGACCAGCACCAGGGCGCTCAGGCCATTGTCGAGATTGGTCACCTGAACGCAGGTCGGCAGCGGCAAAACGCGGCTGGCTGCCGAAAAGCCACGCGGGTTGAAACGCGTGCCCATCGACGTGGTGGCGCCCGACTCCCAACCGTACCAGGAGGCGATGCCCACTTCGTCGTAACCCTCAGCGCTACGCAAGGGGCTGTAGCTGCGCCCCCGCACGGTATAAGTGCGGTTGTAGGCCGCACGCAGATTGGGCGGTGGAGCGTGGCACCCCTCCTGCGCATTGACTGGCGCCCCGCTCGAGACGCTGCGCTGCGGCGCACTGGCGCAGCCCCCCAAGGCCAAACCCAGCAGCAGTGCAACGGCGAGCGCAGAGCCAGGCAGGCGCTGCCTGCTATCCCGATCTCCTTGGTCTGGCGTCCATACGCCCCCACCTGCGCTCATTCATCGGCTCCACATTGCTCTCGTCCAGTTCATCGTAATGGCGGCGAAGCACAAAACAAACAGCCCGCGTGCGCGGGCTGTTTGTTTACAACGGCAAATACACTCAACTCAGTGCGCTCGGCCACGAAGCCTGCGAATCGCCGCGAGCTGAGCGGCCAGCATGGCCAGCTCGCCCTCGACCACGGCGACGTCCTGCGCTTCTTTGGCATGGGCGCGCGCGTCCTGAGCGGCTTTCAGAGCCTCGTTGGCTTTGGCCTCGTCAAGATCCTTGCCGCGAATGGCGGTATCGGCCAGCACGGTGACTCGCTTGGGCTGCACTTCAAGAATGCCGCCTGCGACAAAGACGAACTCTTCCTTGCTGCCGGCGGCATTGGCTTCGACCAGTTCGATTCGCACCGAACCGGGCTTGATGCGGGTGATCAACGGGGTGTGACCAGGCAGAATGCCCAGTTCGCCCGATTCGCCGGGAAGGGCGACAAAACGTGCCTCGCCGGAAAAGATGGACTCTTCGGCACTGACGACGTCGACATGGATGGTGTTCATGGCTTCAATCCGGAACGTGATGCGGTTTCAGGCTCCGACTGACGGGCTTTCGCATCGTCAGCCGGATTGGATCGCTTCAAGCTCGCTGGCTTAGTTGAGCTTCTTGGCCTTTTCGAAGGCTTCGTCGATGGTGCCGACCATGTAGAACGCCTGCTCGGGCAGGGCGTCGCATTCGCCGTTGACGATCATTTTGAAGCCACGGATGGTTTCCTTCAGCGGCACATACTTGCCCGGCGAGCCGGTGAACACTTCGGCCACGTGGAAAGGCTGCGACAGGAAACGCTGGATCTTGCGCGCCCGTGCCACGGCCAGTTTGTCTTCCGGCGAGAGTTCGTCCATGCCCAGAATGGCGATGATGTCGCGCAGTTCCTTGTAGCGCTGCAGAATGCCCTGCACCGCACGGGTGGTGGAGTAGTGCTCCTCGCCGATGACGTTGGGGTCGATCTGGCGGCTGGTGGAATCGAGCGGATCGACCGCCGGGTAGATGCCCAGCGAGGCGATGTCGCGGCTCAGCACCACGGTGGCGTCGAGGTGGTTGAAGGTGGTCGCGGGAGACGGGTCGGTCAAGTCATCCGCGGGCACGTACACGGCCTGGATGGAGGTGATCGAGCCGGTCTTGGTGGAGGTGATGCGCTCCTGCAGCTTGCCCATTTCGTCGGCCAGCGTCGGCTGATAGCCCACGGCGGACGGCATGCGGCCCAGCAGCGCCGACACTTCGGTGCCGGCCAGGGTGTAGCGGTAGATGTTGTCGACGAAGAACAGGATGTCACGGCCTTCGTCGCGGAAACGCTCGGCCATGGTCAGGCCGGTGAGCGCGACGCGCAGGCGGTTGCCCGGCGGCTCGTTCATCTGGCCGAACACCATGCCGACCTTGTCGAGCACGTTCGACTCCTTCATTTCGTGATAGAAGTCGTTGCCCTCGCGGGTGCGCTCGCCGACGCCGGCAAACACCGACAGGCCGCTGTGCTGCTTGGCGATGTTGTTGATGAGCTCCATCATGTTCACGGTCTTGCCCACGCCGGCGCCGCCGAACAGGCCGACCTTGCCGCCCTTGGCGAAGGGGCAGACCAGGTCGATCACCTTGATGCCGGTTTCGAGCAGATCGACAGAAGGCGACAGATCGTCGAACTTCGGCGCCGACTGGTGAATCGAGCGGCGCTCTTCGGTGGCGATGGGGCCGGCCTCGTCGATGGGGCGGCCCAGAACGTCCATGATGCGACCCAGCACGGCCGGGCCAACCGGCACCTGGATGGAATGACCGGTGCTGTTGACCAGCATGCCACGACGCAGGCCATCGCTCGGGCCCATGGCGATGGTGCGCACCACGCCGTCGCCGATCTGCTGCTGCACCTCGAAAGTGAGGCCGCTTTCTGCCAGACTGCTGGCGTTGTTGTCCGCCAGCACCAGGGCGTCATATACCTTGGGAATGGCATTGCGGGGAAATTCGATATCGATCACAGCGCCGATGCACTGAACGATTTTGCCTTGCGCTTGAGCCGTCGTCATATTGCTCTCCAATGGTTTCAATTCGGTTGGCCGGGGTTCACACCGCGGCGGCTCCGCTCACGATTTCCGAAAGTTCTTTGGTAATGGCTGCCTGTCGGCTCTTGTTGTAGACGAGCTGCAACTCACCGATCACGCTCTTGGCGTTGTCGGAGGCCGACTTCATCGCCACCATGCGGGCGGACTGCTCGCACGCCATGTTCTCCGCCACCGCCTGATAGATCAGCGCCTCGATATAGCGCACCAGCAGGGCGTCGATCACCGGCTTGGCGTCGGGCTCGTAGATGTAGTCCCAACTGTGGGACTTTTCATCTCCTGCCTTGGCAGCCAGGGCTTGCGCGCCCAGGGGCACCAGCGGCTCGATCTCCGGCTCCTGCTTCATGGTGTTGATGAAACGGCTGAATGCCAGATAGACCGCGTCGAGCCTGCCTTCCTGATAGGCGTCGAGCATGATTTTTACGGGGCCGATCAACTTTTCGAGGTGCGGCTTGTCGCCGAGCTGTACCGCGTGCGACGTGAGATTCATGCCTAAACGCTGCAGGAATTGCAGGCCCTTGTTGCCAATGGCGCAGCACTCGATCTGCACGCCATCCGCCTGCCATTCCTTGATTTTTCCCAGCGCCATGCGGGTGATATTGGTGTTGAGCCCTCCGCACAGCCCCTTGTCAGTGGTCACCAGAATCAGACCAACGCGCTTGATCGGCTCGCGTTTGATCAGGAAAGGATGGGTGTATTCCGGATTCGCCTGGCGCAGGTGACCCGCGATGACACGCACCGTGTCGCCATAGGGACGCGCTGCGCGCATGCGCTCCTGCGCCTTGCGCATCTTGGAGGCCGCCACCATCTCCATCGCCTTGGTGATCTTGCGCGTGTTTTGCACGCTCTTGATCTTGACGCGAACTTCTTTCATTCCAGCCATTGCATTACTCCTGGGTCAGTCCGGGCAAGACCATCCTTGCCCAGCTCCGTCCGTTTTCGTGGAATGAATTAGTACGCACCGTTTTTCTTGAATTCGGCGATCGCTTCCTTGAGCTTGGCTTCATCATCCTTGGACAGGTCTTTGGAAGATTCGATGCTTTGCACCAAGGCGGCGTGCTTGGTCTGCAGATGATCGTGCAGGCCCTTTTCAAACGGCAGAACCTGCTTGACTTCGATGTCATCCAGGTAGCCGTTGTTCACCGCGTAGAGCGAGGCCGCCATCTGCCAGACCTGCGCCGGCTGGTACTGGGGCTGCTTGAGCAGTTCGACCACGCGGCGACCGCGCTCGAGCTGCTTGCGGGTCGCTTCGTCCAGGTCGGAAGCAAACTGCGCGAACGCAGCCAGTTCACGGTACTGCGCCAGGTCGGTACGGATGCCGCCAGACAGTTTTTTGATGATCTTGGTCTGCGCCGCGCCGCCCACCCGCGACACCGACACACCCGCGTTGATGGCGGGGCGCACGCCGGCGTTGAACAGATCGGTTTCGAGGAAGATCTGGCCGTCGGTAATCGAAATCACATTGGTCGGCACGAAGGCGGACACGTCGCCAGCCTGGGTTTCGATGATGGGCAAGGCAGTGAGCGAACCCGTCTTGCCCTTGACCTCGCCGTTGGTGAACTTCTCGACATACGCCTCGCTGACGCGAGCGGCGCGCTCAAGCAGGCGGCTGTGCAGGTAGAACACGTCGCCAGGATAGGCTTCACGGCCCGGCGGGCGGCGCAGCAGCAGCGAGATCTGGCGATAGGCCCAGGCCTGCTTGGTCAGATCGTCATAGATCACCAGGGCGTCCTGGCCACGATCGCGGAAGTATTCGCCCATGGTGCAGCCGGCGTAAGGCGCCAGGTACTGCATGGCGGCTGAGTCCGAGGCGGAGGCGGCCACGACGATGGTGTATTCCATCGCGCCGAACTCCTGCAGCTTGCGCACCACGTTGGCGATGGTCGAAGCCTTCTGGCCGATCGCCACGTAGATGCAGATCAGGTCTTTGCCCTTCTGGCTGATGATCGAGTCGACGGCCACCGCGGTCTTGCCGGTCTGGCGGTCGCCGATGATCAGCTCGCGCTGGCCGCGGCCGACGGGCACCATGGCGTCGATCGCCTTGATACCCGTCTGTACCGGCTGCGACACGGATTGGCGCCAGATCACGCCAGGGGCGATCTTTTCGATCGGATCGAGTTGCTTGGTTTCCACCGGGCCTTTGCCGTCGATGGGCACACCCAGGGTGTTGACCACGCGGCCGATCAGCTCGGGGCCGACGGGCACGGAAAGAATCTCACCGGTGCACTTGACCGTGTCACCTTCGGAGATTTGCTCGTAAGGGCCCAGAATCACCACACCGACCGAATCGCGCTCGAGGTTGAGTGCCAGGCCAAAGGTGTTGTTCGGGAATTCGAGCATTTCGCCCTGCATCACGTCGGACAGCCCGTGCACCCGCGCAATACCGTCGGTCAGGGACACGACGGTGCCCTCGTTGCGGATATTGGCGCTGGCGCCCAGACCTTCGATGCGGCTCTTGATGAGTTCGGAAATTTCTGCGGGATTGAGTTGCATGAGAGCCTCTTGAGACTTAAGCGGTGAGTGCGACTTTCATCTGCTCCAGCCGGGCGCGAACCGAGGTGTCGAGCACTTCGTCGCCTACAGCGACACGCACCCCCCCGATGAGCGACGGATCGATTTGCACAGTGGCGTGCAGCTTGCGGCCGTATTTGCGTTCGAGCGCCTGCAGCAAGCTGTCGAGCGCCTCGCCTTCCAGCGGGAACGCGCTGGACACCACGGCCTCGACCTTGCCTTCGGCCTCGTCCTTGAGCGCACGGAACTGATCGGCGATCTGCCCGACGGCGGCGAAACGCCGGTTTTCGGCGAGCATCTCGACCAGATTTTTCAGCACAGGAGCGACGGTTCCGGGCAGAGCGCCTAGAACCAGATCGGCGAGTTGTCGCGCGGAAACCTTCGGACTGCCCATCACCTCGCGCAAAGCCGGATCGGCGGCAATCTGGGCAATCTGGTCCAAGGCTTCTGCCGCTTGCGCAGGCGGAATGCCGGATTCGCGCACGGCGGCAAAGGCGGCTTCGGCGTAGGGGCGGGCAATAGTGGCGAGTTCAGCCATGGCGCACTCCGATTACAGCTCGGCCTTGAGCCGGTTCAGCAGATCGGCATGCACCTGCGGATTGATCTCGCGATGCAGAATGGCTTCGGCGCCCTTGACTGCCAGCGCTGCCACCTGGTCACGCAATTGCTCGCGCGCCTTGACCGCTTGCTGATCAGCCTCTGACTTGGCCTGCGCCACGATGTTGGCTGCGACCTCCTCGGCCTTCTTGCGCGCCTCTTCGATCACGGCCTGCGCACGACGCTCGGCGTCAGCCAGGCGTCCCGCGCTCTCTTGATGCGAGCGGGCAAGTTCTTCCTCGACCTTGCGATTGGCCGAGGCGAGTTCAGACTTGGCGCGATCGGCGGCAGCCAGACCGTCGGCGATTTTTGTTGCGCGTTCATCGAGGGCCTTGGTGATGGGGGGCCACACGAATTTCTTCGTGAACCACGCCAGCAGCAAGAAAACGATGATCTGCGCAATGAGTGTTGCGTCCAGATGCATGGCGCTAACCTTTGCTTCAGATGGGTGAACAGATCGTTGCTGGAGTCAAGCGTGGATTACTGCAGCACGAACGGGTTGGCGAAGGTGAACATCATGGCCAGACCGACACCGATCAGGAAGGCCGCGTCGATCAGGCCGGCCAGCAGGAACATCTTGGTTTGCAGTTCGTTCATCAGCTCGGGCTGACGCGCGGCGGATTCGAGATATTTGCTGCCCATGATGCCGATGCCGATACAAGCGCCGTTGGCGCCCAGACCAATGATCAGACCTGCGGCCAGTGCGACATATCCGAGAACGTGTTCCATGCTTGCTCCTAGTGAGTTGAAGTGGTGAAGAAAAAAAATCAGAAAAAAACGAAAGTGATCAAAACCGATCAATGGTGATCATGCGCCTGACCGATGTAAACCAAGGTCAACATCATGAAAATGAAACCCTGCAGCACGATGACCAGCAGACTGAAGATCGACCAGGCCAGACCGGCTGCAATGTTGCCAAAGAACAGCGCCCAGCCCGTCAAGCTGCTCAGCCCGGCAGCCCCCATGAGCGCAATGATCATGAACAGAATTTCTTCGGCGTAAAGGTTGCCGAACAACCGCATGCCGTGCGAGAGGGTTTTCGCCAGATATTCGAGCAACTGCATGACGAAGTTCAGCGGCCAGAGCAGGAAATGGTTGCCAAACGGCGCGGTGAACAACTCATGCACCCAGCCGCCAATGCCCTTGACCTTGATGCCGTAGTACAGGCTCAACAACAGAATGGTGATCGACATGCCCAGGGCGATCGACAGGTCGGCCGTAGGCACCACACGCAAATACATATGCTCCGGGTCGTGACCGGTCGCGGCGCCCGCGGTTTGCCAGAGGCGGGGCAACAGATCAACTGGCAGCAGATCCATGAGGTTCATCATCACGATCCAGACGAACGAGATGAACGCCAGCGGAGCCACGAATTCGCGCGACTTGGCATTGCGCACAATACCGCGCGCCTGCTCGTCCACGAACTCAACCAGAAACTCGACCGCAGCCTGAAGTCTGCCCGGTTTGCCACTGGTCATGTTTTTGGCGACGCGCCACAGCACGTAGCACGCAATCACACCCAGCAGCACGGAGAAGAAGAGGGAATCGATGTCGACGATGCCAAAGTCAACCACCCCGGTACGCGGGCCACTGGTCCAGTGCTTCAGATGGTGAATGATGTACTCGCCTGCGGTGATGGTGTGTTGTTCTGCGGACATGGTCGACTATTTTGAGGAGGGCCGCCTGCGCGGCACGGCTGGAATGGATCAGGCTGCGCAACTCGATTTCCTGCCGCGCAGGATCAGGGCGACCCAGTACACCTGCAGGGTCGCGACGACAGCGATCAGCATCGCGGCCCAACTGAGGGGCTGCACAATGCGCGGCGCAAAAAACAGAAGCACGATGGTCAAACCGATTTTCAACAACTCGCCCAGCGCAAAACCGTAAACCGCCACGCCGGGTTTCAATTTGGACAGCCAAAGCTGAATGGACAGGGCAAACAGCGCGGAGGGCGCAGCAATGATGGCAGCGCCATACAGGGCAGACCACACGACCGAGAGCCTGCCCGCCGCAAAAAACCCGCTCACCAAGGCCACGACCAGACCGACCACCGCCTGCAGCGTCACCACGCGCCACACCGAAACCTGCGGTTTGCGCAGAAGCAAGCTCCGCACTTCGGCGCGCGTCATGGGAGCAGCCGACGGCACGTCTTGCTCGTCTTTCCAGGGGTCGATGGATGGCACAGTTGGGTTCAAGGCAAAAACACTCGGGTCAGCTTTGTGGACGGCCGTATCGCCAGTCCTTGAGTTGAACTTGGGTTAAAACGCTTCCACCAATCCGCGCAGTTCGCTAGGGTTGCTGCGATGGTTGTTGCGACGGGTAACAATTGGCGTGAAGGTCAAACGGCAAGAGTATAGGGGAAAGTCGATACAGCACCAGCTTTTTTCGTGCGGCTGCATCTAACATTGTGTCGGGTCAACGTTCTGTCATTTCTCTTGACCGCCGCGTCGCCGCTGACCGCAATTTATGCAGGCGTGCATTTCATCCAAGTTCGGGAACTTTCATGACGGCTCTGCTGGTCTTTTTACATCTTGTCGCCGCGGTGATCTGGATGGGTGGTATGGCGTTCATTCTGTTTGCCATGCGGCCCGCCGCTTTCGCCCTGCTGCAGGCTCCTGTGCGCCCGCAGTTCATTCTGGCGACGCTGCAGCGCTTCTTCCCTCTCGTCTGGCTCAGCATCGCGGTGATTTTGATTTCGGGATTGATCATCATGCTGCAGGTCGGTTTCGCCCAGGCGCCCGTGGGCTGGCACGCCATGCTGGGCATCGGCCTGGTGATGATGGCGGTCTTTGCGCACATCTACTTTGCACCGTTCCGCCGCGCGCGCCAGGCCGCTTCCAGGCAGGACTGGCCCGCGCTGGGCCGCGCGCTGGAGCAGATTCACCCCTTGGTGGCGCTCAACTTCACGCTGGGCTGGATGGCGATTGCGGCTGTTCTGCTCTGGCATTGAGCGCCTGGGCGCTCAATCGGGTGCGACATCAGACATCAGTCGCGCCAGCTCACGCCAGACCGCATCGGGCGTGATGTGATTGAGGCAGTTGAGATGCCCCAGCGGGCAGGTGCGTTGAAAACACGGACTGCAATCGAGGTGCAGCCAGAGCGTTGCGCTGTGGTGCGCCGCAGGAGGCGTGTGGCGCGGATCGGTCGAGCCGTACACCCCCACGGTCGGGCGCTGCAGTGCGGCGGCCACATGCATCAAACCGGAATCGTTACTCACCGCACCGCTGCAACTGGCGAGCAGGGCAATGGCGTCTGCCAGCCGCGTGGCGCCGCACAGATTCACGCTGCCCGGAGCCTGCGCGGCAATCTCGGCGCCAGCCGCAGCATCCCGCGGGGCGCCAAGCACGGCAACGGCATAACCGGCTTGCTGCGCCTGTATGGCCAGTGCCGCATAGTGCGCGACCGGCCATTGCTTGGCCGGGCCGTACTCCGCGCCGGGGCAGAGGGCAATCCAGCGCGGCGGCAGACCGAACCGGCGGCGCGCCTCGTCGGCTTCGTCAGGGGAAATGCGCAGGGTCGGCTCTGGAATCGAAACCGGGCTGGGCGCGCCGTCAAACTTCGCCAGCGCGGCGTAATGTTGGCGCATGTCCGGTCGGCGCATGTCCGGTCGGCGCTCACCCTCCGGCCGGGGAACGCGGCAGGACACGGGCGACAGCGCCATCGGCTCGGAGGCTGCTCTCACCCGAGCTGGCTCGTCCGCCTCAACCCGATCGGTCAGTAGCAGACCGCGTGCTTCGCCGGTATAGCCCATGCGCTGCGGTATGCGCGCCAGCCACGGCACCAGGCGTGACTTGAGGTTGTTGCCGAGAATGTAGGCCCGCTGGAAACCCGCACCACGCAATTGCTTTGCGATGCGCCTGCGAAGCGCGAGATCAAGCTGACCATGCGCGAACGGCGCCTCGATGACCTCGCTCACGCCCGGCATGGCCCGCAACACCGGGGCCACGCCGGGCAGCCCTAGCGCGCTGATCTGTTCGCCTCGGACAGCCAGCAAAGCCGCCAAAGGCTGGGCCATCACCGCGTCGCCGATCCACTGCGGGGCGATCAGCAGAACACGGGTCATGCCGGATGCGCACTCAATGGCCGTGCACCACTTCGCCTTCCGCCAGACGATAGCGGGTGCCGCAGTAAGGGCAGGCCGCTTCGCCGTGCGTCACGTCGATGAATACGCGCGGGTGGCTGCTCCAGATCGGCATACTGGGGTTGGGGCAATACGCGGGCAGGTCCTTGGCCTTGAGTTCGACCACGGGCATGTCGGGCTTGGGAATGGCGCTCATGTGCAAACCTCAGTCAAGTGATAGGGATATCTTGCTCAGACCATCGACAGCCAGTTGGCGTACTTGGGGTTGCGTCCGCCGACGATGTCGAAAAAGGCGTTCTGGATGCGCTCGGTGATCGGGCCGCGATGTCCTGGGCCGAGGGTCACGCCGTCGAGCTCGCGGATGGGGGTGACTTCGGCTGCCGTGCCGGTGAAGAAGGCTTCGTCCGCGATGTAAACCTCGTCCCGCGTGATGCGCTTTTCCTTGATGGTCAGGCCAAGGTCTTCGCAGATGGCGAACACGGTCTTGCGAGTGATGCCGTTGAGCGCGCCTGAAGACAGATCGGGGGTGTAGAGCACGCCTTCGCGCACGACGAAAATATTCTCGCCCGCGCCCTCGCTCACAAAGCCCTGCGGGTCAAGCAGCAGCGCTTCGTCGTAGCCGTCGTTGGTGACCTCCATATTCGCCAGAATGGAGTTGGTGTAATTGCTCACCGCCTTGGCGTTGCACATGGTGATGTTCACATGGTGGCGGGTGTAGCTGCTGGTCTTGACGCGAATGCCGCGTTTCAGTCCCTCTTCGCCGAGGTAAGCCCCCCACGGCCACGCTGCGATCATCAGATGAATGGTGTTGCCGCGCGGCGAAACGCCCAGCTTCTTGTCGCCGATCCAGGTCAGCGGACGGATGTAGCAGGAATCGAAACCGTTGGCCTTGACCACGTCGATCTGCGCCTGCATGGCCTGCTCGATGGTGAAGGGAATCTCCATGCGCAGAATCTTGGCGCTGTTGAACAGGCGCTCGGTGTGATCGCGCAGGCGGAAGATCGCCGTGCCTTTGTCGGTCTTGTAAGCCCGCACGCCCTCGAAGGCGCCGCAGCCGTAGTGCAGGGTATGGGTCAGAACGTGGATCTTGGCATCGCGCCACTCCACCAACTGGCCGTCCATCCAGATTTTTCCGTCGCGATCCGACATGGATGTGGGCATGACCATGATGTGCTGTCTCCGCAGAATAAAAGGGCCATTCTAGAAACTCCGCGACGCACGAACTCTGCGCGCGGAGCTTGCTGCCTTACAGCGCGGCCAACGCCGCGTCGTAGTTGGGCTCGTGGGCGATTTCGTTCACCAGCTCGGGGGGCTGCACGGGGTTGTCCTTGTCGAGCACGACCACGGCCCGCGCGCACAGCCCGGCAAGCGGGCCGCCGGCGATGCCCGCGCCATAGGCATGGGCGAAGGGCAGGTCGGCGGAGATGCACAGCGCCACGGTGTCGGGCTTTTCACTGGCTCGGGCATTGAAGGTGCGCACCGACTGCGCGCAGGTCGGGGTGTCGATGGACGGAAAGATGTTGAGCGCCTTGCGCTTGCCCGCGAAGTCGGCCAGGTCTTTGTCGGTCAGATGAAAGTCGGTCGCCTTGCTGCCTTTGGCGGGCAATTCGCCGCTGGCGGGAACGGGGTTGCCGTGCAGATGGGTGGTGGCCATGCGAGTCTCCTTGGCGTGGGTCAGCGGGTGCGAAAGGCTTGCATGGCAGGGGCGGCAACGCTTTTTTTCAGGCGTCCGCTTTGTCCGCCCTGCCAGCGTTCATGACTTGCGCGTGGCCTCGGCGTGCACCTGCCCCGAGGGCACATGACGCGCGGCGGATTGCACATGCCCAGCTTGGTCGTCGAAGAAAAAATCGGGCTGAAATTCGCGCAGGAACGGCCCTTTGTCCAGACCGCCGAGAAACATGGCTTCATCGATGGTGATGTTCCAGTGCATCAGGGTGCGGACGGCGCGCTCGTGCGCCGGAGCGCTGCGCGCCGTGACTAGCGCGGTACGCAGGCGCATGGGGGTGGAGCCATCGGCGCTGGCCCTTTGCAGGCGGTGCAGGGCTTCGAGCAGGGGCTTGAACGGCCCCGGCGGCAGCGGCAGCGCGGCCTTGCGGGCTTCGTGCTGCTGGAAGGCGGGCAGGCCTTCGGTCTGGAAAACGCGCTCGGCTTCGTCGGAGAACAGCACCGCGTCACCGTCGAAGGCGATGCGCACTTCATCGGGATGCGCCTCGGACGCACGCGCCGACTCGGGGTAAACCTGCGCCGCCGGATAGCCGGCGTGCAGCGCGGCGCGAACATCGTCTGGCTCGGCCGACAGAAACAGATGGGCCTGCAAAGCGTGCAGATATTGATAAGGCGCGCGGCCCCGCGTGAATACGCCGCGCTCGATGGGCGTGCCGTGGTGTTTGGCGGAATTGAACACCCGCAACCCGGACACCGGGTCGTTGCGCGACAGCAGCACCACTTCCACCCGGTCGCGCTGGGCGTCGCTGGTGTTGAAGGCCAGCAGCTTGCGCACCAGTTGGAACGCCACGCCGGGATGCGCCGGGCGCTCCAGCCGGTCGAGCTGCAGCCGCATGTAGGCGGCGTCGTCGGCCCGCTCGAACACGCGGTTCTCCTCCTCGAAATCGAACAGGGCGCGGGAGGAAATCGCCACCACCAGGCGGTCGTTCAAATCAGCAGGCATGACTTATTTCACCAGGTTGTTCATCTGGATGATGGGCATCATCACGGCCAGCACGATGAGCAGCACCATGCCGCCCATCACCAGAATGAGCAGCGGCTCCAGAATGGTGGTCAGGGTCATGGCGCGGCGCTGCACTTCCTGCGCATGCTGCACGGCGGCGCGGTCGAGCATCTGCGGCAGCGTGCCGGTTTGCTCGCCCAGACGGATGAAGGTGATGAGCACGGGCGGAAAGCGCTTGTGCAGCGCCAGCGACTGCGCAAGCGTTGCGCCCTCGCGCACCAGGGAGATGGCCTCTTCCGCGTCGGCCTTGAGCAGGCTGTTGCTCAGCGTGTCTGCGGCGGCCTGCAGCGCGCGCAGGATGGGCACGCCCGCCGCACCCAGAATGCCCAGGGTGCTGGCGAAACGCGCGGTGTTGATGCCGCGGATCAGCCGTCCGAACAGCGGGCTGCGCAGCATCATGGCGTCGAACGCCAGACGCGGCCCCGGCAGCTTCATGGCCTGCGCGAACACGACGGCGCCAACCGCGAGCAAGATCAAAATCAGCCAGCCCCAGGCCCGCATGAAATCGGACACGGCGATGAGGCCGAGGGTGAGCAGCGGCAGCTTCTGGTGCGCACCCTGAAACACGCCGACCACCTGCGGCACGACGTAGGTGAGCAGCAGCACCACCACGGTGACGGCCACCAGCACCACGATGGCCGGATAGGCGAAGGCCTGCACCAGCTTGCCGCGCAGCGCCTGCTGGTCTTCGAGGTAATCGGACAGCCGCTCCATCACCAGACCCAGGTCGCCGCTATCTTCGCCGGCGCTCACCAGCGCGCGGTAGATGGGCTTGAATTCGCGCGGATACTGCGCCAGCGCATCGCCCAGACTGTGACCGGCTGAGACCTCGCTTTTGAGGTTGGAAAGCAGATTGCCGATTTCGGCTCGGTCGGCATCCTCGGCCAGGGCGGCAAGGGCTTTCTCCACCGGCAGGCCAGACGCCAACAGGCCCGCGAGCTGGCGGGTGAACAGGGTGCGTTCCTGGTTGTTGAACACCCGGCGCGCAAACCGGCGGCCGCTGGCCTGCGCCGCTTCTTCGTGGATGCCTTCGACCTGCAGCGGAATGAGCCCGCGGCTGCGCAACAGGGTGCGGGCGCCACGGGCGCTGTCGGATTCGAGCACGCCGGACTGTTCGGCGCCTGCGGTGTCAAGGGCGGTGAAACGGTAGGCGGGCATGGCGCAGCAAGAGCGAAGGCGGCCGTGATCAGTCGCGCGTCACGCGCAGCAACTCGGCCAGGCTGGTGATGCTGGTGTCGATATGGCGTTGCCCGTCCTGGCGCATATTGCGCATCCCCGTGGCCTGAGCCAGGCGCCGCAACTCGGCCTCGGAGGCGCGGGCGTGAATGGCGGCGCGCAGACCGTCGTCGACTTCGAACAGTTCGAACACGCCGGTGCGCCCGGCGTAGCCGGTGTGATTGCACGCGGGGCAACCCACGGGCACGAAACCCTGGCCGTCGGGCGATGGCACTTTGCAGGCCGGGCAGAGCTGGCGCACCAGCCGCTGCGCCAGCACGCCCAACAAAGATGAGGCAAGCAGAAAGGGCTCGACGCCCATGTCGGTCAGGCGGGTGACGGCGGAGATGGAATCGTTGGTGTGCAGGGTGGCGAGCACGAGGTGGCCGGTGAGCGAGGCCTGAATAGCGATCTGCGCAGTCTCGAAGTCGCGGATTTCGCCGATCATCACCACGTCGGGATCTTGCCGCAGGATGGCGCGCAGGGCGCGGGCAAAGGTGAGGTCGATGCGGGCGTTGACCTGCGTCTGGCCGATGCCGGGCAGGTCGTACTCGATCGGGTCTTCCACCGTCATGATGCTGGTGGTGCTGGCATCGAGCCGACTCAGTGCGGAATAAAGCGTGGTGGTCTTGCCGCTGCCGGTCGGGCCGGTGACCAGCAGAATGCCGTGCGGCGCGCGAATGAGCGCATCGAAGCGGTCGAGCGTGTCGGGCGCCATGCCCACGGCGCGCAGATTCAGCCGCGCCGCCGATTTGTCGAGCAAGCGCAGCACGGCGCGTTCGCCATGCGCGCAAGGCAGGGTGGACACGCGCACATCGAGGGTGCGGCCGCCGATGCGCAGGGCGATGCGTCCATCCTGCGGCAGACGTTTTTCGGCGATGTCGAGCTGCGAAAGAATCTTGATGCGCGAAATCAGCGCGCCATGCAGCGCCTTGTTGGGCCGCACCACTTCGCGCAGCGTGCCGTCCACGCGAAAGCGCACCACCGAAGCGGTTTCATAGGGCTCGATGTGAATGTCCGAAGCCCCTTCGCGCGCGGCCTGAGTGAACAGCACATTGAGCATGCGGATGATGGGCGCGTCGTCGGCGGCTTCGAGCAGGTCTTCCACCGCGGGAATGTCCTGCATCAGCCGGCCCAGATCGACGTCGCCCTCCACTTCGCTGATGACCGAGGCGGCGCTGCCATCGCGGGCGGCGTAGGCCGCGCCGATGCGCGCCTGCAGATCTTCAGCGGTGGTGCGATGCACCGCGCACAGCACATGCTGGCGCTGCACCTCGGCCAGCGCCGCGGGCCGGGTGGCCTCGCACATCCAGAGTTCGACGCCCTGACCGACGTCTTCGGCCAGCACCGCCTGGTCGCGGCAGAAGGTATAGGGCAAGGGATGACGCACGGACATGGCGAGCGGTCGTTCAGTGCTGCGGCGTGAGAATGACGCGCAGTTGCTTGCCCTGCACCTCGGTGGCGTAGCGCGTGGTCTGGGTCAGGTTGAAAATCACCCGGGTCTTGCCCTGACCATCGACCACGCTGGCAGACTGCAGCGGCCCGAGCTGAAAGCTCTGGGTCTTGCTGCTGAGCTCCGAATGGGCGCCCTGAAAATCGAGCACCAGCCGAATCGGATCGCTCAAGGTGAATGCGGCGGGCGGGGCGGCCAGGGGCTGCGCAAAGCCGAGTTCCACCACGGTCGCGTCAGCCTGGCTCTGCGCCTGCAGGCTCTGCAGGACATTGGCTGCACCGGGCGCAGCGGGTGGCATGGCGAGGATCGAGGACGCCGCGTCGGCGCTGCTGGCTGCGCCCAGCGGCATGGGGGGCGCTGACGCAGCCCCCGTATCGACTTGAATGGACGGCAGCACCGGCCCCGGCATCTCGGGCATGCCGAGCTGTGCGGGCAGTTGCGCCTTGTCCTGCATGCCGCGCATGGCGTCGTAGCGTTGCTGGCTCAGCGCGTTGCCCTGATCTTCGGTGCGCACCACGATGGGCCGCAGGAACACCATCAGATCGGTCTTCTGCGCCGTGCGCGAATTGGAGCGGAACAACGCGCCCAGCCCCGGAATGTCGCCCAGGCCTGGAATCTTGCTGTTGTTCTCGCTCACGTTGTCCTGCATCAGCCCGCCGAGCACGATGGTCTGGCCGTCGTTGACCAGCACGGCGGTCTGGATGGATCGCTTGTTGGTGATGATGCCAGCGGCGTTGGTGGTGCTGGAAATGCTCGACACCTCCTGGTAGACATCCATCTTGATCGCGCCGCCTGCGGTGATCTGCGGCCGCACCTTGAGGGTCAGGCCCACGTCCTTGCGCTCGATGGTCTGGAACGGCGTGACGGTGGCGCTCGATCCGGTTTGCGCATACTGGCCGGTGACGAAGGGCACGTTCTGGCCGACGACGATCTTGGCCTCTTCGTTGTCGAGGGTCATCAGGTTGGGCGCGGAAAGTATGTTGGCGCCGTCCTGCGTCTGCAGAAAATTCGCCAGCAGACCCAGTGTGGCCATGCCCGCCACGTTGTGCAGAATGCCGATGTTCAAGCCATTGGGGATGGCCAGCGAACCGCTGGCGAGCGCCGTTGCCGCCGAACTGCCGCCGCCGGAAATGGCCGCCTGCAGATTGATGATGTTCGAGCCGCCGGCGCCGTAATTGCTGCCGCCGATGATGGCATTCTGATTGCCCGCGCTGCCGGCGATGGCTTGCCACTGAATACCGAGTTGCGCCGCCTTGTTGGCGTCGACCTCGGCGATCAGCGCCTCGACATAAACCTGCGCCCGGCGCACGTCGAGCCGCTCGATCACCCGGCGCAGTTGCATGTAAACCGGCTGCGGCGCGTTGATGATGAGGGCATTGAGCGAGTTGTCGGCATAAACCGTGCCGCCCTGCGGCAAGGTCACCGCCGAGTCGCTGCTGGCGGCGGCGAATTCCGGCGCCTGGCCCAGCCCCGGGCTGGCGGCGCCGGACGAGCCTGAAGAAGGTGAGTTGCCGTTGTAGCTGCCCCCCGCCGACTGCGAGCCTCCCAGCGGCTTGGTCTGCGACTGCCCGCCCAGAGCGCTGCCCGTGCCTTGCGCGGCCAGCACCCCGCGCAGGGTGCGCGCCAGATCGGCCGCATTGGCATTGCGCAGATAAACCACATGGATGTTGTCCTGATCGCTTTGCGGCCGGTCGAGGCGGCGGATCATCTGCTCGATTTCGGCAAGTTGCGCGCCATTGGTGGCCCGCACGATCAGCGAGTTGCTGGCCGACTCGGGCAGGATGACCGCACGCATCGCGCCGCTGCCAGCGACGGCTGCCTGCACACCGGGAGCGCCCGGGCCGCTCGAAGTGACCGTCTGCATGTCGATGAGTTTTTGCAGCGTGGGCGCCAGATCGCTGGCCACCGCATAGGTCAGCGGCACGACGGTGACTTCGGTGCCGGTGGGCACGTCGAGCGCGGCGATGATGCGGGCGATGCGCTTGAGGTTGTCGGCATAGTCGGTCACGACCAGCGCATTGCCGGAGGGGCTGACGTTGATGGTGTTGTTGGGCGAGATCAGCGGCCGCAACACCGGCAGCAGGCTGCTGGCCGAGGCATTGCGCAACTGGAAGATCTGCGTGACTACCTGATCGCCACGACCGGGAATGCGAGAAGGCGCCAGCCCGACGCCCACCGGCCCGCTCTGCAGCTTGGCGTCGGCCTCGGGCACGACCTGATACACGCCGTCATGTTCCACCACGGCAAACCCGGCCAGGCGCAGCTGCGTGAGCAGCGCCTGGAAGACTTTCTGCGGCGGCACCGGTTTTTCGAATCGAATAGTGACCTGGCCCTTCACCCGCGGATCGACGATGAAGTTGCGCCCGGTTGCCGCGGCCACCGCCTGCACCGCGCTGGCGATGTCGGCGTTGACCAGGTTGATGGTGAGATCCCCATTGGCGCTGCGTTTGGCCTGATGAGTCTTTCCCGCCGCGCCCGAGGGCGCCTGCGCCATCACCGGTTGCAGCATGAGCAAAGGAACGAGCAGCGAGGCCACCGCGCGGCCGATCCTGCGGCGGGCATGAGAGTTGGGGTTCAAGTCGGGATGCATCGCGGCGTTCCTTGATTCTTGTCGTGTTCTGTGGCTGTCGGAGTGTCGTCGCATTCAGATGGAAATTCGCACATGGTCACCCTCGCGACGTCCGAGGAGCGACAGCAGATTCGCCATCGCCGCTTCGTTGCCGGGCGCCGCCCGGCCAGTGCCGAGAAACTGCAGGGCCTGACCGTTCCAGACCCCTTTGCCCTGCAACAGCAGGGGCCCTTTGCTGCTTTGCAGATCGACTTGCGCATCGGCGCCCTGCCCGGTGATGCTCAGGGTATAGCTGCCGATGGGCGCCACCACACTCAGGCGAGACGCCACATCCGGCAGGTCGATCTGGACCTGCCCCCCGATCCGCATCCGCCCGGCGACCGATTCTAGGAGCAGGCCACGCAAGGTGAACTGCCCTTGTCCCCGTAGCGCAACGGTATTCCAGGGCGTGCCCAGCCCGTCGAGCACCGACAGCGGCAGGGCGCCCTGCCAGGGGGCATCCGGCGCACCCCCCGCAGGGCGCAGCGCCACGGTGGTCTGCGACCAGCCGAGCTGGGCGCTGATCTGCAGCGGCTGTGGCGAGACGTTGGGCCAGTCGATCTGCGCCAGCAGCTGCCCGCGCCAGAGATTGCCCAGACTGATGGTCCAGTGCAAGGCGCCGGGCAGCACAGTGGCGCCGCGGCTGCCCGCCCCGCCTTCGAGCACCAGCAGCGCCGAGCCGTCGCGCCAGGTGCCTTGCGCCTGGGCGAGCAAGACGTGCTGACCGCTGGCCTTCCACACCGCCGCGCTCAGCCAGCTGGCCGGGGCCTGCCACAGCAGCGCCCACAGCACGCCCAGCAAAGCCGCCAGCCACAACCAGCGGCGGCTGAAGGCGCGTTGGCGTTTGACCGGTTTGCGGGATGACGAACGCCCGGACGAACGCCCGCGTGAGGAAGACCCGGACGAGCGTTTGCCGGAAGACGCCGCAGCGCGCGCCGGGTCGGTGGATTTGGGTGCGCTGGCCATTCATCCGCCACCCGATCCTTGCCGCGACAGATGCACCGTGCCGCTGAGCGCGCCGTCCTGGCCGCGCTTGAGATCGGCGCCGTCCACCTGCGCCGACCAGTCGCGTCGCGCCGTTTGCGCCAGTGCCGCCAGGGTGGCCGGTCGCAACGCCGAAAGATCCAGCGTCACCTCGCCCGGCAGCACCTGCGCCTGAACCTTGGCGCCCGGATCGACACGCTTGAACCAGGCCACGATGGCCGCCTGCAGATCGCCGCTGAATGCCGGGGCGGAAGGCGCACTGCGCAGAGCCGCGATCTGCTGACCGTCCTGCTGCAGGGTTTGCAATTGCTGCTGCAGGCTGACGATGCGCTGCGGCGCGGTTTGCAGGGTGTGCCAAGCGGGTTTGATCGCCAGCAGCCACAGCAGCGCTGCCAGCACCAGCACTGCGGCAGAGCCGATCAGCGCGCGCTCGCGCGGCGACAAGGCGGCCCAGCGCTGACGCCCGAGCGCCACCGTCTGCGGCAGGCCCCGGTACCAGATCCCCGACAACGTCGCCATGCGGCTGCCTGGCGTCGCGCTCATTGCGCCGCTCCCGTCACACTCAGCACATCGCCCTGCGCCACACAGGACAGGCCGGCCGACGTGCACCTTGCTGCCGCCTGCGCGGCCGCGTCGCCCGGCAGACTGAGCTGCAACTGGCCCGGGCTGAATTTCAGCACCGTGGGCACGATGCCCGGAGGCACCACCACGCTGGCGCGCCCCATGAGCACGTCGAGATCGCCGTCTCCGGGACGACCGGTGCGCAAACGCGCGTCGTTGAGCGCACGCTGCACCTGCAGGCGTGCATCGAGAATGGCGGGCACGCCGGGCAGCGCCTCGGCGGCCGTGGTGTCGAGCTTTTGTCGCAACTGACTTTCCTGCCGTGAAAGTTTGAAAGCGGCGGCGTTCATGCCCACCAACTGCACCACCGCCAGCAGCCCCAGCAGAGCGCCGACGCGTCGCCAGGCGGGTGTGGTGAGTTGCTCCTTCACCCCGGCCCAACCTCGCGACAGCGCATGTTTGGGCGCCAGGTCGAACTGCCGCAGATTCCACGGCGACTGCGCCGCCCGCGCCATCCAGCCGGCGTCGCTGAGCGTGGCCGGTGTGAGTTCGGGCGGCAGATCGAGCCAGCTGAGTTGGGGCTGCGCCTGATCCTGCACCCAGAGATGTTCAGGCGTGACGGGCAGCGGCAGCGCCTGCGGCGCGGCGGCGTCAGCCGCGAGGATGAGCGGCAACCAGGCCGCCTCGCCCTGCAGGTCGCGCCACAGCAGGCGCGGGCCTTGCTCGGAGATTTGCAGCAGCGCATCGCCCGGCGCCAGCAAGGCGGCTTCGGGAACGATTTTCTCCGGCTCCTGCCCGGCCAGGGCGAGGTCGGCAATGGCCTGCTGCAACGCGGCCTTTTGCACCGCGCAGGTCAGCGTCACGCTGCCGTCTTCGGCGAGCGGCCCGACGCTCAGATGCAGTTGCCCCGCGTCCTGCAGCAGACGGTCTTCCAGCGCCCCGTTGAGCGCTGCCTGCAGCCGGGAGGGCGGCATGGCGGGCAGTGGCGACGCCATGACCGAGGCGTCGAGCGCATCGACCACGGCCACCACCCGGGCGCCGCGCGGCAGCAGCGCAACCTGCTCCCGACCGGCCGATTGCAGTTTGCCGCTGGCGCTCAGCAGCACGTACTCCAGCTCCGGCAGCGGGTGCGCGGTAGCCAGGGGCGGCAGGCGGAGAACCAGGGTTTGCATGATGACGGCGATTGTAGAGAGCACCCCCAGGGCCGGGCTACGCCCAGCCCGCCCCCCGAGGGGGATGAGGCCCGCGGCTCCAAGCTGCCCTGCGGCAGCTTGGACGGGGCCGAATCCGAGCGGCTTGCAAGCCGCGAGGTGAACAAGGAAACTTGGGGCGGCCTGCGTTTCCTTGAGAGGCTTTGTGGCAGTAAAGGTACAGGAAATACGCGATGTTGCAATGCATTCTTCAATCGCGTTTGGCGAGAGAAATCAGTTTGCGCCCTGTTCGGACTCAGGCGCAGCCGCCAACCAGGGGGGCACGCGCTGGATGCGCACCACCTGCGAGAACACCCCGGCCCGCTGAATCAGCGCGCGTTCGGCGTATTCCAGCTTGTCGATGCGCACACGGGCAATGGCGTCGAAGTAGCCGGTGGCCACGCTCACCAGTTGCGGATTGACGGTTGCGCCTTGCGGCAGCAGGGTTGAAATATCGCCCAGATTGCGAAAATACGCGCGCTTGCGCGCCTCGACCAAGGCCTGCGCCGTATCGGCGCTCACCCCGAGCACGGCAGCGAGCACCTCCGGGCTGGCGGTGTTGGCGTTCACCGGCGTGGCCTGCGGCAGCAGGGTGACGGCAGCGGCGAGCTTGGGCAGGGCCTGCGCCACGGTGGGGCCCAGCCGCGCCAAGTCCTGCAATTGCTGCAGCGGCAGTGGCGAATTTGCAACATTTGTCCGCGCCGCAGCGCCGATGGGGTTGCTCGCCGCCACGCCATTGGCGATGGCGGCCGCCACATTGGACGGCAGTTGCAACGCGGCGCACAGGCGCTGGAAGGCCAGCAGCGCCTGCGGATCGATCGTCCCGGCCGGGGCCAGGTCGCGCAGATTGAAACGGCTTTGCGCATCGACGATGCGCCCTTCGAGCCAGGCGTCGGGCAGACCCGCGCTGTCTTGCCCGCGCGCGGCGAGAAAGGTCGACAGCCGCGCCTCGGCCAGCGGCGCCGACCAGGGCTCGCCGAGGTAATCGGCCGTCGAGGTCATGGCGTCTTCGCGCAGAATCAGCCGCGCCCAGTCGATCGCGCCGCGCAAAATCCAGCGCGCCTGCGTCTGTTCGCGCGCGGTCTGCTCGCGAGCGATGGCGCTCCACTGGCTCCAGAACATGCCCGAGACCATCACCGCGGCCAGCGCGGCGATCAGCATGGCGGTGATCAGCGCCGCGCCGCTTTGATGCCCAGTTTGATGCTGGGTTGCGGGCCTCACTGGACTCGCTATGCTCGACTCCCCAAGGGAGTTGAGCGCTCCTTCGGAGCGGCCGTGCGGAGCGCTCATTCGCGGTCGTCCAGCAAAAAGTCGCGCTGCAAATCGCCCGCCAGCGCCTTGTCGGCGAACTGCAGCCGCAGGCGCACGGCGGCCGGAGTCGTCGCGCTGGCGGCAAGCGTGTTGGCGGCGGCCGCCGCGGCGCTGGCCGATGCAGCCGGCGTGTTGCTGCTGGCGTTTGCCGCATTGGCCGCCGTCCCGGCATTGACCCAAGAGCCCGATTGCTGCAGCAGTCCGATACCGGCGTAGCGATAGAACTGGATCTGCATGCTCGCCACGCCGGGCAGGATGGTCAGCAAAGGCGCGGAGGAGTTTTGCAAGGCCGACAGCAAGACGGCGCGGCTATCGGTGGGCGCGCTGGCGCTGCGCTTGAGCGCGCCGTCCTGCACCGTCCAGCGCACCACCTGCAGCTCGCCCGCATTCGGCGGCAGGCCGACGCCCGCAGCGACATCGGCGCGCACATCGCCGCCCAGCGGTTGCGCGGGACGGCGCACGATGAACAGCCCGCCGCCGAGCATGCTCACCGCAGGCAGTCCGGCCCCCTGCGACACCGCATGGCGCAGGTCGTCGCCGAGCTGCTGCATGCCGTCGGCCAGACGCGAACTGGTGGTGAACGCGCGGCTGGCTTCGTCGCGGCTGCGCGCCACCGCGTCCAGCCCGCGCCAGCCCAGCACCGCCACCACCGCGAGAATGGTGACCGCGACCAGCAGCTCGATCAGGGTGAAACCCCGCTGTACCGAAACAGGCGCCCGGTTCACTTACAGATTCCCGATGATGGCGACCACCTGCCACGCGCTCCAGCCGCTGGCATCGAGCACGTTGACCTGCACGCGGCGGAAGTTGGGGTTGGGCGTGGGCATCACGTCCACCGCCACGGTGAACGGCACATTCGCCTGCGTGCAGGCGCTGGTGCTCTGTCCCACCGCCAGAAACGTCTTGCTCAGACGTTGATCGACCAGAAAATTCTGCGCGCACTGCTCGGCCAGAACGGTCATGCGATAGCGCTGCGCGTTGTCCGCCACCCCGCCTGCGGCGCGCATGGCCGCCAGCAGCGCAATGGCCACCACCGCCAACGCCACCAACACTTCGAGCAGGGTGAATCCGCAAAGTCCGGCACGGCGAATTCCGGTGCGTCGAATGGGGCGCATGGCACACCTGCTCATGAGCGCCCCCAGGGTCGGCTCGCCGACCCGCCCCCCGCGGGGGTCAAGGAAACTTGGGGCGGCCCTGCGTTTCCTTGAGACCGGCTGCGGCTGACCACAAAAGGCGCGAAGCCGTCGGTTTCGATGCTGTCGCGCTCCGCGCCATCAGACAGCACGAGGCGGATCGGGCCGCCCACCGGCTCGGAGCCGAACAGCAACCAGCTCGGCGGCGTGCCTAAGCTGCGCACGCCGCCTTCGCTCAGACTCACCGACACCGTACCTGCCGAGTAGGCTGCCTCGCGCGGCTCGCCGCCGAGCGCGGCGCGCCAATCCTGCGGGGGAATTTCGCGGCCGCCGCCCACCCAGGGCCAGAGCCGCGGACGCAGCAGATCGGAGTCCACCGGCTCCCAGCCCTGCGGCCCGATCTGCACAAAGGCATAGCCCCTCGGCCCGCTGGCCCAGGCCAGAGGCACGCCGGTTTCGGCGGCGTGTTGACGTGCGGCGTCGAACAAAGCCGACAGCCGCTGCGCTTCGCGCTGCATCTGCGCATTTTCGGAGGGCGGCAAGGCAAAAGCCGCCAGCGCCGTGACCATGCCCACGATGATCAGCGCCACCAGCATTTCGAGCAGGGTGAAGCCCCACGCTTGCCGCTGGCGCGGCGGCCTTGCCCTCAGGACGCAGCCGGGCTTACTGCCAGCTGCCAATGTCGGCATTTGCCCCTTCTCCGCCGGGTTTGCCGTCTGCGCCATAGCTGAACACATCCACCGGGCCTTTCACGCCCGGGTTGAGATATTGATAGGGGTTGCCCCAGGGATCGGTCGGCAGTTTTTCGAGATAGGGCTTCCAGTTGTTGGGAATGGGCGGCGTGGAGGGTTTGACCACCAGCGCCTGCAAGCCCTGCTGCTGGGTGGGGTAAATGCCGTTATCCAGTTTGTACAGCTTGAGCGCCTGCATGATGGTGGCGATATCCGTCTTGGCGGCCGTTTGCCGCGCCTCGTCGGTGCGGCCCATGATGTTGGGCACGATGAGCGCCGCCAGCACGCCCATGATGACCAGCACCACCATGAGCTCGATCAGCGTGAAACCGCGCGCCTTCCGACGGGCCGCGGGCGCTCGCAGCACCTCGGATGAAACCCCCTTCAAACCAGCATTCATCGACTTCCACCTTTTGAAAAGCGCCGGGCGCGCCCTCGGTTTTTCCGCCGTGCTGATGACTCCTTGCAACAAGACGGCGCGAAGACACGTTCTGCGCGGATAATAAGCGTCTCATGTTGCGCACCTCACCCTCATTCCATGCGCCCAGCGGCGTTTCCACCCGCGGCAGCCGCCGGGCTGCGGCGCTGCTGAGCGTCGTTCTCGCCTTCGCCTGCGCGGCGCTGGCAGTCACCTGGGTGCTGCGACTGGTCGCCTCGCCGCAAACGGTTCCCGCGGATGCCCAGCTCATCGGCGCGCTGTCGCCCGAGCAGGCCGCGCAGCAGGCCGCGCGCCTTTATGGCGCCACACCGGCGGGCGCGGCCAGCGCACCCGCCGCGCCCAGCCGCTTTCGGCTGTACGGGGTGATTGCCGGGGGCGATACCGGCTCGGCGCTCATCGGCATCGACGGCCAGCCGCCCCGCGCCGTCAGCGTGGGCGACGCCATCGCACCGGGCGTGATTTTGCGCGCCACCGGCTACAAAATGGTCTGGCTGGAACGCGACGGCGTGCGTCAGGAACTCAAAATGGATCCGCAGGGCGCTCAGGTCGGAGCCACCGGCTTCCCCGGCGTCGCCCCCCGTCCGCCGCAATTCACCCCGCCCGCGCTGGCGCCGCCCGGCATCGCACCGGCCTACATGGCGCGTCCTCCGGTTGACAACGAGAGATAAGGCCGGGGCTGCATGGCCGCCGCCGCGACAGGCGGGGCGTTTTTATAATGCCGCCATTGTTCCGCGCCTGTTTGCCCCCACTTAAGACTTGAACTCTGGATTTGAAACGCCGATTTCCAGGCGCCCCGATTTTGACGAGGTTTCCATCATGCCGATCTACACTTATAAATGTGATGCCTGCGGCCATACCCTGGACGCGCTGCAAAAAATATCCGACGCCCCGCTGACCGTCTGTCCGCATTGCGGCAAGCCTGCGCTGCACAAGCAAGTCACCGCGGCAGGTTTCCAGCTCAAGGGCTCGGGCTGGTACGCCACCGATTTCAAGGGCGGCGGCGCGGCTGCTGCATCGACAGCGGCTGCAGCGTCTTCCTCCGACAGTGCCGCACCCCCGGCCTGCGGCGCCTCGTGTGCCTGCCATTGAATTCATTCTCTCCAGGGCTCTGATCCACCGCCCTGCCCCTTTCCTGAACCCCAAGCCTTCCGCGTCCCGGAAGGCTGTTTCATTCCATGAGCCTGAAAAGTATTTTCATCGCCGGCATGCTGGTCTGGCTGCCGCTGACCATCACCATCTGGGTGCTGTGGCAGTTGCTGGCCGTGTTCGACGGCATCTTCCGGGCCATGGTCAGCGCGCTGAGCACGGTGGCGCCCGGCCTGGCCCCGACGCTGGACAAGCTGGTGAACATTCCCGGCGTGGGCGTGGTCTTGGTGCTGGCGGCCATTTTTCTCACCGGTCTGGCCGTGGCCAATATGGTGGGGCAGTGGTGGCTGGCCCGCTGGGATGGCCTGATGGCGCGCATTCCGCTGGTCAAGACCATTTACAGCAGCGTCAAGCAAGTGTCGGGCACGCTGTTTTCGAGCAGCGGCAACGCCTTCCGCAAGGCGCTGCTGGTGCAATATCCGCATCAGGGCTCGTGGACCATCGCGTTCATGACGGGTACGCCCGGCGGCGAGGTGACCGGGCATCTGCAGGGCGATCATGTCAGCGTCTATGTGCCGACCACGCCCAACCCGACCTCCGGCTTTTTTCTGATGTTTCCGCGCAGCGAAGTGATCGAGCTGCAGATGAGCGTGGACACTGCGCTCAAATACATCATTTCCATGGGCGTGGTCGTGCCGGGCGGGCCGAACAATCCGCAAGTGCACTGAACGTCGGCGTTCCCATCCTTTCTTTTCCTGCCCCCTGCGCGCCGAAGCCGCAGGACCGTTTTCCGAAAGTACCTCTCGAACATGAGTCTGCGTAGCCAATATTGCGGTCAGGTGACCGAAGCCCATCTCGGGCAAACCGTCTCGTTGTGCGGCTGGGTGCATCGCCGCCGCGACCATGGCGGCGTCATTTTCATCGACCTGCGCGACCGCGAAGGCGTGGTGCAGGTGGTGTGCGACCCCGACCGTGCCGCCATGTTCGCCGTGGCTGAAAGCCTGCGCAACGAGTTCTGCGTGCAGGTGCAGGGGCTGGTGCGGCCGCGTCCGGCCGGCACCGAGAACGAGAACATGGCTTCGGGCAAGATCGAAGTGCTGTGCCACGACATCACCGTGCTCAACGCCTCGGTCACCCCGCCCTTCCAACTCGACGACGACAACCTGTCCGAGACCACCCGCCTGACCCACCGCGTGCTCGACCTGCGCCGTCCGCAGATGCAGCACAACCTGATGCTGCGCTACCGCGTGGCGATGGCGGTGCGGCGCTTCCTCGACGCGCAGGGGTTCATCGACATCGAAACCCCCATGCTCACCAAGAGCACGCCCGAAGGGGCGCGCGATTATCTGGTGCCCAGCCGGGTGCACGACGGCCAGTTCTTCGCCCTGCCGCAGTCGCCGCAGCTGTTCAAGCAGATGCTCATGGTCGCCGGTTTCGACCGCTACTACCAGATCACCAAGTGCTTCCGCGACGAGGATCTGCGCGCCGACCGCCAGCCCGAGTTCACCCAGATCGACTGCGAGACCTCCTTCCTGAACGAGCAGGAGATCCGCGATCTGTTCGAGACCATGATCCGCAGGGTGTTCAAGGAGGTGCTCGGCGTCGAACTCGACAATCCCTACCCGGTGATGACCTACTTTGATGCCATGGCCCGCTTCGGCTCCGACAAGCCCGATCTGCGGGTGAAGATGGAATTCACCGAACTCACCGACGTGATGTGCGACGTGGACTTCAAGGTGTTCTCCACCCCGGCCACCACGCCGGGTGGTCGCGTGGTGGCGCTGCGCGTGCCCGGCGGCGGCGAGATGAGCCGCAGCGAAATCGACGCCTACACCGACTTCGTCAAGATCTACGGCGCCAAGGGACTGGCGTGGATCAAGGTCAATGACATCGCCAAGGGACCGGGCCAGGATGGCCCCTCACGTTGGCCGGGCCTGCAGTCCCCCATCGTCAAGAACCTGCACGACGCGGCGATTGCCGCCATCCTGCAGCGCAGCGGCGCGCAAAACGGCGATCTGCTGTTCTTCGGCGCCGACAAGGCCAAGATCGTCGCCGACGCCATCGGCGCGCTGCGGGTGAAAATCGGCCACAGCGAATTCGGCAAGAGTCACGGTCTGTTCGAGGACGCGTGGAAGCCGCTGTGGGTCGTTGATTTCCCCATGTTCGAGTTCGACGAGGACGACCAGCGCTGGGTCGCGGTGCACCACCCCTTCACCGCGCCGAAGGATGGCCATGAAGAACTGATGGACAGCGCCCCCGAGAAGTGCATCGCCAAGGCCTACGACATGGTGCTCAACGGCTGGGAGATCGGCGGCGGCTCGGTGCGCATCCACCGCGCCGAAGTGCAGGGCAAGGTGTTCTCCGCGCTCAAGATCGGCCCCGACGAGGCCCGCGCCAAGTTCGGCTTTCTCCTCGACGCGCTGCAATACGGCGCGCCGCCGCACGGCGGCATCGCCTTCGGCCTGGACCGCATCGTCACCATGATGGCAGGCGCCCAGAGCATCCGCGACGTCATCGCCTTCCCCAAGACCCAGCGCGCCCAGTGCCTGCTGACCAACGCGCCCAGTCCGGTCGATGAGAAGCAGTTGAAGGAGTTGCACATCCGCCTGCGCAATCCGCGGCCGATAGCGTAAGGCTGCATGAGCAAGCTCTTTTCCCGCTCTGAAGCGCTTGGCTCGCGGGTCATGTTCGCCGCCATGCAGGCGCTGCAGCAGGCTGATGGAAAGCTGCGTAGCCGAGACGTGGCCGCCCGAGTTGCTCAACAGCTTGAGTTTGACGACTGGGCGCAAGAGATCATCGAGAGCAACGGCCTGCCGCGTTGGCGCATGTATCTCCATTTCTTTTCGGTGGATTCGGTCAAGGCCGGATTCCTCTTGAAAGAAAAAGGCGTCTGGCAGATCACAGAACCTGGAGCCGCTGCCTTGCGCGGTGGCGCCGAGGCTTATTTCCGCGCGGCTCAAACAGGCTATCGAGCATGGCGCAAAGAGCAAGCGCCCGCCAGCGCCGAATCGGCAGTGGATTTTGTCGAAACAGAGCCCACGATTCCGCCCGAAGAACGCTTTAAGCTCATCTCGAACGAAACCAATGCAGCGCTGAGCGCCGAGTTGCTGGAACGATTGAAAAGTTGCGATCCCGGCTTCTTCGAGGGCGTCGTGATTAAGCTGTTATTGAAGATGGGTTGCGGCGGCAGCCATGCCGAAGCGGGTCAGGCGGTCGGACGCTCGGGCGATGGCGGCATCGATGGCGTGATCGCCGAAGACCGGCTGGGCCTTGATTCCATCTACGTTCAGGCCAAACGCTGGCAGGGCTCGGTAGGTGAGCCGCCGCTGCGCGACTTTCTGGGCGCCCTCGTCAGTCGTGGCGCCAACAAGGGCGTGTTCATCACCACGGGGCTGTTCACCGACAACGCGCAACAGTTCGCCCGCCGCAGCCCGCAACACAAAGTCGTGCTGATCGATGGTCCACGGCTGGCCGAGCTGATGATCGAACATGATCTCGGCGTCTCGGTGGCGGCGACCTATCAACTCAAACGTATCGACTCCGACTTTTTCGCGGAAGACTGACCCATGCCCCGCATCGACGACCCCACCCATGACCACGAGGCTGGCGCCATTGACGGCACGCTCGACACCACCCGCATCGACGACACCCGCATCAAGGCGGTGCGGGCGCTGATCTCGCCTGCGGTGCTGCTTGAAGCCTTGCCCGTCACGGCCCAGATCGAAGTCGTGGTGGAACAGGGCCGCGCTGCGGTGGCCGATGTGCTGCATGGGCGCGACGACCGGCTGGTGGTCGTGGTCGGGCCATGCTCCATTCACGATCACGATCAGGCCATCGACTACGCGCGCCGCCTGCAAGCCACGGCGGCCGAGCTGAGCGACGCTCTGGTGGTGGTGATGCGGGTGTACTTCGAGAAGCCGCGCACCACCGTGGGCTGGAAGGGTTATATCAACGACCCGCGGCTGGATGGCAGCTTCCGCATCAACGAGGGTCTGCAGCGCGCGCGCCAGTTGCTGCTGGAGATCAATTCGCTGGGTTTACCGGCGGGCGCCGAGTTTCTCGATCTGCTGTCGCCGCAGTATTTCAGCGACCTCATCGCCTGGGGCGCCATCGGCGCGCGCACCACCGAAAGCCAGAGCCACCGCCAGCTCGCCTCGGGGCTTTCCTGTCCCGTGGGTTTCAAGAACGGCACCGACGGCGGGGTGCAGGTGGCGGCCGATGCCATGGTGTCGGCCGCCAGCGGCCATGCGTTCATAGGCATGACCAAGATGGGCGTGGCAGCGATTTTCGAGACCCGCGGCAATGCGGACTGTCATGTGATTCTGCGCGGCGGCAAGGCGCCGAACTTCGACGCCGCGTCGGTGGACGCGGCCTGCGCCGTGCTCGCCAAAGCCGGGCAGCGGGAACAGGTGATGATCGACTGTTCGCATGCCAATTCGGCCAAGCAGCCGCGCAAGCAGATGGACGTGGCCGCCAGCATCGCCGAGCGCATCGCCGCGGGCGA
Organism: Thiomonas intermedia; assembly: GCA_020722545.1. Classification (GTDB taxonomy): domain Bacteria; phylum Pseudomonadota; class Gammaproteobacteria; order Burkholderiales; family Burkholderiaceae_C; genus Thiomonas; species Thiomonas intermedia_B. The sequence goes on along the minus strand of DYKQ01000001.1, from coordinate 9,585 downwards.
GCGGCGCATCCTAGGCGTGATGGTCGAGAGCCACCTCTGCGAAGGCCGACAGGATCTCAAGCCGGGTCAGCCGCTGGCGCCGGGCATATCCATTACCGACGCCTGCCTGGGCTGGGACGACACCGTGCCGTTGTTGCGCGGGCTGGCCGATGCGGTGCGCAAGCGCCGAAAGGGCGGCGCAGCTCAGCCCCGCGCAGTAGCGTAAGCACGCCAGAACGCTTCGTCCTGCGTCTGTGTGAAGTTGATGCGCATGCGGGTGGAAGGCTGCTGCTGCGGGTCGAACAGGTGGCCGGGCGCGAGCAGATAGCCGGCATCGAGCAGACGCTGCGCCAGCGTGGCCGTGTCCACGCCGGTGTCCACCCATCCCAGCAGCCCGCGTGGCGGGGTGACGAAGCGACAGCCCGCTTTCTCGGCCAGCCGCACCGCGCGTGCACGCGCCGCGTCCAGCCGGTCGCGCACCTGCTGCGTGGTGCGGCGCAACTGCCCCCGCCCCAGCACATGGGCGAGCGCCCGTTCGGTGAGCGTGGGCGTGGTGAGCACGGCCAGCAACTTCTGATCGATCAGACGGTCGATGACGGCGGGCGCCGCCGCGACAAAGCCCACACGCCAGCCGGGCGCGAGGATCTTTGAGAACCCGCTGAGATAAATGGTGTGCTCCAGTTGGTCGAGCACGCTCATGCGCGGGCTGCTGGGCTCGGCCAGCGCGGCATAGACATCGTCTTCGACCACCTGAAAGCCGTGGCGCTGCGCGATCTGCAGCACGCGGTGCGCGCTGGCCGCGCTGAGGCACTGCCCGGTGGGGTTGTGCAGCACGCTCACGCAGATGAACAGGCGCGGCGCATGCGCGCGGGCGAGTTGCTCCAGCGTGTCGAGATCCGGCCCGTCGGCGCCGCGCGGCACCGGCAACAGCTTGAGCCCGCGGTGCGCCATCTGCGCGAACTGCATCGCCCAGCCGGGGCTTTCGACCAGTACCGCGTCGCCGGGGCGGGTGAGAGCGCGCAACACGAGATCGAGCGCCTGTGATGCGCCATTGGTGGTCAGAATCTGCTGCGGCGGCACTTGCAGAGACAAGCCAGCCAATTGCCGCGACAAGGCTTCGCGCAAGGCCAGATCGCCCAGCGGATGCCCGTAGTGCAGCGAAGCCTGCTCCAGTTCGTTCGCGCGGGCGATGCGCCGCAAGGCCGCGCCCAGCGCCGCACTCTCCAGCCACGGCGCGGGCAGCACGCCGGAACCGGGCGCGCCGCGCAGCGCCACCGCAGCGCCCGCTCCCATCTGATGAAACATGCCGCGCACCAGCGCGGTGGCGTGCGTCGGCGCCAACATGGGCGCAGCGGCATCGGTCTGCGTGGCGCTGGGCCGCGCCAGCGCGGGCGTGTCACCGGGCGCCCGCACGAAATACCCACGCTGCGCGCGCGCCTCCACCAGCCCGAGGGCCTGCAGCCGGTCATACGCCGCCACCACGGTTTGCGTGCTCAGCCCGTACCGCCGAGCGCATTCGCGCACCGACGGCAGGCGGCTTCCCGGGGGCAGCAAGCGGTTGCGGATGCGGGCGGAAAACTGGGCCCCGAGTTGCTCCGCCAGGGTGGTCGCCGCATGGCGCTGCAGCGTGCCCGCCTCGGGGACCGGGTTCACTGTATTGGCGATCTCATCCATACAGAGGCTGTTTTGTACTCATTAAGTGTATTGGTGGTGTATTGCATTGAACCTTAAGCTGCGCTCCATGTCCAGACCTTCCAATCCCGCCGCTCGAACGCAGCCACCGATCTCCGCGCAGGGCGAAGCGCTGGCTCTGGGTCTGCTGGGCGTGGGTCTGTTTGCGCTCTCGCTGCCGATGACGCGTCTGGCCGTCGGCTCGACGCAGGCGCCGCAACTCTCGCCCGAGTTCGTGGCGCTCGGTCGCGCTGCCGTGGCGGGCGTGCTCGCAGCCGTCTGGCTGGTGTGGCAGCGCGCGCCCTTGCCCGGACGCCGCGACTGGGCTCTGCTGGTCGCGATGGCCGGCGGCGTGGTGTTCGGTTTTCCGCTGCTGACTTCCATCGCCCTGCGCGAAGTCGATGCGGTGCATGCCTCGCTCATTCTGGCGCTGCTGCCCTTGTTTACTGCAGCGCTCGGCGCGCTGCTGGCGGGACAGCGGCCGTCTGCCGGGTTCTGGCTCTGCGCCATTCTGGGAGCGGCCCTGGTGATGGTCTACACCCTGCTGCACGGCACCGGACACTTCGCCTTGAATCTGCACTGGGCCGATGGCCTGCTGGTGGGCGCCATGCTGTCGGCTGCGGCGGGCTATGCCCTGGGCGGCCACCTCACGCGGTCTCGCCCTGCCGGGCAGGTCATCGGCTGGGCGCTGGTGCTCAGTCTGCCCATCACCGTGCCTGCGGCGTGGTGGCTGCGGCCCGCAGCCCCGGTGCAGCTCTCGGCCTGGGGCGGCTTTGCCTATGTGGCCGTGGTGTCGATGTGGCTGGGTTTTCTGGCGTGGTATCGCGCCCTCGCTCTGGGTGGCGCCGTGCGCATCTCGCAGTTGCAACTGCTACAACCTTTCTTGTCGATGCTGGCTGCGGCGGCCTTGCTGCATGAAGTGCTCGATGCCACCACCCTGTTGTTCGCCGGCGCGGTGCTGGCCGTTGTTTTTGTCGCGCGGCGCATGCCAGTGCATGATGCGTAGCGTCCTGTTCCTCGTCCTGTTCCTGTCTCCCGGAGTTGACGCATGACCCTCACCATGTCGCAGCGCAGCGCGCACTACACCGTCTCGCCCATTCGCGAATTGCTCAAACTCACCGAGCAGCCCGGCATGATCTCGCTGGCCGGCGGCTTGCCCGCGCCGGAGAGCTTTCCGGTGCAGGCCTTGCGCGCGGCCTGTGTGGACGTCCTCGATACGCAGGCCCAGGGGGCGCTGCAGTATGGCCCGAGCGAAGGCATTGCCCCTTTGCGCGAATGGGTGGCCGCGCACTTGCGCGCACAGGGCATGGCGGCCCAGGCCGACGAAGTGCTCATCACCAGCGGTTCGCAGCAGGGCCTCGATCTGGTCGGACGCGTGCTCATCGATCCGGGCAGCACCGTGCTGGTGGAACGCCCGACTTACCTTGGTGCGCTGCAAGCCTTCGCGCCTTACGGCCCACGCTTTGCCGATCTCGACGACGACGCCGAAGGCGCGCTGCCGACGCTGGACGACCCGGCGCATCGTGACGCGCGCATGGTCTATCTGCAGCCCAACTTCCGCAACCCCACCGGACAGACCATGACGGCTGTGCGGCGCACACAATGGGCGCAGGCCTTGCGGGGCCGCCCCATCGCCCTGGTGGAAGACAACCCCTACGGCGAGCTGTGGTTCGACGGCCCGCCGCCCGCGCCCGTGGCGGCACAACTTCCCGGCCAGAGCCTTTTGCTGGGAACCTTCTCCAAAGTGCTGTCTCCCGGGCTGCGTCTGGGTTATGTGCATGGGCCGCACGAGGTGATTGCCAAGATGGCCCTGGCGCGCCAGGCCGCCGATCTGCAGACCTCCAGTCTGACGCAGCGCCTGGTGCTCAAGGTGCTCGAAGGCGGGCTGCTGGATGCGCAACTGCCGCACATCCGCGCCCTGTACCGCGCGCAGCGCGACGCCATGCTCGCCGCCCTGTCCCGCCACATGCCCGGCAGCGTGCATTGGGACGCTCCGCAAGGCGGCATGTTCATCTGGCTGTCTCTGCCGCAAGGCGCCGACGCCACCGCGCTGCTGCCGCTGGCGCTGCAACGCAAAGTGGCCTATGTGCCCGGCACGTCGTTCTACGCCGCAGGCGTCGTGCCGCGCAATACGCTGCGACTGTCTTACGCCACCGCCACGCCCGCGCAGATCGACACCGCCATTGCCCGCCTGGGTGAAGTCTTCTCCGCGACACACCCGCCAGAACCCCGCCATGACCCATCCGTTCTTGCAGCTTGATGTCTTCGCCGCCGGGCAGGTCTGGGTCGGAGGCGCGGTTCAACCCCTCATCACGGGCATGCTCACGCTCTGAAAAAACAAACCCGCCGACGGCGGGTTTGTGAGGGCGTAGAAAACGCTCAGAGATCTTCGCGGAACGCGTCGTGGCAAGCCTTGCAGGTCTTGGCGGTTTCGCCGAACACCACCTTGATCTCGTCGAGCTTGCCCGTCTTCGCGGCGGCCACCAGCTTGGGCGTCATTTCCTGCAGCTTGTTGGCATCGGCCTTGAACTTGTCCATCTCTTTCCAGATTTCAGGCTTGGCATGCGAATCAGGCAGATCGGTGCCGGGGCCGAAAGCCTGCCACGGCAGATGCGACATGAAGGCCACGACTTCGGCGTTTTGCAGCGCGGCCTTGGCATCGAACGGCGCCTTGCCCTGCACCATGGCGCCGATGCGGCCAAAGCTCGCCGCCATCACGGTGAAGGCGGACTGACGGTACTTCACCGCGTCTTGCGGCTTGGCGAACTGCGCCTGCGCCGGCACACTGGCCAACAGACCACAGGCAAGCACGGCGGCGAACAGCTTTTTGGGATGCAACGAGGCTGGGTTCATGGAACTGACTCCTGGCTGGGTGGAACGAATGGGCGGAAAAGCGCGGGCCAATTGGCGCAGCGAGTGTAAACAAAAGTGACCCGCGCTGCAGAGCGCAGCCGAGGTTCCCGGTGGGCTCTGAACAAACTCGCCAGACCGCCCCAAGAGTTTGTTGCTCCTTGAGGGGGAGAGCCGAGCGAAGCGAAGGGTTTCGGGGTAGTCGCTTCAGACGCCAACAAGACAACAAAACAACGCGCAAAACGCAAAAAACCGCCCATGCCGCGTCGGACGCTCGCGCACTCGGCTTAATATGCGGCTGGTTGAGCACGATCCTCCGGCACGATGGCGCCGATCGGGGCGCAGTCATGCAGATCCGGAAGGCTTGGATCGGCTCAACTTTTTAGCGGGCCGGACTGTCCAGCCCGCAATCCATGACAACGGTGAATCTGCACGGCGCGCAGTACCCCCTAACGGGCCGCTGACGCCAGTGGATAACAAGCTCAACTTCTCGGAGTGCACTCAATATGGCCACTGCAAAACCCGCGGCAAAAAAGGCGACCGCCGCTAAAACAACCCGTCAGCCCAGCGCGGCGTTCATGAAACCGCTCACCCCTTCGGCGCATCTGGCCGCCGTCGTGGGCGCCACGCCGCTGCCGCGCACCGAAGTGGTGAAAAAGCTGTGGGATTACATCAAGAAGCACAATCTGCAAGACGCAGCGAACAAGCGCATGATCAATGCAGATGCCAAGCTCAAGCCGATTTTCGGCAAGGATCAGGTCAGCATGTTCGAGATGACCAAACTGGTCAGCGCGCATCTGAAATGAGTTGGCGACGCCACGGGCCGAAAACGCCCGCGGTCCAGGCCCGGCGCAGCCGGGCTTTTTCATGCGCATTCATCATGTCGTTCAAAGCTCTTTGCACCCGTTCTCCCTGCGCCCGCTTGCTGGCCTGCGTCCTGCTCGCCGCCGCCTGCGCGCTGCCAGCGCAGGCCCGCGCGCCTCAAGCCCTCGCCCTGCCGACGCAGGCCGTCTCCCCCGCCGCTGATCCGTCTCAAGGCGGGGGAGACCCCCTCGGGGGGCAGCACGCGCAAGCGAGCGTGGGGGCACACATCTCCAGCGCCTTCTCGCCTTCGGGCGGCGCGCTGGCGCTGGTGCTGCAAGCCATCGATCAGGCGCATAGCAGCATCCAGATGGCCGCTTATCTGTTCACCTCGTCCGACGTGGCCCGGGCGCTGGTCCAGGCGAAAAAACGCGGCGTACAAGTGCAGGTGCTGGTGGACTGGAAGAGCAATTTCGATGAAGACGCCCGCTACGCGCGGCACGCGCTGGGCATTCTGCGCAACGCGGGCATCGCCGTGCGCTCGGTCGACGTCTATCCCATCTTTCACGACAAATACATGGTGATCGACCGACGCACGGTGCAGACCGGCAGCTTCAACTACACCTACTCCGCGGCGCATGGCAATGCCGAGAACGTCTTGGTGGTGTGGAATGCGCCCGAGCTGGCTGCGCAGTATCTGGCCGACTGGCAACGCAACTGGGCGCTGAGCCAGCCGGTCGAGTTGCCGTACTGAGATCGGATTTTTCCGAATGCCCGGAATTGCCTTGAGGCGCGCGGGGTTGCATGCCGCCGGGCTGGAACAGCCTAAAATCCTCACGCTGTATTTGTTTTGAATTTCTTTTGTAGGCGCCCCCATGAAATCCCTGTCCAAATCGCTTATCGCCGCCGTCGTGCTGGCCGTTCTGGCTGTGGGCGGCTATCTCGGCTGGTCGGCGCTGGAGCAGAAACCCGACGCGCCCAACGCGAGCTTCAGCCTGCTCGACGGCAAAACGGTCGATCTTTCGGCTTATCGCGGCAAGGTGGTGCTGGTGAATTTCTGGGCAACGAGCTGCCCCACTTGCGTGGGGGAAATGCCCGAGCTGGTGAAGACCTACGACCAGCTCAACCCCAAAGGCTTCGACCTCGTGGCCGTGGCCATGAGCTACGACAACCCTGAGTTTGTGCGCAACTTTGTGCAGCAGCGCCAGCTGCCGTTCACCGTGGCCTTCGATGCCAGCGGGCAGACCGCCAAGTCCTTCAAGGATGTGCGCCTGACGCCGACGAGCTTTCTGATCGACAAGTCGGGCCGCATCGTCAAGCAATACGTCGGCACGCCCAACTTCGCCGAGCTGCACCATATCATCGACAAGCTGCTGGCGCGGCAGGCTTGATCCCCTGTTTCACACCGGCGCCCGCTGCGGCTGGGTGAAATGGCGCTTTAAATAGTCCAGCCACAGGCGCAGCCGCAAGGGCTGATGCTTGCGCTGGGTGAAAACAGCAAAGATGCCGTTGGGCGGCGCGGCATAGTCTTCCAGAAGGGCCACGAGCTTGCCTTGCTCCAGACTGGCGCCCACTTCCCACAGCGAACGCCAGGCGATGCCCCGGCCATCGAGACACCACTGGTGCAGCACGGCGCCATCGGTGCAGTCCATGCGACCCGCCACGCGCACATGCAGGATCTCGCCCTCGGCCTGGAACATCCAGCCGCGCGGCTGGCTGCTCACGGAGGAATACGCCAGACATTGGTGACGGGCGAGATCGGACGGCGTGGCCGGGGCGCCGTGACGTTGCAGATAGCTGGGCGCGGCCACGCACACGCGCCGGTTGTCGGCCAGCCGCAGGCTGACCAGCGAAGAATCGGCCAGATCGCCCACGCGCACGGCGCAGTCGTAGCCCTCGTTGACCAGATCGACCAGGCGATCGGTCAGGTCGAGCGACAGACTCACCTCGGGATGCTGGTCGAGAAACCCGGGAATCAGCGGCGCGATGTGGCGGCGGCCAAAACCCGCCGGCGCGGTGATGCGCAGATGGCCGCTGGCCTTCACTCCGCCCGCGCTCACGCTGGCCTCGGCGTTCTGCAGCTCGGCCAGCAGGCGCTGGCAATCTTCGAGAAAGGCGCTGCCCTCGTCGGTCAGGCTGATGCGCCGGGTGGTGCGCAACAGCAGCTTGACGCCCAGGCGCGCTTCCAGCGCGTCGATGCGACGGCCAATGATGGCCGGCGCCACGCCTTCGGCATGCGCCGCAGCGGTCAGACTCCCTTTGGTCGCCACCGCGACAAAAGTCTCCAACTGTTTGAGTTTGTCCATGCTCGCCGGAAATTGGGTCGGTAAAAGTCATCAATCTAGCGCATGTCCGGCGTGAGCCGGATAGATTTATGCCGCGGTGCAGCATAAACTCTGAGCATCCCAAAAAGATGGGCGACTGCCGACGCGCTGCGCAATCCGTTGCGACGCGGCAGCCGCAAACCCTCACCCAAACTCACGGAGATCGCCAAATGACAACCGCTTCCGCCCCTCAGGGCGTCACCTTGAACGCCCCGCTGCAGCCGGGCTTCGACCGCATTCTCACTCCCGACGCGCTGGCCTTCGTCGCCCAGTTGCACCGCGCTTTCGAGCCGCGCCGTCAGTCCCTGCTGGCGGCCCGCGCGGCCCGCACCGCCCGCCTCGATGCCGGTGAAAAACCCGATTTCCTCGCCGAGACCCGGGCGGTGCGCGAGGGCGACTGGACAATCGCCCCGCTGCCCCAGGCGCTGCAGCGTCGCCGCGTGGAGATCACCGGCCCGGTGGATCGCAAGATGATCATCAACGCCTTCAATTCGGGCGCTGACAGCTATATGGCCGACTTCGAGGACGCCAACACGCCAAACTGGGCCAACCAGATCGAAGGGCAGATCAATCTGTTCGACGCCATTCGCCGCACCATCCACCTGGAGCAAAACGGCAAGACCTACGCGCTGGGCGACACCATCGCCACCCTGCAGGTTCGCCCGCGCGGCTGGCATCTGGACGAAAAACACCTGCTGGTGGACGGCCAGCGGGTGAGCGGCGGGCTGTTCGATTTCGGGCTGTTCTTTTTCCACAACGCCCGCGAGCTGATCGCGCGCGGCGCCGGCCCCTACTTTTACCTGCCCAAGATGGAAAGCCATCTGGAAGCAAGGCTGTGGAACGAGGTTTTCGTGCTGGCGCAGGACACCCTGGGCCTGCCGCAAGGCTCCATCAAAGCCACCGTGCTGGTCGAAACCATCCTCGCCGCGTTCGAAATGGACGAGATTCTGTTTGAATTGCGCGAGCACAGCGCCGGGCTGAACGCAGGCCGGTGGGATTACATTTTCAGCGCCATCAAGAAGTTCAAAGTGGATCGCAACTTCTGCCTGGCCGACCGTTCGCAGATCACCATGACGGCGCCGTTCATGCGCGCCTACGCCCTGCTGCTGCTCAAGACCTGCCACAAGCGCGGCGCGCCAGCCATTGGCGGCATGAGCGCGCTCATCCCCATCAAGAACGACGCGGAGAAAAACGCCAAGGCCATGGAGGGCATCCGCATGGACAAACGCCGCGACGCCACCGACGGCTACGACGGCGGCTGGGTGGCGCATCCGGGGCTGGTCTCGGTGGCGATGGAGGAGTTCGTCGCCGTGCTCGGCGATGCGCCCAACCAGATCGGCAAGACCCGCGACGATGTGAGCGTGAGCGCCGCCGACCTGCTGGACTTCCGCCCCGAAGCCCCCATCACCGAAGCCGGGCTGCGCAACAACATCAACGTTGGCATTCACTACCTCGGCGCATGGCTGGCGGGCAGTGGCGCGGTGCCCATCCACAATCTGATGGAAGACGCGGCCACCGCAGAAATCTCGCGCAGCCAGGTGTGGCAATGGATTCAGAGCCCCAAGGGCGTGCTGAGCGACGGCCGCAAAGTCACTGCCGATCTGGTGCGCGCGATCATCCCGGAGGAACTCGCCAAGGTGAAAGCCACCGGCGCGACGGGTCAGTTCGACAAGGCCGCGCAGATCTTTGAGCAGATAGCCACCAGCGCGCAGTTCACCGACTTCCTCACCCTGCCGCTGTATGAGGAACTGAGCTGAACGCGCTACCGGGCCAGCAATAGACGTCTGCACAGCCGCCCACCCTGGCGGCTGTTTTACATTTTGGCCCGTACGGCGCAGACGATCTTGCGGAAAGTGGCGTTGGAAAAATACATCGCCAGTAGCCTGTCGGTCTTGAGCGCCCCCGGGGCCGGGCAATCCCCACCCCAACCCTCCCCACAAGTGGGGAGGGAGTGATCTCA